>JBBIQN010000016.1:0-34073 GCA_037442305.1 Candidatus Bipolaricaulota bacterium
TTGCGACTACGCTAGCAAAGGGTCTCCCGTCTGCGTCGGAGAGGCCCCATCGCGGTGGAACACGACCCCTCCCCCGTAGACCGTGGCCCAAACCGAGAGGTCAAGGCCGAGGAGAACGAGGTCAGCTCTCGTTCCCACAGCGAGGGCTCCTCTCGTGTGGGCGATCCCAAGGACGCGCGCGGGGTTGGCGGAAGCGAACGGAATGGCCTCCTCTAGCGAAAGGTCCGCGAATCGGATCGCGTTTCGCACCTCCGCGTCCAGGGTGAACGCCGAGCCGGCAAGGGTTCCGTCGCCACGGCGCACTTCTCCGCCCTGCAGGTGGACCTCCTGGTCCCCAAGCCGGTAGGTGCCGTTGGGCATCCCCGCGGCCGCGGTCGCGTCGGTCACGAGGCATAGGCGGTGAAGCTCCCCTCTTCCGCGGAGGAGCCCGACGAGGAGTCGGATCACCGCCGGGTGGAGGTGGACTCCATCGGCGATTAGCTCCAGGGTGGTCGAGGATTCGAGAGCTGCCACCACCGCGCCGGGCGCGCGGTGGTGGAGCCCGGACATCGCGTTCCCGAGGTGGGTGAGGTGACGCGCCCCTCGCCCCACCGCCGCCCGCACCTCGTCGTAGGTCGCGGCGGTGTGGCCGATCGCCGGCACCGCCCCCATCGCCTGGATCTCCGCAATGAGGTCGAGGGCCTGGGGAAGCTCGGGGGCGAGCGTGACGACCTTGACCTGGGGCTCGAACCCGGCCACGAGCTTGTGGAACGCCTTCCGGCTTGGAGGAAGAAACCATTGGGGATCGAGGGCGCCTGCCTTCTCCGGGTTCAGGAACGGCCCCTCGAGGTGGACCCCAAGGACACCCGGGACGCCGGCGGTCGCCGCGATCGCCTGGCGCATCCCTTCGATCGGCCCGGGGACGATCGAGGCGAGGAGCCCGGTCGTTCCGTGGCGAGCGTGGAACGCCACGATCTTCCGTGCCGCGTCGGGGTCGCCGTGGGAGAAGTCGGCTCCTTCTCCGCCGTGAACGTGGAGATCGATGAACCCGGGAGCCACGTACAGGCCCGCCGCGGGGAGTTCGGTCGCTCCCCTGGAAGCTCGGAGCCGCTCCCCGATCTGGGCGATACCTCCATCGCGGATGAGAAGATCCCCCGTCCCGGCGCACGCCGGCCCCCCTCCTACGAGCGTTCCTCCCCGTACCCAGAGATCGCCCATGCTCGGGGTCTATGGTACGGTGCTTGCGCTATGCATCACCCCAGGCCGGAAGGGCTTATACCCTCTCCTGCACCCCTCGATCGCTATAATGGCCCAACCTTGTTTTCGGAGGTACACAATGGAAAAGTGGGAATGCACCGTGTGTGGGTGGATCTACGATCCGGCGAAGGGCGACCCTAGCCAGGGGATCTCCTCCCGAACGGCGTTTGAGGATCTCCCCGAGGACTGGGTCTGCCCGGAGTGTGGTGCCCCAAAGGACATGTTCGAGCTCGTCGGCTGATGGCGTTTCTCATCGTGGGCGGGGGGCTCGCCGGGGTCACCGCGGCGCGGACCCTGCGTGCGCTTGACCCGAAGCACGAGATCGTGGTGATCGAAGCCGAGCCCTTCCCCCACTACATCCGCCCCGGGCTGACCGACGTCCTCGCCGGCCGGAAGACCCTCGCCGAGATCACCCCCTATCCCCGGGCGTGGTTTGAGCACCGGAAGATCCGGTACCTCTCAGGATCGCCAGCGGTAGAGCTCGACCTCGGGGCGCGTCAGGTGAGGTGTGCCACTGGGGAGACTTGGGGGTACGAGCGGCTCCTCCTTGCCTGCGGAGCGGCCGCGGCCGTGCCCGAGATCCCGGGCGTGGAACAGGAAGGCGTGTACACCCTCCGCTCGGCTGCCGATGTCGAGCGGATCCGCACGCGGGCGAAGGGGGTCGCCGCGGCGGCCGTGGTCGGAGGGGGGTGGCTGGGGATCGAGGCCGCGCGGGCTCTCCACGACCTCGGCCTGGCCGTGACCCTGATCGAGCGGGGCGCATGGCTCCTCCCCCGCCAGCTCGATCGGGAAGGGGGAGAAGTGCTCACAGCGATCCTCTCCCAGCAGGGGATCACGGCGCGCGTCGGGGCGACCACCGCCTCAATCCTTGGGGAGAACGAGACCTCCGCGGTGCGCCTCTCCACGGGAGAGGAGGTCGCGGCTGGGCTCGTCGTCATCTCCGCGGGGATTCAGCCCCGGATTGGGCTTGCCGCCGCCGCTGGCTTGGCTACGAACCACGGGGTGATCGTGGACGATCACCTCGCGACGACCGCGCCCGACGTCTACGCCGCTGGCGATGTCGCCGCGTGGCGGGGCCGCACCTACGGGATCATCCCCGCGGCGCGGGAGCAGGCCGAGGTCGCGGCGCGGAACATGCTTCGGCCGGAGACCGCTCGGTACGCAGGCACGACCCCGACGAACAAGCTCAACGTGGCGGGGGTGGACCTCCTGTGCCTTGGGGATACCCAGCCCAGGGGCGGACCGCACCGGGAACTGCGCCGCGCTGACCCCGCAATAGGAAGGTACGTGAAGCTCGTCCTGGGGAAGGAAGGGGAGCTTGCGGGGGCGATCCTGCTCGGGGCTCCGGATATCGCCTCCGAGGTGGAAGAGCTCGTCCAGGCCGGTGCCCCCGCCGAGGACGCCCTCGCCCGCTTCGTCGGTTCCTGAACCTGCCTCCGCAGGCCAGGGGGTGCCTCCATAATCTCGCCACACCTCTGGCCCTAAGGCTCCACAGGGGACGTGTTATGGATAGACTACGTGTGTCTGCATCTGAGAGAAAGGAGGTGGAACATGACGAGGCGAACGAAGGTCTGGCTAGCCGTGCTTCTTGCGGCCGTTGCCGCGGCGACGGTGGCGTTCGTGGTGGTGGGCGAGACCAGCACCGAGGCGGCGTCCTCACCGCGGGAGCGGTTCCTCGCCAAGGTGGCGACTGAGCTCGGGGTGAAGGTGGAGGACCTCGTGGCGGCGTTTGATAAGGCCCGGCTGGAGATGATGGACGAGGCGGTCGCCGCGGGCCGAATCACGGAAGAGCAGGCCCAAGCGATGAAAGAGCGGATCGAGTCCCGCCAGGCACTGCGCGCGGTGTTCGAGCAGGCGATCAGGGACGGGAAGATCACCCGCGATCAGCTCGCGCTCCTCCGCGGCCGGGCCGGTGGGCCGGCGGGCCGACTGGGCGCCATGCCCCGAGCCTGTGGGTTTTTCGAGCGGATGGCGATGCGGAAGTGCCGGTAGCACAGCCCCAGGCTCGCGGGACGGTGGGAGCAACCGCTCCCACCTTGTTTTTGCGGATGCTTTGTCCACCCGATCCCGTCGAGTTGTCCGACAGGTGATCCCTGCGCCCGGCCCGACACCGCCCGCCGGCGGCGGCTGAACGCACCTCGCCCCTGTCCTCTCCGCGAAAGCCTCGTCGCGAACGTGAAGCGGGGGGGGTGCCGCGTGTCGTAACGAAAGCTCCAACTCCCTTCGCGGATCCGGCTTGCCGGAACGAAGAGCTTGGGTACGATCACGCCCCCATGGCGTCCGAGGTCTACGTCGCGTTCCTGTGGCACATGCACCAGCCGTGGTACGCTCTTCCGGGCACCACGGTCAACCTCCTCCCGTGGACCCGTCTGCGGACGACAAAGGACTACACGGACATGGCCTCGTTCATCTCCCGCGGGAACGTGCCGGTCACCGTGAACTTCACCCCCTGCCTCACCGAGCAGCTTCGCTGCTACGCCGCCGGGACTCTGAGCGATGGCTACTCGCCCTCCACGGCGACGGACGACGCACGCCGGGACCTCCTCTCGGGCGCAGCCCCGCTCCCCCTTTCACGCCGAGGGTTCCCGACCCCAGATCTCGATCGCCTGCGCGCGGAGGCCACACGCCCGGAGGGGGAGCGGACGTTGTGGGGATGGTTCCTCCTCTCCTGGATAGCGCAGTCGGTCCTCGATGCGGACCCGGCCCTGAAGGCACTCGCTTCCCGGGGACGATTCACGGACGGAGATCTGGAAGAACTTCTCGACCTCCATCGCCGCCTCCTCGGAGAGGTCCTCCCCCGATACCGCGGGCTTGCGGAGAAGGGGCTGATCGAGCTTACCACGACGCCGTTCTACCATCCGATTCTTCCCCTTCTTATTGACACCTCCGTGGCTCGGCGCGCGCAGCCGGAGGACCCAGTCCCCCCGTTCTCCTCCCCGGACGACGCGCAGGAGCAGGTGGACCGCGCCCTCCGGCATCACGCCCTCGTGTTCGGGGATCGGCCGCTGGGGATGTGGCCGGCGGAAGGGGCGGTGAGCCCGGAGGCAGCCGAACTGCTCGCCCGCGCCGGAGTGCGCTGGATCGCCGCCGACGGGGAAATCCTCGCCCGCTCGCTTGGCCGGCCGCCTTCCCCCGAAGATCTCTACCGGCCGTGGCGGTTCCCCACCGTCTCGGGCGACCTTCTCATCCTGTTCCGCGACACGTACCTCTCGAACCTGATCAGCTTCGACTGCCACCGCTGGCCGGCCGAGGAGGCAGCGGCCGACCTCATCCGCCGCCTCCGGGCGGTCGGCGCAGCGTGGCAGGGGGCAAACCCGCCCCTCGTCCTCATCGCCATGGACGGGGAGAACGCGTGGGACTTCTACGACCGCAACGGCCAGCCGTTCTTTGACGCCCTCTACGGCCGCTTTCGCGAAGAGACCAGCCTCATCCCCACCACGGTCTCGGGCTACATCGGCCGGTTTGAGGTAGAAACCGTGCTCCGCGACCTGTGGTCGGGGTCGTGGATCGACGCCGACTTCCGGACCTGGATCGGCCATCTCAGGCAAAACGAAGCCTGGTCCCTCTTATGCACCGCCCGCCGGGCGGCTGCGGCTTGCCCCAGCTCCTCCGCCCGAGAGCGGGCGCGGGACCACCTCCTCGTGGCGGAGGGGAGCGACTGGTTCTGGTGGTACGGGCCCCACCACTCCGCGCCGCACGAGCCCGTATTCGACCGCCTGTTCCGCGGCCACGTCGCTCAGGTCTACGTGGAGATCGGCCGTCCTGTCCCTGCGAGCCTCGCGCTGTAGATCGTCACTGCCCCGCCGTTTGGGGTCGTGGTAAAGTACGGGGGACCGAGAGTGCCGAGGGGGGGAACGGTGCGCAAGGTACTGACGTTCGTGATGGCGGGCGGGCGGGGAGAGCGCCTCCAGCCCTTGACCCAGGACCGGGCGAAGCCCGCGGTTCCGTTCGCTGGCCTGTATAGGATCATCGACTTCACCCTCACGAACTGCCTCCACTCCGGGCTTCGCCACATCTTCGTCCTCACCCAGTACAAGTCGCTCTCGCTTGAGCGCCACATCCACCGCGGGTGGGCGATCTTCTCACCGGCGGTGGGGGAGTTCATCACCACCGTCCCTCCCCAGCAGCGGATCGCCGACCACTGGTACCTCGGGACCGCGGACGCGATCTATCAAAACTGGTACTCGGTGGAGCGGTTCGCCGCCGAAGGAGGGGCGCCCGACGCGATCCTCATCCTCGCCGGGGACCACGTGTACAAGATGGACTACCGGGTCATGCTTGACTTCCACGAGGAGAAGAGAGCCGACCTCACCGTGGCCACGCTCACGGTCTCTCGGGCTGTTGCAGCGGGGCAACTGGGGGTGCTCGTCGTGGACGGGGAGCAGCGCGTCCTCCGGTTCCAGGAGAAGCCTCCCGAGCCTGCCCCGTCCCCTGACGACCCGGGAGCATGCCTGGCCTCGATGGGGATCTACGTGTTTCGGCCCGAAGTCCTCGCCCGACGGCTGGAAGAGGACGCGGCAAGCACCGATTCGTCCCACGATTTCGGCAAGGACGTCATCAACCGGATGATCGGGGAGGACCGGGTGGTCGCGTTCCCGTTCGAACGGGCCAACAGAAATCCTACGCCGTTCTGGCGCGACGTGGGCACCGTGGACGCTTACTGGGAAGCGCACATGGATCTTGTCGCGATCACCCCCCAGTTCAACCTCTACGACCGGCAGTGGCCGATTCGTACCTACCATGAGCCGTGGCCGCCGGCGAAAACGGTGCACGAGGAGCCAGGCCGGACCGGGTCCCCGGTGAGCTCGCTGCTCTCCCCAGGCTGCATCGTGTCTGGGTCCCGCGTCGTGCGGTCCGTCCTCTCCCCGGGGGTGCGCGTCAATAGCTTCGCCACCGTTGAGGACTCGGTGCTTCTTTCCGAGGTAGACGTCGGCCGGGAGGCGCGGGTCCGCCGGGCGATCGTGGACAAGGGAGTCCGCATCCCACCCGGGGAGGCCATCGGCTACAATCTCGACCAAGACCAGAGCCGGTTCACCGTGACCGAAGGGGGGATCGTGGTTCTCCCCAAGGAGGCGCGGTTCTAACTGGTCGAGGAGGACTCATACCTTACCTTGGAGGGGAAGAGCTAGCTCAGGTGTACCGCCGGGCGAAGGCGGAGCGCTTCGCCCTCATCGGGAACAACATCGCCGAGCCCAACATTCTCTTGGGGATCCTCGCCGCCTACGAGGCCGCCCGAAGCGATCTGCTCGTCCAGATCACGGTGGGAGCGGCGAAGTTCGCCGGGGGAGGGAAATCCTTGGCCGGGTTGCGGGCGCTCGTCCGCTACGTCCAGGCGCTCGCCGCCGAGGCCAGGATCGGCGTGTTCGTGAACCTCGACCACGTGACCCCTGACCATGTGGACGCCATCATCCGCCCGGCCCTCGCCGAAGGGCTCTGTTCATCGGTGATGATTGACGCCTCAGCGCTCCCGTTTCAGAATAACGTCTGCGCCACACGAGCGGTGGTCGAGCTTGCTCGGCCGTACGGGGTCCTCGTGGAAGGGGAGCTAGGCCAGATCAAAGGGGCCGAGGACGACGTTGCCTCCGACGAAGCCCTCTACACCGATCCCGAAATGGCCCTCCAATTCGTCCAGGAGACCGGCGTTGACCTCCTGGCGATCTCGGTGGGGACCGAACACGGTGTCTCCGTCGGCCGCGAACTCAAGCTCCGGCCGGACCTGGCTGGAGCGATCGACGCGCGGCTGGAGAAGGCCCACCTCTCACGTCCGCTCGTCCTTCACGGGGCGTCCGGGCTTTCGGCAGATCAAGTGCAAACCCTCATCCAGGCCGGGGTGCGCAAGGTGAACAAGGACACAACCTACCAGTACCTCTCCGCCCACGCTGCGGCGGAGATCTTCATCAAGAACAAGGCCGAATTCCTCCCTCCCGCCGGGGTTGCCTTTGATCCAATCACCTTCGATGCCCAGGGCGGCGACTGGCGGCCAAACAAGAAGCTGTTTGACCCGCGGGTTGTGGGAAAGGAAATCCAGCAGGCGATTCACGCCGTCGCGGCGGAGATGATCGCCCAGGTCGGGTCAGGGGGGAAATCGCTCTATGCTTGAGCTGAAGAGGATCGGTGTTCTGACAGGTGGGGGGGACTCACCGGGGATCAACGCCGCGATCCGCGCCATCGTCCGCCGGGCGCACCGCGCAGGGGTCGAGGTGATGGGGATTCGCGACGGATGGCGCGGAGCGGTGGAGAGAGATTTCGTGCCCCTAGGCCGCACCGAGGTGACCGGCATCCTCCACGTCGGGGGGACGATCCTCGGGACCTCGCGTACGAACCCGTTTGACAAGGATCCAGGGACAGGGGAGTGGCGGCCGACCGCGAAGGTAGACCGGATCCTAGAAAGCCTTCGAGGCTATAAGATCGATGCCGTGGTCGCAATCGGAGGGGACGACACCCTCGGTGTAGCCCACCGCCTGGCTCCGTACGGGGCGAACGCGGTCGGGATCCCGCAAACGATCGACAACGACGTCGGGGGGACAGACCACGCAATTGGGTTCCATTCAGCTCTTTCCGTGGTCTCCGACGCCCTGGACCGTCTCCACACGACGGCCCATGCCCACCACCGGGCCCTCATCGTGGAAGTCATGGGTCGGGACGCTGGCTGGATCGCGGTCCTGGGCGGCTTGTCCGGTGGAGCAGACGTGGTGCTGGCCCCGGAGGAGCCGTTCTCGGTCCAGGCGGTGGCGGACGCCCTTCGCCAGCGTCTGGAGGCAGGCCGCCGGTTCTCGATCATCGTCGTCGCTGAGGGGGCGCGCCCGGTGGAGCTGGGGGGCAAGCAGGTGGCCCAAGAGGGGCGAGTGGATCCGTTCGGGCACACTCAGCTCGGGGGGGTGGGGTACTGGCTTGCCTCCGAACTAGAGAAGGTAGGACTCCCCCTGACCCCGCGGGTGACCGTGCTCTCCTACCTCCAGCGGGGCGGGGCCCCCACGCCGTTTGATCGCCTGCTAGCAACCCGGTTCGGGGTGGCCGCGGTGGAGCTCGCCCTCGCCGGCCGGTACGATGTGATGACCGCCCTGCGCGGGCAAGACGTGGTGGCGATTCCCCTGGGTGAGGCCCTGGCGGGATGCCCAAAGCTGGTTGGGTCGGCGTTCCTGGAGCTCGCCCGAAACATTGGAGTGAGGTGATCGCGATGGCGCGGAAGTTGCTGCTGGTGCTCGTGTTTGTGAGCGTGCTCGCCGTGGGTGTGGGCCCGGGCG
Organism: Candidatus Bipolaricaulota bacterium; assembly: GCA_037442305.1. Classification (GTDB taxonomy): domain Bacteria; phylum Bipolaricaulota; class Bipolaricaulia; order Bipolaricaulales; family Bipolaricaulaceae; genus Bipolaricaulis. Next base: position 8,481 of record JBBIQN010000016.1, read on the forward strand.
ATGTCCTGTTCTCCCCCCTTGGCCAGATCTATCAGGTCATCCGCTCTTACTACTACCGATCCGACCAGGTCTCCGACACCCAGCTTCTCCACGGAGCGATTAAGGGGGCCATCGATGCCCTGGAAGACCCTTACTCTACGTTCTTCACGCCCGAGGAATACACGGCGTGGCAGGATTCCCTGTCCGGGGAGTACTCCGGGGTGGGGATCGAGATCACCCTCCGAAGCGGACGAATCACGGTGGTGACGGCGTTCCCTGGGACCCCAGCGGAAGCGGGGGGGGTCCGCTCTGGGGACTGGATCCAGGCTGTGAATGGTGAGTCCACCGAAGGGTGGACCCTGGAGAAGGCCTCGTCTCGCATCCGCGGTCCGGCAGGGACGACCGTGATCCTCACGATCGGGCGAGAAGACGGGACAGTGAAAGAGATCCCCCTCGTCCGCCAACGGATCCAAATCGAAGCCGTGCGGAGCGAGTACCGGGCGGCGGAGAAGGTCGGGTATGTCCGGATCTTACGGTTTGACTTCGATACCCCGGGCCTCCTGGGGAAGGCCTTGTTCTCGTTCCCCCTCACGGAACTCGCCGGCTTGGTGATCGACCTCCGCGGGAACCCCGGCGGGATCCTGTCCTCGGCAGTGGAAGCCGCGAGCTACTTCGTGGACCGAGGGGTCATCGTCATCACCCGCGGGCCGTCGTTTGGGGAGCGCTCCTACCGCTCGCGGGGCAACAGCCTTCCCAACCTCCCGCTCGCGGTCCTTGTCAATAAGGGGACGGCCTCGGCGGCGGAGATCATGGCCGGGGCGATTCGGGACTACAAGGTGGGCGTCCTCATCGGTAGCCCCACGTTCGGGAAGGGCCTGGTCCAGGAGATCGTGATGCGGCTTTCCGATGGAGGGGCGATCAAACTCACCACTGCGGAATACCTCACCCCGAACAAGCAGAGCGTTCAGGACGTGGGGTTGACCCCCGACATCCTCGTCGAGCGCAAGGACGACGACCCCGGGGACCCGGTACTCGACGCCGCCCTGGCCTGGATCCGCAAGCAGGTCCCTGTCCCGGCGGGAACAGGACGATGACGGACCGCGTCTGGAAGAAGGTTGACGAGCTGGGGCCCAAGCTATGGGACCTTGCGTTGCGGATTCATGCCCATCCCGAGCTTGGGTTCGAGGAGCACCGGGCCGCGGCGTGGCTTTCCGAGACGCTTGGCGAGGCCGGGTTTGTCGTCGAACGAGGCGTGGGTGGAATGGTCACGGCGTTCCGTGCCCTCCACCCCGCGGAGAACCCCGGCCCACGGGTGGCCCTCCTCGCGGAGTACGATGCCCTCCCCGAGCTCGGGCACGCCTGCGGCCACAACCTCATCGCCGCGATCGCGGTGGGCGCGGCCCTCGGCCTTGCCCCGCTCAAGCGGGAGCTCCCCGGGACCCTCGTCGTCCTCGGAACACCGGCCGAGGAGGGAGGGGGAGGGAAGATCAAGCTTATCCAGGCAGGACTATTCCGGAGCTTGGATGCCGCCCTGATGGTCCACCCCGCGGATCAGACCCTCGCCGAGCGGGGGTCGCTCGCCATCACCGAGGTTGAGATCGCGTTCCACGGGGTAGCGGCCCATGCCTCGTCCGAGCCCGACAAAGGGGTCAACGCCCTCGACGCCGTGATCCAGACGTTCATCGGCCTCAACGCCCTCCGCCAGCACATCCGCGATGGGGCCCGCATCCACGGGATCATCACCCACGGTGGCGTCAAGCCCAACATCGTGCCCGAACACGCGGCAGCCCGGTTCTACGTGCGAGCAGCCGAAAACGGGTACCGCGATGAACTCGTGGAGAAGCTCAGGCACTGCTCGGAAGGGGCAGCGCTCGCCACGGGCGCAACGCTTGATTTCCGGATGTCAGGGCATGCCTACAAGGCGATGCGGCCCAACAAGGCCCTCGCGGGGGCGTTCACCCGGCACATCGCGGCCCTGGGGTACCCGCTGGAGGTGCCGCAGGGAGGGCTCGGGTCCACGGACATGGGTGACGTGTCGTGGGAAGTGCCCGCGATTCACCCCTACATCCGCATCGGCCCGGGCACGATCCCTGGCCACTCCCGCACGTTCTGCGAGGCCGCGAAAAGCGCGCCGGCCAGAGAGGCGATGCTTGCTGCCGCCAAGGCGTTGGCTGCGGTGTGCCTAGACCTCTGGACGGACCCCGCCCTTGCCCGGCAGGCGCGCGAGGAGTTTTCCCGCTAGGGTACGGGGTCGTGGCCCCCAGGGTGCCACGGTCCGCAGCGGACAAGGCGACGCAGCGAAAGGCCCCCTCCCCGGAGGAGGCCGTACCGAACTAGGGCCTGCCGGGTGTACTCCGAGCACGACGGGTGAAACCGGCACCGCGGGGGGAGGAAAGGGGACACGACCCGCTGATAGACCTCAAGCGGCCATGTAAGTGCCGCTCGCCAGCGTCCTACCATAGGTACGCGGTGGATGTAACGACGAGGCTCTGCTTCCACGCCGGGGCCTCGGCCACTTTCGAGAACTCCAGCTGCACGGTCAACCCCACCCACCCCCAGCTGATCTCGAATTGGAACACGGCGGACTGGGTCCCCGCCGGAAGCTGCCCGCGGGGCTTGTCGTGGAACAAGGTGTATCGGGTCGAGAAGTTGATCATGTCGTTGACCCTCGTTTCAAGCGTTGCTTCCAGGGTGAGGGTGTACTGATCGGTGAGCCCGTAGGGGCCAGCGATCTTCGAGCGGAGAAGGAGCTGGGTGTCAGCGCCCGCGGGCACCGCCGCGTCGAGCGCCAGCGAGAAGAGAAGATCCCGCGGTCCCCCCCTGGGGTCAAAGATTTCGTACGCGATCCCGGCCTGCGCAGTCCACCCGCAGTACCTTTCCTGTATTGCTTGGGAGATCACCTCCTCCACGGCTAGCACCGCTGAAGGGTCCAGCTTCGGCGCCAGGCCCTGCTCGCCCAGGAACTGTTCGATGAGGGGGACGACGCTGGCCACGCGTTCCTCAACCGAACCGCCCTCCCCAACTGCACCGGCAACTTCTCGGAGCACACCGTCGGAAAGGGGAATAGGGATGGCCCGCCTTCGAAAGAGCGTTTCGTCGATTTGAAGAGCTTTGGCCAGCGGCGTGACGTTGTAGAAGCGGCCGGTTCCGAGTCCTGCCTGGGCCTCCACGCGCGGCTGGGGGTAGGTCGTGTCAAAGGCGGCGTCGAGCCCCCCGAACGCATAGAACGGGCGATCCGTTGCCAGGTACTGGCGTACCGCTCCGCTTGCCCCCACCTCCGTTTGGACCAGGGCCACGTTGCGGAAGCGTAACCGACCGCCGCCGGTGAGGGTGAACCCTGCGGTCGCGCTGTCGTGCTGACGGCGGGCGTCAAACGAGAGCCAGCCCGAGCTCACGGTCAACCCAGCCGTGGTCGGCTCGTCCACGTGTTGGTAGAAGAACGACACCTTCCCCTGGAGGAACTCCGTGGTCGGGGTGCGGTAGCTGCAAAGATCGACCTCCCCCACCCCGCTGGCCACGCTCAACGCAGCCAAGGCGACGCCGACCCATCTCATTCCTGTCATCACCCCTCGCCACCCCGATCCAGTATACCATCCTCCCGCGAGCCGGGCAGCTCGCCTAGGAACCCCAGCGACAGGGAACGCGCTCCGTATTGGGAGCGCACGTCGTGCATGGCCGTGCCGAGTGCGGAGGGGATGAAGAGGTGCGCTGGGCGGAACGTCGCGGGCACAAGTCCAGCCAGGCCGACCCCAAGGAGCCGCACCCCGACCTCGGCGTGGACCTCGCCCCGCTTGAGGAGGGCGGCCGCTTCGGCGGCGATGAGCACGGGATGATCGGTGGGCTCGGGCAAGCGCACCTGGCGGGTGCGGGTGGTGAAGTCTGACCACCGGATCTTGACCCGCACCGTTGTGGCAAGGAGCGCCTCCTTGTTCAGGCGGGCGGCCACAGCCAACGCTAGCTGCCTCACCGCTCGGGCGACGTCCTCCTCCAGGAACAGGTCCTCAGGATAGGTTACCTCCTGGGAAATCGTCTTCGCGTCTCGCGCGGAGTGAACGGGCGAATCGTCGATCCCATGGGCCAGCTGCCAGAGATGGGCACCGGTTGCGGGCCCGAACCACGAGCCAAGGAGGCTTGTCTCCACGCGGCGTAGGTCTCCCACCGTGTACACCCCCTGTTCGGCAAGCCTGCGGCTCGTCTGCGGGCCTACCCCCCACAGCCGACGCACGGGGAGCGGAGAGAGGAACCCCTCCACATCTCCTTCGTGGATAGCGTACACCCCCCCGGGTTTGGCTGCCTCGGAGGCGAGCTTGGCAAGGAGCTTGTTGGGGGCTAGGCCCACGGAGCAGGGAAGCCCGGTTTCCGACCGGATGCGGTGATGAATCGCCCGCGCAGTGAGGTCCACAGGCCCGTGAAGGCGCTCGGTATCCGTGAGATCTACAAACGCCTCGTCAAGCGACAAAGGCTCCACCGCCGGACTGAACGAACCTAAGATTTCCTGGATCATGGCAGCCACCTCTTCGTACCGCGCAAACCGCGGGGGGAGGAACGCGGCGTGCGGGCACAGGACGCGCGCCTTGGCGATCGGCATCGCGGAGTGAACGCCGAACGCCCGCGCCTCGTAGGATGCGGTGGAGACCACGCCCCGCGGCCCCAGACCGCCCACGACCACCGGCTGGCCGCGAAGCTCCGGGCGGTCCAGCTGCTCCACGGAGGCGAAGAACGCGTCCATGTCTACGTGGAGGATCCACCGCGCCATGCTCTGAGCGTAGCCCATTCCCGTTCCTCCCGCCGGCAGCCCGAGCCCGGATGCCGTTGTTCCCTGCCCGAAGCTTCGCTAGAATCCTCCGACGCGGCAACGTTCGACGGAGACCCCCTAGCGAGGGCAAACGAGGAGGCAAGCATGGAGACCCTCAAGGTCGCAGCTACGTCCAACCCCAATGCGGTCGCCGGGGCCATCGCCGGGGCGCTTGAATCGGCCGGCATCGTCGAGGCGCTCGCCGTCGGCGCGGGGGCCGTGAACCAGACGATCAAGGCGATCGCCATCGCCCGTCGGCTCGTGGAGCGGGAAGGGGAGGTGGAGGTCAAGGTCGTCCCCGGCTTCATCGACGTGGAGATCGGCGGCGAGGTCAAGACCGGCATGCGGTTCGTGATCGAGCGGTAATGCGGCTAGAAGACCTGGTCCGGACCTCCATTGTCGAGGCCATTGCTGCCGGAGGGGGGCCCGTCCCGCCTGATGTTCCTGTGGACCGTGCTGCCCGGCCGGAGCACGGGGACCTAGCGACGCGGGTGGCGTTCGTTCTTGCCCGTGCGCAGGGCTCCCCGCCGGCGGAGATCGCGGCCGAGCTGGCCTCCCGCCTCGCCGGCCATTCGGAGTTCCTCAAGGTTGAACCGGTGGGGGGATTCGTCAACTTCACCCTCCACCCCCGAGCCCTTCACGCCGTGTTGCGACGCATCCTTGCCGACGGGGAAGCGTACGGACGAGGGGACGACGGGAAAGGGAAGTCCGTTCAGATTGAGTTCGTGTCCTCAAACCCCACCGGCCCCCTCACCATCGGCCACCTGCGTCAGGCGGCGCTCGGGGATGTGCTCGCCGAGCTCTACGCTCAGGGGGGATGGGAGGTGACGCGCGAGTACTACCTGAACGACGAAGGCCGGCAGATGGACCTCCTCGCCCGGTCCCTCTGGGCCCGCTACCGCCAGGCGCTGGGCGAGGCAGAACCCGTTCCCGAGGACGGCTACCACGGGGAGTACCTTGTCCCGATTGGGGAGGATCTCGCCCAGGGATGGGGCGACCGGTACCCCCAGTGGAACGATGCCACCCGCCTTCAGTTCCGGGACGAGGCCATCGAGCGGATGATGGCGATGATCCACGAGGACCTCGCAGCGCTCGGCGTGCGGTTCGACGTGTGGACCAAAGAGGGCGACCTTCACCGCCAGGGATGGGTCCAGCAGGCACTCGCGGCCCTTCAGGCTCAGGGCGCGGTGTACGAAAAGGACGGCGCGGTATGGCTCGCCAGTATGCGCAACGGGCTCGCGCGGGACGTGGTTCTCGTCCGCTCCGACCGAACTCCCACCTACACGCTCGTGGACATCGCCTACCACCTTGAGAAGAGGGAGCGTGGGTTCGACCTTGTTGTGGACGTCCAGGGGGCGGACCACGTGGACGAGCAGCGTCACGTCCAGCTTGCCCTCCACCTCCTCGGGCTCCCCGACGGGTTCCTCCGCTACTGCCTCCACCAGTTCGTGACGATCAGGGGCGAAGAAGGGGTCCAGCGCATGTCCACCCGCGCCGGACGGTTCCTGCGCTTGAAGGACCTCGTGGCCGAAGTGGGCCGCGATGTCGCCCGCTACTTCATGGTCATGCGCAAGCCCCAAAGCCACCTCGTGTTTGACTTCGCCCTCGCCCAGGACACGAGCATGGAGAACCCAGTCTACTACACACAGTACGCTCATACCCGCATCGCCTCCCTCTTCCGCGAGGCCGCGAAGCATGGGGAGGCGCCCTCCACCCTCTGCGCGGTGGACTTCTCGCCCCTGACCCTCCCTCGGGAGCTTGCTCTCATTAAGGAACTTGATCGGTTCCCCGATGTGGTGCGGACGGCGGCCCGCGAGTTCGCCCCCCACCTCCTCTGCGAGCACCTGGAAAACCTAGGAAAACTCTTCCATCTCTACTACGACAGCGTCCGGATCCTTGGACAAGACGCGACGCCGGCGCGGCTCGCCCTCCTTGGAGGGCTCAAGCTCGTCCTCGGCCGCGGCCTCTCCATCCTCGGGGTGTCCGCGCCCGAGGAGATGTAGCGGCCGGCTCCCCAGAGCCTAAGAAGATGAACGAGGAACGGATCACGGCCTGGGAACGACTGAAGGAAGGTTTGGCCCGGACGCGGAATGCCTTGCTCGGCCCTCTGGCCGACGGCGCCCCCCGCGGGACCAAGATCGCGGAACAACTAGAGGAAGTCCTCCTCTCGGCCGATGTGGGGCCGGAGAGCACGGCGGAGGTCGTGGCCCAGGTCCAGGCGCGCTTGGCCCAGGCTTCGGATGGGTCAGCAGTGGAGGCGGCGCTTGAGGACGCGCTGCGCGGCGCCCTGTCGGGCGCGGAACGGACCTTCGCCCTACCCTCTTGCCGGCCGGCGGTGATCCTGTTCGTGGGGGTCAACGGCTCGGGGAAGACGACCACCGTGGCCAAGGTTGCCCATCGGATTGTGCGGGATGGGGCGAAGCCGCTTCTTGTGGCTGCGGACACGTTCCGCGCCGCGGCGATCGACCAGCTCGTGGAGCTGGGGAACGAGGTCGGTGTGGAAACCGTGGCCCATCGCCCCGGCGCCGATCCCGGGGCCGTGGTGCACGACGCGCTGGAGCACGCGCGCACGGCGGGATACGATGTCGCGCTCGTCGACACCGCTGGGCGACTGCAGACGAAGCGCCCGTTGATGGAGGAGCTAGGGAAGGTGCGCCGGGTCGCAGAACGGGTGCTGGGCCGCCCTCCCGACGAGCGGCTCCTTGTCGTGGACGCGACGGTGGGGCAAAACGCGGTCTCCCAGGCCACGCTCTTCCACGAAGCGGTGGAGCTGACCGGTCTTGTGGTCACGAAACTGGACGGGACGGCCCGCGGGGGGGCGGTGATCCCCCTCACGCGCGCGCTTGGGCTCCCCATCCTGTGGATCGGGATCGGCGAAGGGTTGGACGAACTCGAGGCGTTCCGGGCGAGGGACTTCGCGCGGGCGCTTGTACGGGGGTAACGATGGCAAAGTACGTGTATCTTTTTGGCGGAGATAAGACCGAAGGATTGGTTGAGCAAGCCAATCTTTTGGGCGGGAAGGGGGCAACCCTCGCCGACATGGCACGCTTGGGGATCCCCGTTCCCCCGGGGTTCACGATCACGACCGAGGTGTGCACCCAGTACTACGCCCACGGGCGGACGTATCCGGCGGAGCTTAAGTCCCAGGTCGAGGCAGCGCTGACTTGGGTGGAACAGACAACCGGCCGGCGGTTTGGGGATCCCAAGAGCCCCCTTCTCGTTTCCATCCGCTCCGGCGCCCGACGGTCAATGCCGGGAATGATGGAAACAGTGCTCAACGTCGGACTGACCTCGCACACACTCCCCGGCCTCATCGCCCAAACCGGAAACGAGCGGTTCGCCTACGACTCCTACCGCCGCCTGATGATGATGTACGCCGACGTGGTGATGGAAAAGGCGGCGGGGATCGAACGAGAAGAGGGGCAGGGCATCCGGCGGATCCTCGATGAGAAGCTCGCGGCGCTGAAGAAGCGGCGCGGCTACTCCTCCGACGTCGAGATCCCCGCGTCCGAACTCCAGACGCTCGTCGGCCAGTTCAAGAACGAGGTCGAGAAGCGCCTAGGTCAGCCGTTCCCCGAGAATCCTTGGGAACAGCTGTGGGGGGCGATTGGGGCTGTGTTCGTAAGCTGGATGGGGAAGCGCGCCGTCGAGTACCGTCGCATCGAACACCTTCCCGACGACTGGGGCACGGCGGTGAACGTGCAGAGCATGGTGTTCGGGAACATAGGGGATGACTCCGCGACCGGGGTCGCCTTCACCCGCAACCCCGCGACAGGGGAACACGCGTTCTACGGGGAGTACCTCGTCAACGCCCAAGGGGAGGATGTCGTCGCGGGGATCCGCACGCCTGCCCCCCTGAACGAACACTCCCGGAACGACCAGAGCCGGCACCTGGCGACCCTGGAGGAGGTCATGCCCCAAGCCTACCGGGAGCTCCTCTCTATCCGCGGAAAGCTCGAAGCCCGCTACCGCGACATGCAGGACATCGAGTTTACGGTCGAGCAAGGGAAGCTCTACATGCTCCAGTGTCGGGCGGGGAAGCGCACGGGGAGGGCTGCGGTGCGGATGGCCGTCGAGATGCGCGACGAGGGGCTGATCGACGAGCGGACAGCCGTGCTCCGCGTGGCCCCAGCTCAGCTCGTGGAACTCCTCCTGCCGCGGCTTGATCCGAAGGCCGAGGAGGCAACAAGGCCGATCGCGAGAGGACTTCCCGCTGGGCCAGGCGGGGCGGTGGGCCGGGCCGTGTTCACGGCCAAGGCCGCGGTGGAGTGGGCCGCGCGGGGGGAGAAGGTGATCCTCGTCCGCGAGGAGACCTCCCCCGAGGACGTAGACGGGATGCATAAGGCGCAGGGCATCCTGACCTCGAAGGGGGGGATGACCTCCCACGCCGCCCTCGTCGCCCGGGGGTGGGGCAAGTGTTGCATCGTCGGCTGCTCCGACATCGAGATCGGACGCGATGGGAAGTCGTTCCGCACCGCGGAGGGAACGCTCGTCAAGGAAGGGGACTGGATCAGCCTCAATGGCACATCCGGGCACGTCTACCTTGACCCGCTATCCCTCGTCCCCGCGGCCCCGGAACAGAACCCCTACTACGTGCGGTTGATGCAGTGGGCCGACGGATTCCGGAAGCTGAAGGTGCGCACGAATGCCGATACCCCGAAAGACGCAGCGCAGGCAATCAAGTTTGGAGCCGAAGGGATCGGACTCTTTCGCACCGAGCACATGTTCTACGGCGAGGGAAGCGAGGAGCCCCTGTTCCGCCTCCGGAAGATGATCGTAAGCCAGACCGTGGAAGAACGGCGCCGGGCCCTCGACGAGCTCTTTCCCCACGTCAAGGCGGACGTGAAGGCGACCCTCGACGTCATGGACGGCCGTCCGGTGACCATCCGGCTTCTCGATCCCCCCTTGCACGAGTTCGTTCCCCACGACCAGGCCAAGCTCGCGCGCCTGGCCGAGGAACTGGGGATCAAAATGCCGAAACTCCGCAAACGCGTGGAAGGGCTGCGGGAGGCGAACCCCATGCTCGGCCACCGCGGCGTGCGGCTGGGGATCACGTACCCCGAGATCACGGAGATGCAGATCCGGGCGATCCTGGAAGCGGCTGGGGAGCTCCTGAAGTCGGGGAAGAAGCCGATCCCGGAGATCATGATCCCCGTCACCAGTGTCGCGATCGAGCTCATTCATCAGAAGGCGATCTTCGACCGCGTGCGACGGGAGGTGCAGGGCCAGTTTGGGTTGGACAACCTCCCCTGTCTCTTTGGGACGATGATCGAGATCCCCCGCGCTGCCCTGCGGGCTGGGGAGATCGCTGCCGCTGTGGAGTTCTTCAGTTTTGGCACGAACGACCTCACCCAGATGACGTTTGGGTTCAGCCGGGACGACATCGGGGGGTTCCTCCCCGACTACCTGCGGCTCGCGATTGTCCCCGCCGATCCGTTCCAGACGATCGATCAAGACGGGGTAGGCGAGCTCATCGCGCTGGGCATCGCCCGCGGCCGGGCAGCCCGGCCTGGGCTCAAGGTCGGCATCTGCGGCGAGCACGGGGGGGACCCCGAAAGCGTCATGTTCTGTCACCGAGTAGGGATGGACTACGTGAGCTGCTCTCCCTTCCGCGTGCCGATCGCCCGCCTCGCGGCCGCCCACGCCGCCTTGAAGGAGCGCTGATCGGCCCCGGCCGGGGGGAGCGATGGTCGGGCACGTCCTGCGGCGGGTGGGAGGAGCAGTTCTAACGCTCTTCATCGTTTTGTTGCTCGTGTTTGTTGCGGTTCAAATCGTGCCGGGCGATCCGGCCCGATGGGTAGTAGGGCCCGATGCCGCCCCGGAGGACTACGCGGCGGCGCGGGCCCGGTTGGGTCTGGACACGCCGTGGCCGGTGCGGTTTGGGTCGTGGATGGGAGCTCTCCTGGCCGGTGACTGGGGAGAGTCACGCCTCTACCGCCAGCCCGTGCGGCCGCTTGTCCTCTCCGGTCTTTCCGTGACGCTCCCCCTTGCGGTCCTGGCGCTTGGGATGTCCCTTCTCCTCGCCCTGTCGCTGGGAACGATCGCCGCCACCCGCGTGGGCAGATGGCTGGATGTGGGAACGGTGGGCGTCCTTCAACTTGGAACTGCCATTCCCGAGTTCTGGCTCGGAATCCTCCTCGTGGGCCTCCTTGCCGTGACCTGGCGGGTTCTTCCTGCCGGAGGGTTCCCAGGGTGGGGCGAGTCGCGGGCTTGGGCGAGCCTCGTGCTGCCCGCGCTGTCTCTTGCCCTCCCCAGGGGCGCGTACCTCGCGCGGATGGTCCGGGCGTCGCTTGCCGACGTGCTTGGCGAGGACTACGTGCGCACGGCCCGCGCCAAGGGCGTGAGCGAGCTGCGCACCGTGGCCGTTCATGCCCTGCGCAACGCCCTCATCCCCGTGGTAACCTCAGCTGGACTCGCCCTAGCCCGCCTCGTGGGGGGAGCGATGGTAGTCGAGAACGTATTCGGCCTTCCGGGGTTGGGGAGGCTGGCCGTGGCCGCGGTCGAGGGCCGTGACCTTCCTCTCCTATCTTCCGCCGCGGCGGTTGTGACCGGGCTCGTGGTGGTCGTTAGCCTGATCGTGGACCTGGGCTACGTGCTCCTTGACCCGCGGATCCGCGAGCGATGAGGCGCCACGTTGGATTGTGGACAGGGATGATTTGCCTCCTCGTGGCCGTCTCCCCGGTCCTCGTGGGGCTGGCCTGGGTCCCGCAGGATCCGCTCTCCCTGGGCCCGGAGCGCCTCGCCGCGCCGAGCTTGCGCCACCCGTTCGGGACGGACTGGTTCGGGCGGGACACGTTGAGCCGGATCATGGTGGGAGGTCGCGCTTCGCTCCTCGTGGCCCTCCTCGCCGTGGCAGGGGGCGGAACCGTGGGCATCGCCCTCGGCGGGTTCGCCGGCTACATCGGAGGGATTGGGGAGGAGGTCGTGATGCGCCTTGTCGATGTTGTCCTCTCGTTTCCGGCCCTCCTCCTGGCCCTCCTCCTCGGTGCGGCATGGGGACCAGGGCTTCTTGGGGTCGCGACCGCGCTGGCCCTATTCAACCTGCCGTTTTTCGCCCGGGTCGCCCGTGCGGGGGTCCGTTCGATCCGGGAGAGGGAGTTCGTCCTCGCCTCCCGGGCGGCAGGGGCAGGGGGGGGGAGGATCCTCGTCCGCCACATCGCCCCCCACCTCGCCTCTCCCCTCCTTGTCCAGGCCACGGTGGCGCTGGGAGCCGCGCTCCTCGCTGAGTCCTCGTTGAGCTACCTCCGCCTGGGGGTCCAGCCTCCTTCCCCGGCGTGGGGGCGGATGCTGCGCGAGGCCCAGAGCTACTTCCCCTCCTTCCCCTGGCCGGCCGTGTTTCCAGGGCTGACCATCGCTCTGGCCGTCCTCGGCCTGAACCTCATCGGGGACGCACTGCGGGACTCCCTTGACCCCTCGTTCCGTCGGGCTATCCGGCTTCGACCGTCGTGAGGTCAAGGACGTAGATCGGGAATACCTCCACTCCCGTGACGCCCTTGCGCAGGATGTGGATCGCGGCCATGTCCTGGACGTAGTAGTTCACCGCCTCCACAGCGAGAATCTCCTGGACCCGGCGGTAGATCTCCGCCCGTTCTTCCGGGTGGGCGCTCACCATCCCCCGCGCGAGGAGCACCTCGACCTCTTCGCTTCGCCACCCCCGCCGAAAGTAGTAGTCCAGCCGATCGGCGCCGTATGGAGTGAGCATGAGGGCGGGGTCAGCCCTCCCGATATGGCCGATCACCGTCAGGTCATAGTCCGCCCTCCCGAACACGCGGTCGAGCCACGTGTTCCAGTCCACAAGTTCGATCGTAACCTTGACCCCCACCTCCCGGAGCTGGGCCGCGATGAACTCCCCGGTGCGCACGTGCTGGGCGTAGTTGCTGGGGAGAACCATCTTCAGGGAGGGGCCGGAGGCGCCCACGGCGGCGAGGAGATGGCGAGCGCGGACGGGATCGTAGGGGTAGACCCACGTCATGTCCGCGTAGTAAGGCACGGCGGGGGTGAGGTGGCTCCCGATCGGGGTGCCGAATCCGAAGAACACCTGATCAATGATCGCCCGGCGGTCGATGGCATGGGCAAGGGCCTGTCGCACCGCTAGCCGGTCCACCGGGGAGCGGGCGGTGTTCGTGGCCATGACTTGGACCACGTTCGATGGCCCGGAGACGACGCGAAACGCAGGGTTCGCCGCCAATGCGAACGCGATCTCCGGGCTTACCTCCGTGATCAGGTCTACGTCCCCGGCGCGGAGGGCGGCGAGCTGGGCCGCGGGGTCAGGGATGAATCGGAACACCACCCGCTCGACCCGTGGCCGGTCCGGCAGGTAGTACCCCCCTTGGCGGTGGAGGATGAGCCGGTCCGCCGGGCGCCACTCCCCGAACCGGAACGGGCCCGTTCCTACCGGACGCACCGCGAGGTCGGTCCGCCCGGCGGGGACCACAACCGAGTCCCCGAGGGCAAGGAGGGCCAGGAACGGGGCGTAAGGGGAGCGGAGCTTGAATGTCACTGTGTTCCCGCGGGCAACGATCTCCGCGATCGAGGAAAAGAAGGTGCGGTTGGGGTGGCCGGTCTTGGGGTCGAGGGCGCGCAGGAAGCTTGCCCGCACCGCTTCCCCATCGCAGGGTGTTCCGTCGTGAAACGTAACCCCTTCCCGAAGGTAGAACGTGTACTCCATCCCATCTTCGGACACGGTCCACGACGCGGCGAGCTGGCCGTGGAGGCTGGCCTGCGCGTCGAACTGCACCAGGCACTCGTACACGTTGTGGTGCAGCAGGAGTTTGATCACTGCAGCGGCGTTGGTCGTGGGATCCAGCCCCGGGGGCTCGGTGGACACGGCCACGACCAGCTCGGCCCCTACGCCGCACCATGTTCCCAAGACCACAGCCACCAACCCAAGAACGATGTTCCGCCTCATCTTCTGCCTCCTTTGGTCATCCCTCGACGCCGCCGGCTCGCGGCGCTCGTCCGTACTGGGTCATCCGCCTTCCGCTCAGCCGTGTGGCTGGTTCAGGTCTTCCAAGACTCCCTGGGCCACGAACACTACCCGTTCGCACACGTTGGTGACGAGGTCGGCGATTCGTTCCAGCCCGTGGCTTGCCCACATCAGGTACGTGGCCTGGGTGATCGTACTCGCGTTCTGGATCATGAGCAGGAACAACTCGCGATGCACCTGATCGTGAAGCGCGTCCACCTCGTCGTCTCGCGCCGCCGCGCGCCGGGCTGCGGCTGCGTCACGCCGCACAAAGGCGTCCAAGGCCTCCTCGAGCATAGCGACAACGAGGTCCGCCATCCGCGGGATGTCCACGAGCGGCTTGATCAACGGCTCGTCGCCCATTCGGATCACCAGCCGGGCGACCCCTGCTGCGTGGTCCCCCATCCTCTCGAGATCCGTCGCGATGTGGAGGATTGCCGTCAGCAACCGCAGGTCGCTCGCCATCGGCTGCTGGGTGGCGAGGACGGTCAGGCACCGCTCCTCGAGGTCGAACCGCCGCCGGTTGATGTCGTCGTCGGCGCGGTCTACCCGTTCCGCACGATCGGCGTCCCGCGTTCGCAGTGCGTAGACGGCCCCGCGGACAGCCTCTCCCACTGCCCGCCCCAGGGCGACCACCTCGCCCTCCAGCGCGCGCAACTCTCGCTCGAACGATTCGCGCACCATCTACCCAAACCTCCCCGTGATGTACGCCTCGGTGCGGCTGTCCGTGGGGCGGGTGAAGATCTCCCGCGTCGGCCCGAACTCCACCAGCTCCCCGAGGAGCATGAACGCGGTGAAGTCACTCACCCGCGCCGCCTGCTGCATATTGTGGGTTACGATCGCCACCGTAACTGAACTCGCCAGCTCGCGGATCAGGTCTTCGATCTTTGCTGTGGCGGTCGGATCCAACGCCGAGCACGGTTCGTCCATGAGGAGCACCTCCGGGTTCACGGCGAGGGCGCGGGCGATGCACAGCCTCTGCTGTTGGCCGCCGGAGAGGTCGTAGCCGGTCTTCCTGTGGAGATCGTCCTTCACCTCATCCCACAGCGCCGCCTTGTCCAGGGCTAGTTTAACCCGTTCTGCGAGGTTCCCCCGGAACCCGTTGATCCGCAACCCGAACGCCACGTTCTCGAACACGGACTTCGGGAACGGGTTCGGCTTCTGGAATACCATGCCAATGTAGCGCCGCACGTTCACGGGATCTACTCCTCGGCCATAGATTCTCTCCCCGCGGAACACGATCTCGCCCGACGTGCGCACGCCGGGGATGAGGTCGTTGAGGCGGTTGAACGCCCGAATGAGGGTGCTCTTCCCGCACCCCGACGGACCAATGATCGCCGTGACCTGACGCTCAGCGATGTCCAGGTTCACCTCGATCAAAGCCTGATGCACGCCGTACCACAAGCTGAACGCACGCGTGCTGAGGACGGGAAGGGCCTCGTGCTCCCTCACCCCAACCACCTCCGTTGAAAGCGATTGCGCAGGACGATCGCCACCGCGTTGAGAACAAGAAGAAGGGTCACAAGGATCAGGATCGCCGCCGCGGCCACCGCTGCGAACCCATCCTGGGGACGCGTGGCCCATTCGAAGATCTGGAGCGGCACGATGGTGAAACTGTCCCCCAGTCCCTGCGGAACGTAGGTCACGAACAAGAACGCCCCGAGGAGAAGAAGCGAGGCCCCATCCCCCAACGCTCGCGAGAAGGAGAGGATCGTCCCGGTGAGGATCCCCGACAGCGCGTACGGGAGGACGTGGTGCCGCACCGTCTCCCAGCGGGTGGCCCCGACGGCGAGCGCAGCCTCACGGAGGGTCTGCGGCACGGCCCGAAGCGCCTCCCGCGCGGCGACGATCAGCATCGGCAGGATGAGGATGGACAAGGTCAGGCCGCCGGCGAGGATACTACGCCCAGCGCCCAGCGCCCGCGCGAACACCTCGAGCCCGATGATCCCTACCACCGCGGACGGGGTTCCGGCGAGGTTCGCGACGAGAACCTCGATGATCCGAGTCATGAGATTGGTCGGCGCGTACTCCTCGAGGTACACCGCCCCGGCGATCCCCAGCGGGAACGCCACCACCGCCATCACGAGCACCACGTACACCGACCCCGCGAACGCCGGGAGAAGTCCCGCTCGCTCTGGGTAGCGCGGCTCGTTGAGCGTGGTCAAGAACGTCCACCACGCACGTAGTGGGTCCCGGAGGAACGGCAGCTCGGCCTGCAAAGAAGGATTCCACAGAAGGACCTGGCGCTCCCCCTCCCGCTCCAGGGTCAGCTCGATCGGTGTACCCTGGGTCCGGGCGGCCACCACGAGCGCTTCCCACGCTTGCCGCGTTCCCGTAATCGGGATCCCCGCGGCCGTGACGAGGAGATCGCCCGTCAGGAGGCCCGCTGCCTGGGCAGCCGCTGACGGGGTGGAGATGAGCACGCGAGGTCCCCCCCCCGTCGACGTGGCCCGCAGCGTGCCGAGGGTGACCTCGGATCGGGGCATCCACACCACCGGAAGGGTTACTTCTCGGCCGCCGGCAGCCTCCCCCACCGCGTCCCACGCGCGGCCCGGACGGTCTACGGCGACACCCGCGACTTCGATCAGCGCGTCCCCGCGGGAGATCCCCAACCCAGCAGCGGGGGACCCGCCCTCGACCTGAGCGATGGTGACATAGGCCAGCGAGTCGCGCGTGCCCGGGACGTCCATGCTGCGTAAGGAAAGGGAGATCCCGGCACCCGATACCGCCCGCATGGACGTGATCGGACCCGTCTGAAGGGTCGTGATAACGATAAGGACGATCAGTACCAGCAGGCTCACCCCCAGCGCCGTCCCGGCGAGAAGGGCGAACACCCACCCCAGGGTGCGGCGGCCCCTCATGCGTACTTCTCCCGGAACCTCTGGATGATGAGGTAGCTGATCGTGTTCAGAAGGAGCGTGGTGAGGAAGAGGAGCAGCCCGATCGCGAACACCGCAGCCCAGATGAACGCCGTGGCCTCGTGATCGCCGGTGGCGATGTTGACGATTGCCGCGGTCAGGGTGAGAACGGGCTGCACCGGATTCGGAGGCCAGGTTGGGGTGCGGCCGGCGGCGAGGGCGACGATCATCGTCTCCCCCACCGCCCGCGTCATGGCGAGGATGAACGCGGCGCCAATCCCGGACAGGGCGGCCGGGATCACCACCCGAACCACCGTCTCGAACCGGGTTGCTCCCAGGGCGTACGCTCCCTCCCACAGCGACCGCGGCACGGCACAGAGAACGTCCTCGGACAGCGACGCCATGTAGGGGACGATCATGACCCCCATCACCAATCCGGCGGACAGACCGTTCCAGAACCCCAACACGGGAACCAGCCCCTGGAGGAGAGGCGTCACGAACCGGAGCGCGAAGAACCCGTACACCACGGTCGGGACACCCGCCAGGAGCTCAAGCATCGGTTTGAGCACGCGCCGCACCGGGCCGGGAGCATAGGCGCTGAGAAACACGGCCGACATCAGCCCCAGCGGCACGGCGACAGCAAGTGCGATCCCCGTCGTGACCACCGTCGCGCCCACCAGCGGCAGGATCCCGTAGCTGGCGGGCTCATGGAGCGGAGCCCAGCGGGTTCCCCACAGGAACTCCCCCAAGGGAACCGTCTGCAGAAATGGGATGCTCCCGTGGACGAACAGGGCGATGGTGGTGAACGTGAGCACCACCGCCAGCAGGCCCGCGGCGGTGAGCCCCACCGTGGCGAGCCCCTCGCGGCGGCGGCGGCCGCGAGAGGCTCCCGAGAGGGAGCGAGGGATTGAAGCCATCCTCGACGCTACCGACCTGCGTGCGCCCGGTACAGCCGAGCGATGTCGGCGGGCGTGAAGCCGGTGATCGTCCCGCCGAACGCGGTGCCGGTGATCCGGTTCGTCCAGATTCGCCGCGACGCTTCTCGAAGCTCTGCGGAGATGGGGAGATAGCCTACGTCCAGCAGGAACTCCGGATCGCCGATGACCTCCTTGCTCAGATAGAAGCTCACGAACTGCTGCACGAGCGGTCGGTTGGTCGACGCAAGGTTGAGGTAGAAGAACAGCGGCCGGCTCAGCGGGTAGCTGAAGTCGGCGAGCGAGTCCACCGACGGGAGAACACCCTGGGGGGCTCCGCCCCCGGCGACGATCGGCTTCTTTCCGGCCGCGGCGCGGCGGGCGTTGATCGCAGCGAGGATCGCCGGCGGAGTGTCGATGACCTCGGGCCGGGGATCAAGGGCAATCGCCTGAACCCGATCCCGGTTGTGGTCGAGGAACGCGAATCCGAAGTAGGTGAGCGCGTATGGGTCAGCGCCCGTCTGCTCGGCGAGGAGCTGATCCTCTTCTGTCCCGAAGTAGTCGGTTCGGCTGTCGCCCTCCTTCCCGCATACCACGGCCGTAAACACATCGAACGTCCCCGAGGTAGACGCCGCACCCGAGAGCACAATCGGCGCATCGGCGAACCGTGGGCTGATCTGGCTCCAGCGCGTAATGAGTCCCTCGCTCTCGCGGCTCCAGAGGAGGTTGAGTTCCCCGAGGGTCATCACGGGTACGCCATCGAGGAAGATCCTGCTCGTGCGCGACACGGCCACAGCCACGCCATCCAACCCAATCATGAGCTCGAGGTACTCGATTCCACGGTCCTTAGCTGTGTGGATCTCGGCTGGTCGGATCGGCCGCGACGCGTTGTTGATGTCCGTCTCCCCGGCGAGGAACCGGCGGAACCCGCCGCTCGTCCCGCTCACGCCCACCGAAATCCGCGCCCGCGGAGCTTGGGCGAGGAAGTCCGCCGCCACCGCCTCCGTGACTGGACCCACCGTGCTCGACCCATCCGCCAGGATCGCCGGCGAGTCCACCGACGCCGTGGGCTGCGCGAGCCCCACCGCAACCCACAACCCAATCAGAACCCAGGACAGCTTCCGCATCTGCTTCCTCCTGTGCTATATAGCGATGAGACGAAGTATAGCGATGCGACTCACCAAGGGCAGCCTTCAGGCGCTTGGATCTTTGTCCTATAGGCTCTGATGGATCGTGTTGTGGACTCCCGACCATATATCGGGCTATATATGTCCGGCGTCAAGCGCGGGGACCGAGGCATCGAGGGCGGTCTCGGCAATGTTGAACCCGTGCTCCCGGCAGCGGAGGAGGCTATCGTGCAGCAGGGTCAACGGAAGCGCGTTCTCCCGCTGGGCACGAACTGCCTCCTGCATCCAGTCCGTGATCGCTGCCTTCGCCCCTTTTTCGGCGAGAACGTGGTTCGCTCGAACTACGTTGCGATCGGTGAAGGCGGCGACGGCCTCCCGCACCACCTCCTGGGATGCCTCGGCCAGTGTGCGGGCGCGATCCGCGTACCGAGAGGGTGGAACCTCGCCCAAGCTCCGCGCCGCGCGCGATACCTTCACCGCGTGGTCCGCCACGCGCTCCAGCTGGTCGGCTACCGTGGAATGGTGGAAGAACTGGAACCGGGACATCCCCACCTCTTCCTCGACGATGAGATCCCGTAGGAGAAGCCCAAACTGGCGCGCAACAAGGAGGACGAGGCGATCCACATCCCCATCGCGCTCTTCGACATCGCGGGCCAGCTCCTCATCCCGCGTGAGGAACGCCGCCACGGCGTCGTCCCACATCGCGTCCGCGATCTCGAGGATGCGGCGGATCGTTAGGGGCGCCGGGAAGTCGCGTACGTTGGCTATGCAGTGCAGCGCAACCGCGCCCTGGGTCTCTCCCAGGACCTCCACCCCCACGAGGGCCTGCGCGATCTCCCGCACCACGCGGCGTCCCTCCGGTCCGATGCGGTCCCCGACCACCTCGATTACGTCGTAGCCGGCGATGTAGCGGGCGATGATGTCCCGCTGCAGGTGAACCTGCTCGCGGCCCGTCATGACAAGCGAGCATTCGTTCCGGTCCCGCACCCCCTCGGGGACGACAAGCATCGCCCCGGAATCATTGGGTACCAGGACCATCTCGCTCCCCTGGCCGACCCCCATCCGATCAGCCCACTCCTTGGGCAGGGTTACAAGGAATGTCCCCCCCCCTGTCACCTGCACCCGACGCCGATACGTCATCGCCGTCTCCTCACATTCATAGGATGGCGGATTCTATATAGGCCGAGGAAATCCAGCAACCGCATCGGCGCCCGCCGCGAACGGCAAGAGACATGAACAGGATCGCAGCGATTGTTACGCTACGGAACGACCGGCTCGAATCGGGCTTGGAAGAACCGGAGTTCAGGCGGCTCGTACACCATCTTGAGCCCGGAGATTGCCTTGCGTCCGGCAAACAGTGCCATGCAGCTCTCAGCGACCACGTCCATGTGGAGGTTGGTGTACACCCGCCGGGGGATGGTCAGCCGAACGAGCTCCAACTTCGGCACGCGATGGTTCCCCGTTGCCGGATCCCGTCCCGCGCTTACGATGCCCCGCTCCATCCCTCGCACGCCGCTGTCCACGTACAGCGCTGCGGCGAGGGTCTGGGCCGGAAACTCCTCCTGAGGGACGTGGGGGAGGAACCGTTTCGCGTCCACAAACACCGCGTGCCCGCCGACCGGCTCGACGATGGGGATCCCCGCTTCGCGGAGACGACCGCCGAGGTGCTCGACCTGCCGTACGCGGCTGGCGATGTACGCGTCGTCCACCATCTCGTAGATCCCGCGGGCAACGGCTTCCATGTCCCGGCCGGCAAGTCCGCCGTAGGTGTGGAGGCCCTCGAATACAACGACCATCTCCTTGGCCCGGGTGAAGAACTCCTCATTGTTCGTAGCGATGAACCCGCCGATGTTGACGAGGTTGTCCTTCTTCGAGGACATCGTGCACCCCTCGCCGTAGCTCATCATCTCCCGGAGGATTTCCCGCACCGGTTTCCCGTGGTAGCCCGGCTCGCGCTGTTGGACGAAGTAGGCGTTCTCCACCGCCCGCGTGGCGTCGAAGATGATCGGGACCCCGTGCCGCTTCGCCCACGCCGCTACCTGGCGGAGGTTATCCATCGAGAACGGCTGGCCCCCGGCCATGTTCACGCACGGGGCAATCGAGAGATAGGCGATTGCACTGCGGCCCTTCTCCCCGACCAGGCGGTCGAGCTTGGCAAGGTCCACGTTCCCTTTGAACGGGTGCTTGCTCGTTGGGTCATGGGCCTCGTCAATAATGCAATCGCAGAAGACTCCCCCCGCGCGCTCGACATGTTCGCGGGTGGTGGTGAAGTACATGTTCATCGGCACATACTGGCCGGGCTTGATGCGAAGCTGGGACGTGATGTGTTCCGCTGCCCGTCCTTGATGGGTGGGGACGACGTAGCGGAACCCGTAGATCTCTTGGACCGCCGCCTCAAGATTGTAGAAGTTGCGCGAACCCGCGTAGGCCTCGTCCCCAAGCATCATCCCCGCCCACTGGTTATCGCTCATCGCCGAGGTGCCGGAGTCGGTAAGGAGGTCAATGTACACGTCCTCGCTTCGAAGGAGGAACGTGTTGTAGCCAGCCTCGCGGATCCTCTCCTCTCGGTAGTCCCGCGTGGTCATCCGCAGTGGCTCGACAACTTTGATCTTGTACGGTTCAGCAACCGTGCGCCTAGTCATGAGGGATGCTCTTCCTCCTTCGGTCGGCCTCGTTCCCAAGCCACCGCGCGCCAAGAACGCGGGACGCGTCCGTCACAAGAGCGACCAGAATCGGGACCCAGTGTAAACGGGGCAACGTGTGCAGGCAAGGTGCATCCGAAATAAGGAGAAGAAGTTACACGTGTGTTTAGAAGTCGCCGGTCAAATCCTCCCCTCAAACACTTGACGTCCCCCCCCTCGGCCATATGATGCACTGTTTTGCCAGTGTAACAGGAGTCACAAAGGGGACGACCGGCAGTCAAGTTACGAGAGAGGCAAAGGGGGAGGGCTGTGAGGAAGCGGGGTTGGGTGGTTGCGGCGTGTTGTCTGTGTGCCGGGTGGATGGGGGTCGCGCAAGGTGTCTCATCCAAGCCGGGTTTCCTGAGCGGGTCCACAACACTGAGCATTGCCGGGTATCCGCTACCGTGTACGATTGTGGACGAGATCGAACTCGACACCCCATGCGAACGCACGGTGTTCGCGTGGGATCTAGAGGTTGGGATCAACCTCAAGTGTACGGTTGACTCGATGTCGGTGTTCGTGGACACCGTGTTCGGCATCCCCGGGCCGGAGTACTTCGTCCTCGGGCTCGACGGTACGTGGGCGGCGATCAAGCTCAAGTCCGAGGTGTGCTTCGCTGTACCCTACGAGTCGGTCGTGGACGTGAACAACCTGCCGAACATGGTCGTGATCCCCCCCGGGGATCTTCTGTTCGCCGGCTTCCATTCGGAGGCCACCGGCAGCTTCTCCGGGATCAACGTGCGGTGGATCACGGTGTTTCAGGACCTGAACTTCCCCAATCCCGGCGCGGACTACAACCCACCTGGGGCTCCGGATTACTACAGGGCCTCCGATCAGAGATTCGCCCTGGGAAGCGTGATCACGCTGTCCTCCGACATGGGGATGGGGGTGCAGCTTACGGTGCAGATGTGTTTGGGCGCGGTGCCAGGCTTGTTCTCGGTGAAGAAACACTCCGTCTCGGGGAAGGCCGACCCGGAAGCGATGTACCTTACCGTGTCGCTCACCAACATCGGGTTCCCGTGCCCGTGGTGCATGGGGCCGTTCAGTAACTTGCGGGTGGGGATCACGGCCAAGATCCAGCCCAAAGACGACCCGTTCATCTCCCTCACGGGGAGCGCGTCGCTGACCTTGTACGAGGACATCACGATCAGCACCTCGTTCACGGTCGGCATCACATCGGGGCTCAGTTGGGGAGGGTTCACAGTCGTCATCCCCAGCCCGTTTGGCACGCTCAACCTCCAGTTCGACGCCTCCGGCGGGTTCTCGACAGCCACCTTCAACTTCAACTACCGTCACCAGTTCAGCTATGGAGCCCTGAGCGGATCGTGTACAGCGAGGGCCACGGCCACGCTCGACAAGGGAGTCACAGGGGTGTCCCTCGGTCTGTCGCTCAGCCAGGGGTTGCTGACGTCGAGCTACGCCGTGACGTGCTCGTGGCGTTCGGACATCCAAGGAATCGCGTTCTCCGGGCTCTACGTCCGGTTCGCCCTCAATCTAAGCCCGGTCCAGATCGGGTTCGGTCTGACGTTCGGACGTGGCGGACTCGCGATGTTCGGGGTCACGGTGGGTTATGTGTTCTAGTGTGGCGCGGGATACGGGAGGGAAGATGAGCATGTTCTCATGTGAAGATCGGAACAAGTGCGGCGGTCTGTGTCATCGGTTCGGCCAGGCGCTGATCTCGGCGCTGGGGTTGGTATTGGCGCTGGGCTTTGTCGGGTTTGGGCAGACCGCCACGACGACCACCCTGGTGTCCAACCCAAACCCGTCGTTGTATGGCCAGAGCGTGACGTTCACTGCTACCGTAAGCCCAGCTCCACTGACTGGCGGGACGGTGACCTTCAAGGACGGGGCGGTAGACATCTCGGGTCCGGTCACCGTGAACACAATGACTGGGCAAGCGACGTTTTCGACCAGCTCGCTGGCGACGTGCGACCGCTCCATCACCGCTGCGTACTCAGGACACGGCGATTTCCTCGGAAGCACATCGTCTCCAATCACCCAGACTGTCAAGCGGCAGGTCAATGTCAGCGTTGTCTTGTCCAAGGACAGCGCCTTTGCCAACGAGACGATCACGGTCACAGCGACCGTGAGTGACGCGAGTGGTGTGCTGCCCCTGATTGTGCCGACGGGGACTGTTGCGTTCTCCGCCTCGGGCGCGGGGACCTTCTCGCCATCGCCGTCTCGCACGCTGACGGGCGGAGTATGCACCGTGGACTTCACGCCCACCGACCCCTGTGCCACCTCCTACACTCTCACGGCCGCTTACGGTGGCGGCGCGTGTCACGACGTCGGTTCCAACACCGCTTCTCTGACCATCAAGAAGCGGCAGACCCAAGTCGCTATCACGGTCTCGGGTTCCGGTCCGTCGTATACGCTTGAGGCAACGGTGACCGACACCTCGGACGGAACCAAAGTCACTCCCCAGGGGACGGTCAAGTGGGAGTACCAGGGTGGTGCCCCTGCAACCGGCTACGTCAACCCGGTCACGGCCCCACTTGACGGAAACGGGAAGGCAACTACGACCTACACGGTCACCGATTCCAACGCCTTCCTGCACGCCGTGACTGCGACCTACACCCCCAGCGGCTGTGTTCACGCAGGGAGCGCGAACTACGTCACCATCCAGAAAGACCCGCCCTCCACCGGCTGCTGGGACGCCGGCTTGGCGATCTTGATCCTCAACAACGTCGTTTTCGCCTTGAACCTGGCGAGCGACATCGTCGCCGTAATTCCCGACTTCGACTTCGGCGATCCGATCGCATTCAGCTTGAAAGCGGTGGCCTACGGCCTGTCCTTCGACATCGACTACGATGGCATTCCTGCACTGATGGAAGCCATCATGACCCTGAGCGCCATCAGCGGCGACACCGACAACGATGGCCTCGGTGATGGAGAGGAACTTGACCTGGCGGGTGGTCAGTTCTCCTACAACCCAACAACCTGTGCCTGTCCGAACCCGTTGTTCGCAGACAGCGATGGCGACGGCCTCAAGGACGGCGACGAACTCTATCTTTACCAGACCCAGTTCTGCAGTACGGACACCGATGAGGACGGGGTCTCCGACGGCGACGAGGTCAAGACGTGGGGTTGCGCGGATCCCCGCGACCACGCCAATCCCCTCGTGGCGGACACCGATGGGGACGGCCTGAGTGACTTCATCGAGTTCAGCGCCGGGCCCGGGCCCGTCTGCAATTCCTGCCCGTTCGTGAACGACGACGACTCCGACGACGACGGCCTTCAGGACGGCTACGAGGACAGGGACCAGAACGGGGCCATCATCAACAGCATCGGGAACAGCACCGCTCAAGGGAGCGGCGAAACCGACTTCTGCCTCTGGGACACGGACGGCGACGGTCTGAGCGATGGAGAAGAGGAAGGTCTGTTCGGGAGACAGATCACGCCCAAGGGAGTCTCCGCGAGCGTTGGGATCCAGGGGCCGAACCTCGGCGTCACCGTTCCCGCCCTCGATACGGACATGGACAACGACGGCCTGTCGGACTACGCCGAGGTCAATACCTACCAGACCGACCCGATGGACGCCGACACGGACAACGATACGGTTTCCGATAGGGCCGAGATCGCCACGTGGAACTGCCCCGACACCCGTGACCACGCCAACCCGCGCGAGGCAAACACGGACGGCGATGGACTAACCGACAACCTTGAGATCGCCTGTGGATGTCCGCACGTGAACGACGACGACTCGGACGACGATGGGGTCCAAGATGGCGTGACCATCACGCGGACCGTCACCGTAAACAGCGTCCCGTACACCTGGACGTTCGTGGAGGGCTTCGCGGCCACCGCTGCCTCCACTCTGGCGCCCGGAGTGCGCACCGTGATCTCGCCGACGTCGGGCAGGATTGGCGGGAGCCTCACGCCCAATGTCTGCAATTCCGACTCCGATGGCGATGGTCTGTTGGACGGCGAGGAGGTCGCGCTGGGCACGGACCCGACGAATTGGGACACCGACGGCGACGGCCTCGCCGACGGGTTCGAGGTGAGCATCGGCACCAGCCCGTTCAACGCCGACTCGGACAAGGACGGCCTACTGGACTCGGCCGAGGTGCTCGGTAGCAACCCCACAAACCCCCTCAACTGCGACACCGACGGCGACGGCCTGTGCGATGGCGGCAAGCGGACGCCCTACATGACGAGCGGGCACCCGAGCGCGGTCATCAACCCGCGGTGCCTCACAGGCATCGGCGGGCACCCGAATCCGCTGGGGATCGGCGAGGACGAGGATGGCAACGGAACCTGGAATCTCAACGAGA
>JBBIQN010000017.1:0-31336 GCA_037442305.1 Candidatus Bipolaricaulota bacterium
CGGCGAAGTGGCACAGGATCGAAGGCAGGGCCCCGCGGGCCTCGGGCACGAGGCGGGATGCGATCACCGACGGGACGATGAACCCCAGCGCCCCTACGTGAACCAGCCGAACCAACCGCGCGTCGTGCCCCCCGCGCCCTCGCGCCGCGCCAGGCGCGGAGAAAGCGACCAGGCCCAGGAGCCCAAGCCAGTAGTACACGGAATACGCAAGGAAAGCGGGGGCAGGATGGTCGTACCGCGCGTACACCGCTTCGCACACCGAGAGCGTGGCAAAGCCCTTGTCGAACGCGATCCACAAGTGGAACCCGAGGGAGAGAGCGAACAGCCCGCGAGCGGTCAGGCGCGCGGCCCGCGCTCCCGGGCCGAGGAGGCGCGAGACGAGGAGGACCCCGAGGGGCGGCAGCCACGTCACAACCATGAACGCGAGCCGGGGGAGGAATGAGACCGTGGGCGGGAGAGAGCAGATCGCGACCTCGACGACCTGGTAGGCGGCGAGGGCGAGAAGGATCGCCGCAGTTGCGCGTAGAACCGGCCTCCGACCCGGCCCCCGTACCGTCCATCCCGCAGCCAGGACCTCAAACGCTGCCGTAACGATCCCCAGGAGGGGCGAATACGTCATTTGACTTCCCGCCTCGCAAGCCCTAGCCACGCCGGCCCCAGTCCGCGACTCGTCGGCAACGGCCAGCAGCTCTCGGCACGAGGCGAGCCTCCTAGCTCCCCGGGGAGGACTACTTTCGAACTCGGCATGGCCTGATCCTGCCTGAAGAACTGGCAGGTGCGGACGTGCAGGACAATGCATAAGGGCTGTCGAGGGTCACAACGTTGACAGGCAGGCACATGTCAGCCCTCCCGCATGGCGATCCCGGTTGCCCAGCAGACGCCAGGCACGCTAGAGTGTCTGGCAGAGGTGGAGCCATGGGCCGAAGGCGCGCTGTGTTGGGTCTGATGCCGGCAGTCGGAGCGGCTGGGACGTATCCGGCGGCTGCGCGACTGGCAGCGATGCTCCCCGAGGAAGCCGTGCGATCGGACAATACGGAGCTCGGAGGTGGCAGGCCTGACTGAACCTGCTACCAGTCGCGGCAGCACGCCGAGAGAGGCAGCGTCTCATCTCGGACACGAGCTCACGAGCTGGAAGAAGCTTCCAGATGGGCGCCGAGCTGCTTGCTGCCTGCGTTGCGGGCGGATGGTCATCCAGCGGACGGGTCTCGCGTCGCCCCGGGGATCCGCACTCGCTGAGAGCTGCAGCCCCTCGATCCGCCGTGATACTGTCACCCTCCCGTCCGAGGAAGGCGACTTCTCGATCGAGCAGGCGATCAAGCACTGCCTTAACAACGCAGGGACGATCCTCTTGCGTCCCGCGGTCTACTACGAGCACCTCCTCCTCGTGAGCGATCTGACGATCCGTGGGATCGGTGACGGTCCCGACGACGTGGTCATACAGGGGGTTTCAACAGTCGAGCCGGTGTGCCGAGTGGAAGGACACGACACCAAGGTTCATCTCGGCTCACTGAGGATGCGAGGCGGAGGTGACGGGCTCCGGGTGGCGGGATCAAGCGTAGTCCGGATCGACGATGTCTGGGTGGAGGGCAACAGCCGGCGTGGGATCTACGTGCTTGAAAACGGTTTCCTTCGGATCGGGTCTGGCCGGATCCGCCGGAACTGCGCTTGCGGCATCGTCGTCGGGGATAGTGCCCGACTGGAAGCAGCTGACTCCGTTGTTGAGGAGAATGACGGCCCCGGGCTGTGGGTTGGTGACGAAGGCAAGGCCGACGTGCTCAAAACCCAGATCCGCAGGAACAAGGACGTGGGCGCGACGTTTCGCGGGATCGCGTCAGGCAGCCTGCACACGGTGAAGGTATGGGGGAACAGCGGTGACGGAATCGTCACGTCGGGGCAGGCCGACGTGGAGATCTCCAACTGCGAGCTTCGAACGAATGAGGGTTTCGGGGTTCGGAGGGAAGGCACGTCGGTGGTCCGAGGTTCCGGAAACTGGATACCCGGCGCGGAGTCGAAGTTCGCCAACCGCCAGGGGACCGTCGGGCCCTCCGCAACAGCTTTCCCGGAGGGGTTCTTCGATGAACTCCGGACAGTAGACAGGCGGCGTCTACCGCATGGTCTTCAGGTCGAGGTGAACTACGACACGAAGCGCGGGCTGATCCTCGAAGCGAGCTACCGCGAGCGTGGCAGGACGGAGAGGTTACCTCCAATCCTTGGTGTATCGGAGAGCGGATGGTACGTTCAGATCGGGGACAAGCGATACCCTCTGGACGTCCCGACCACTGTCTCCGGAGTGGCTGAGGCTTCAGGCGGGAAGATCACAATACCGGTTGAAGATATCCCTCGCTTCGTGCTGGAGGATCTGGCGCAGCTGACCGGAAGGCTTCGGGTGGTACGGACGTCAGAGGCCGCCCGGATCAGCGTTGAGGACATCCGCCCCCTCGTGAGGATCGACGTTGCTGGCCCCGGATGGTTTGACTTCAGGGTAGAGGTAGCAGGCGAGCCGGTTGGCCAGTTCCTGGCTGGGGGCCACGCCACTGCCCACCGGGCAGTTCGCAAGGACGACTACACCTGGGAGATGGTGTCCCCACACCTGCTGGCCAAGATCGACACTGAGATCCGGCGGCTGCCAGTGGACTGGGAGGCTGGAGGCACTGCGAAGATACCAGCGATGCTGTTTGCATCTCTGGAAGCCCTGGTGGAGGCCATCGGCGGTAGACAGGAAGTCAGCGAAGCCTACGCGAGATTCAGGGACCGGCTCACCGGTTTCGCGGGCGATCCTTCAGCCGCGCTACCCCAGAATGTTGAGCAGACTCTGCGGAGTCTGGGCTGGCATGCGAGACCCCACCAGATCGTGGGGATCCAGTGGTTGACATGGCTCTTTGAGAACCGCCTCCACGGGATCCTTGCGGACGATATGGGCCTGGGCAAGACCCTGCAGACGATTCTCGCAATGCGCATCGCTCGGCAGAACGAGTTGGCCCGAGGACCCACGCTGATCCTATGCCCCAAGACCGTGATCGGGTTCTGGGAGAGAGAGCTGAGGAACCTCGACCCTGCTGGTCTGGTATGCAGGTACCATGGCAGCAGTCGTGATCCGACTGTGTGGGCGACTCCGGGGCATCACACCTACATCACGACATACGCCACGGCCGTTGCTGACATCAAAAAGCTCCGGGATGTCCACTTCCGCTTCCTGATCTTAGACGAGGGTACGAACATCAAGAATCCGCCAACATCCCGTCACAAGGCCTGCAAGGAGCTCCATGCCGATCACCGCCTCGTCTTGACGGGAACACCCATCGAAAACCGAGTGCTTGATCTGTGGGCTCTTTTCGACTTCCTCATGAGTGGGTACCTCGGGTCGCTAGAGGACTTCCGGAGAAACGTCGAGGCACCCATCCACAGCGGACACGGTCAACCAGAGGTCGCAGATCTCCACCGGAAGATCCATCCCTTCGTGCTACGGAGAACCAAGAACGAGGTGGGGAGAGAGCTGCCTCCGAAGATAGAGCGAGAGGAGTTGTGCGAGCTGACTGAGGAACAGAGGAGATTGTACAAGAAGCTGCTCGACGACAACCACGGCGACATTGAGGCCTACCGACAAGGTAAGGCACGCGCGTTGCGGGGAGTCTTTCGCGTGTTGACGCGTCTTCGCCAGGTCTGTGACCATCCCGCACTCGTCAGGGAGGGACGCGAGCCGCTCCTCGGACGCTCGAACAAGTTCGACAGGGCCGTTGAGAAGGCGAAGGAGATCCTGGAGACGGATGAGCAGCTGATCATCTTCGCGCACTGGCTGGGCGCGCTGGACCTCTTCGAGGCGCACTTCCGTGACCAGCGGGTCCCGTACATCAGGATCGACGGTTCAACCCAGGAAAGGGACATCCTGGTTGAACGCTTCCAGCAAAGGGATGCACGCGTCGCAATCTGCAGCGTCAAGGCCGCCGGCCATGGGATCACCATGACTGCGGCGAACCACGTCATCCACTTCGACAGGTGGTGGAACCTTGCTGTTGAGAACCAGGCGACGGACCGCACGCACAGGATCGGCCAGACCAGAACTGTCTACGTGCATTACCTTCTTGTGAGGGGGACACTGGAAGAGCGTCTCGCAAGCCTGATCGAGAGAAAGAGGGGGATTGCGGACGCCGTGATCAGCCCCATGAGCAACCCGCTTGATCCCAACTGGACTAAAGAAGAGATCCTGAACCTCCTTGAGCCGGCCCGATGAGGCATCCGGATGGGACGGCTGTGGGTCGCCAGCCGATCTCTCCGACGCCTAGAAGGACACTGGGATGCGGACGACCGTAGGGTGTGGCAGCGCGGGAACGACGCCGTGCCAGTCCGACGAGACCACGCTCCAGGTGCGGAGCTACCTCAGACGGCAAGGTCTGACGATAATGTCCACCTGAACGGTGTGTGGTCCCCGGACAAGACGCTCAGGATGTACCCCGGATCATACCATTCGTTGCACCGAGGCATCGGGAAACAAGGGGTCTGGGTAGACATCGCTGCATCGATCGATGCCCGTACTGGGAAAGCACCATGAGAACCGCGCTCGGGCTGGCCGACCCGCAGTAGCGCGTCTCGAGTTGTGGGCGCGCCTCCTTGATGCAGGCAGGCGTGTTAGAACATTGATAGGAACAGCGTTCGAGGGCGTGGCTCCCCGGGGAGGACTCGAACCTCCGGCCCGCCGGTTAACAGCCGGCTGCTCTGCCAACTGAGCTACCGGGGAATCCGTCTGAATAGTACCCGCCGACGCCGCTCGGCGTCAAGAACGCTTAGGTCCCGACGTACACGTACACCGACCGCTCGCGGGGGCCATCGAACTCGTAGAAGTACACGCGCTGGCCGTCGCCGAGAACCATCCGCCCCTCGACGACCACCCCCACTTCGGTGGGGGCGACGAACGCGGCCTTGGTGTACTCCGGCGTTTCCCGGTCAGGGTTCACCGCGTCGAGCATCCACTCAAGCTTGGGGGCGTCCTCGGCGGCGAGCGTGCGGTGGATGCTCACCGCCGCCGCATCGTGCGGGACGTAAATGACGATGAACCCCTCGCGCACGCCGGCTTCAGCCACCGCCCGCTGGACCTCATCCGTGATGTCCCGCGCCTCCTCGGGGAGCGCCGTCTGAACACGGATCTTCTTGAGCACAATCCCTCCTCGAGGTCCAATCCTACCCTTCGAAGAAGGGCCTGTCCTCCAGGGGGACCTTGCGAGAAGGTTGACGTCGCGCCCCGAGAAGGTACGCTACCCCGGTTGATCGCGGCTTAGGGCAGAACCGATCCCGTTTTCCTGAGCCCAGTGGAGGTAGGATGGAACTGAGAGCAGCGGCATTGGTGGATGTGCAGAACATCCAGGAGACGTTCGAGCGGCAAGGGTACGAGGTGCGCTACGATGCCCTCAAGGAACACATCAAACGGCGGTACGCGCTCGACGATCGGGAGATCAAGTTCCTCGCGTTCATCCCTTACCGGCGTGAGGACGAGCGCCGGATGCGGCTTGTCGACGCCCTATCGTTCATGGGGTTCCGCGTGATCACGAAGCCGGTGCGCGAGCACGCCGACGGCGGGATGAAGGCGAACATGGACACCGACCTTGTCTTGGAGGCGGTAAACCTGGCCGGTTACGTGGAGGAGTTCATCCTCGTCACCGGTGACTCCGACTTTGTCACCCTCGTCGACTACCTGAGCCGACGCGGAAAGCGGGTCACCGTGCTCGGGCCCGGCCGGGGCTCGACCTCGGTCGAGCTCATCCGCTCCTCCGACCACTACCAGAACTTGGACGAAATCCAGGGCGTGGTCCTGGCCCGGTTTGCTCAGGAACCTCTCCCTGTAATCCACGCGGGGAGCCCTCCCGCAGGGGGGGCGACAGACGGAGCGAGGTAAGTCGCCCTGAACCGCACGGCGTATCAAGGAGCATCGTCGCCACAAACCCGACGATGGGCCCGCCCGCAGCCCAAGACTCGTGCCCGCGGCGGCGGGCCTTGGCGACGAACCCATCCGAGGTCACGTAGAGCATTCCCTGGCTGCGACCCCCCGCATCCCGTCGGTCGCCTGGGGAGGAGGTTCCCAACGCAAGAGAACTGAGAGCGCGCCCATCCAGGTGGCGAGCCCGGCAGCGGGGGACGCGACGGCCCCGAAGGCCAACGATCTCACGACGGTTCCGCGTGCGAGGAGAGCCAGGAGCGAACGTATTCCCAGGCCCGCTCTTTCCCAAGCTCGTTCAGGACCTCGTGGAGAAAGCCGCCGTAGACCTCAAGCGCCTTGTCGAGGGAACCGGCGGCGGAGAAGAACCGGCGGGTGGCGGCAAGGCTGGCGATGGGGTCGGCCTCACCGTGGAGGATAAGGAGGGGAAGGGCAAGGCGCTGGGCCGTGGCGAAGGCCTCGCGTTGGGCTCTCACCGTCTCGGTGAACCACCGGGCGGTGGCCCTGGTGTGCACAAGGGGGTCCCGCTCGTACTCCGCCACGACCTCTGGACCATGGCTCACCATCCGCCCGCGGAGGCCGCTGGCGCTTGCAAACGAGGGCCAGAGGCGGGAAAGAACAGGGGAGAACGCCACTTTCCACCCTGGGATCGGCATCGCCCGTTCCAGAAACGGGGCGCTCAGGATGAGCCCAGCGAGGCCCGCTGCCCCTTCCTGGGCGTAGCGGATCGCAATCAAACCGCCCAGGGAGTGGCCAAGGAGGAACACCGGCTGGCCACCCGCACGGTCTCTGATCCACCCGTGGAGGGCCGAGACGTCGAGGAGGTAGTCGGACAACCGGCGAAGGTGCCCCCTGTTCCCCGGGCTCCTCCCGTGACCCCGGAGGTCGCACGCCGCCACGCTCCACCCCTGTGCGGTGAGCCAACGGGCGAAGGCGTCGTACCGGCCGCTGTGCTCCCCGTAGCCGTGGACGATTCCGACCCATCCCTTCCCCTCCACCGGCCACGCCCGGAGGAAAAGGGACAGGCCGTCCCCGGTCCGAATCCGGTTGGGTTCGTCGGTCACGGACATTCCTGAGCCGGTTCCTACGCGGCCGAAGAGAACCACCGCTCGATGTCGGCGCGGAACGCGGCCAGCGAATCGAGGTCAAGGTAGAACATGTGGCCCGCTTCGTAGCACTCCATCTCGATGTTCCCCCGAAACGCCGGGTCGACGTACATGTGGCTCAGCATGTACTCCGTGGCGAACAACGGCGTGGCGAGATCGTAGTACCCTTGGGCTACGAACACTTTCGTGTACGGGTTCTTGGCGATCGCGCTGCGCAGGGCCTCGCCGGTGGCAGGCATCGCTCCTTTCTCCCACTCCCACTTCTCGTTCACGGTCATGCTCAGGGTCTCGTAGGCGAGGTCGGTCTCGACGCCGAGCCCCGCCCGCACGTAGTGGTTGAACGCCGCGGTATAGGGTGGGGTAATGGCGAGCATGGAGGGATCGAACTCCGGGCGTTCGGTGACGGCGAGGGCCTCCACCCCTTTGAACCGGGAGTCGAGCCTTCCCACGCTCCGCCGCTCCTCCCGCAGAAGCTCCTTGCAGAACCGGTGGATGTTCACCCGGAGGTTCGTCCCCAAGGCGTAGTCGAGATCAAGGCCCGTGTACAGGGCGAGCTTCTCGGCTACCGAGCGGAGATCTCTCTCCGAGAGGCGGTCGCCCTTCATGAGGGCGAGGGTGAGATCCTCCTCCGACCACGCCTTGACCTCGTCCGTAAGCTCGGGAAGGGACCGCTCCTGGATCTCCGGGGCGAGCCGGCCGTGGTACCACGCCGTGGCCGCGTACGAGGGAACGAACAACTGGTAGGGGAGGTCGTTGGCGGGCATGAAGCGGATCGCGGTAAGGTCGAGCACGGTCGAGACGAGGACGATCCCGTTGAACGTGATCCCGCGGTCCACAAGGTGCCCGGCGAGGCCGGCGGCGCGGGTTGTGCCGTAGCTCTCCCCGACGAGGAAGAGGGGCGACGTCCACCGTTTGTAGCGGGTGAGGTAGAGGCGGACGAACTCCCCCACGGACTCGATGTCGCCCTTGAAGCTCCAGAACCTCTTGTCGAGGTCCTCGTTCGCCGCCCGGCTGAACCCCGTGCCGACGGGGTCGATGAACACGAGGTCCGTCTGATCGAGCCAGGTGAACGCATTGTCCTCGTAGCGGTACGGAGGGGCGGGCATCCATCCTTCCTTCTCCATGACCACGCGCTTGGGACCCAGGGCCCCCAGATGAAGCCAGATCGAAGACGAGCCGGGCCCCCCGTTGAAGGCAAACGTGAGCGGCCGCGCGGAGCGGTCCCCTGCCCCCTCAAGCTCGTAGGAGACGAAGAAGATCTCCGCCTCCGTCTCGCCGAACGAGTCCTTCAAGGGGATCACCCCCGCCCGCGCCGTGAACGGAAGCGTGCGGCCGCGCAGGACGAGCTCGTGGTGGGTCTCCACGGGTTCGATCCCCAGAAGCTTCCGCTTCTTCTCCTTGCTCTCCGTAGGTTCATTCCCTACCTTCGCCTCGGGCTTCGTCTTCTCTTCCGGCATGGGGGCTCCTCCCTTCCCGCGTGGTTCGGGGATTGTACGCGGGCGCGGGGGAGGTTGCCGTGGGCTTCCTGTCGGCGAAGATGGGGGCGTGAAACGAGCGGCGGGGGGCTTGGTGCGCCTGGTGCGGAGGGACATCCCCCACGCGACGGAGGTCCTCGCTTCGGCGTTCCGCGATGATCCGCTCCTCGTCTACGCCTCTCCCGACCCAATGCACAGGGAGAGGCTCGCCCAGCGCTTCTGCCGAGTCTCCCTCTGCTACGCCCTCCGCTACGGCGAGGTCTATGCTCCGGAGGAGGACGTCCCCGGCGTTGCGGCATGGCTTCCCTCGACGCACTTCCCCCTGACCCCAGCGAAGGTGCTGAGGGCTGTTCCCTGGTCCACCCTCCTCTCCCTCGGGCGGGCCGGAGGGGCGCGGCTGCGGGTCGTGGATGCGCATCTCCAGGAGCTGCACGCGCGGGTCGCCCCTTTTCCGCACCAGTTCCTCTTTGTCCTCGGGGTCGCGCCCGAACGCCAGGGTCAGGGCTATGCGAGCCGGCTCCTTCGTCCGATCCTCCACCGGCTCAACGAAGAACGGATCCCATGCTACCTCGACACGCTTGCGGAGAGAAACATCCCCCTGTACGAGCACTTCGGGTTCCGGGTCGTCGAGGCATCGTCCATCCCTGGGACCCCGCTCCGCGCCTGGGCTCTCCTCCGCGAACCGTTCGCCGCCCCGGGGCTCCCTGGCCGAAGGGCGCGGTTTTCTCGCAGGTAGAGCCACTACGCGGAAGGAGAGGACCCTGGGCTAGACTCCCCTCCCACCGGGCGAACCGTCGCGCTCGGCAAGCGGGGGCCCGAGGACCTCCGCGAGGAGGATCCCAAGCCTTGGCTCCGCACGCACGAGATCGCGAAGGGCGGTCGTCACCTCGGTCACCGCTTCCCTCCTGGGGGCGGCTCTTCCGGACCGCGGGGCGGCACATCGGGCCGAGCGATCCCTTCCCTCATCGCGGTATCGGCCTGGATGTTCTTCATCCGGTAGTAGTCCATGATCCCAAGCTGCCCCTTGCGGAACGCCTCCGCCATCGCGCGCGGGATCTCCGCCTCGGCCTCCACTACCGCTGCTCGGCGCTCCTGAACGAGGGCCGACATCTCCTGCTCGCGGGCAATGGCCATCGCCCGCCGCTCCTCGGCCTTCGCCCGCGCCACCTTGAGGTCGGCCTCGGCCTGGGCCGTCTGGAGCTCGGCCCCGATGTTCCGACCCACGTCCACATCCGCGATATCGATCGACAAGATCTCGAACGCCGTCCCGGCATCGAGGCCTTTGGAGAGGACGAGCTTGGAGATCGAATCCGGGTTCTCCAGGACCTCCTTGTGGGAGTTGGCCGACCCGATCGCGGACACGATCCCTTCCCCCACCCGGGCGATCACGGTCGCCTCCGTGGCCCCGCCCACGAGGCGCTCGATGTTGGCGCGCACGGTGATCTTGGCTACAGCCAGAAGCTCGATCCCGTCCTTGGCCACAGCGGCGATCTTGGGGGTCTCGATGACGCGCGGATTCACGCTCATCGCCACCGCGTCGTAGACGTCCCGTCCCGCGAGGTCGATCGCCGCCGCGCGCTGGAACCCAAGCGGGATTCCTGCTTTGTCCGCGGAGATCAGGGCCCGCACCACCCGCTCTACGTTCCCGCCGGCAAGGGTGTGCGCCTCGAGATCGGACGTGGCAAGTTCGATCCCCGCCTTCCACGCCGCGATCATGGGGTTGATCACCCGATGGGGGTTCACCTTCCGCAGGCGCATCCCGATGAACGTCATCGGCCCGACGGGGATTCCCGCCGCCAATGCCGAGACCCACAATCCCAGGGGCACGAAGTAGAAGAACAACCACAGGAACAGGATCGCCAGCCCCACGACCACCCACACGAGAAGACCTTCCATTTACCCCTCCTTTCGCCTGCGCACGACCTTGCGGTACCCTTCGTCGCGCACGACCTCCACCGGGGCCCCCTTGGGGAGGAACCCGCCCTCCGCCACGACGTCGATGAGATCGTCACCAAACTCCGCCTGTCCCACCGGCCGGAGATCGGTCTGGGCGACGCCCATCCTGCCGATCCACTCCGTGACCGGGGGTCGCCCCCTGTCTGTGGCCCGGCCGCTGATCGTGGCTTGGAGGATCACCCCGCCCAGCCGGAGCCGAGTGCGGGGAAGGCGCGTGAGGGCGACCGCGGCGAGCACGAGGCCGACCACGAGGGCGATTGACACCGCCCCCAGGGCTGCTCCGGCTTGGCCCGGCTGGGTGAACGGCCCGACCATCGCCGTGTAGAAGCCAAGCCCGATCAAGAACAGACCCGCGATCCCCGCCAGCCCGAAGTCGGTGGCGGTGAAGACGAGGATCTCAAGCGCGATCGCTACGATCCCGGCCGCGAGGAACGCGAGCGATTCCCAGCCCGCCAGGCCAGCGAGGTAGTGGGCCCACAGGAAGAGGGCAAGCGATGCGAGACCCACCCCTCCGGCAACCCCGAACCCCGGGGTCAGGACTTCCCACAGGAGGCCAAGGACGCCGATCGCGATGAGGAGCGCGGCCAGCCACGGCGAGGTGAGGGTGGCGACCGCGGAGTCCACCCACCGTGGGCGGTACTCCTTCACCGCCGCCCCCGACAGGCCCGCCCTGTCGAGGAGGTGGGCCACCGTCGCCGCGTCGCCGTCGGAGTACCCCCACTCCGCGGCCGAGCGCGCGGTGAGGGTGAGGAGCTTCCCCTTGTCCACGAGGCCGGGGATCTGTGTATCGGCGTCCACCATCGCCTCCGCGACCTCCGGGTTCCGGCCCCGCGCCTCCGCCGTGGCGCGGAACAGGCCCCTCACCGCGGAGACCGTCTTTTCGGGGGCGGTTTTCATCTCCCCGGTTGGGTCGAAGTACACCGGGGTCGCCGCGCCCATCACCCCGCCCGGGGCGAAGTAGATCCGCTCGCAGGCCAGAGCCAGGAGGGCCCCTGCCGAGTACGCCTCCCGGTTCACGTAGGCGATCGTAGTCACCCGAGAGCCGAGGATGAGGTCGCGGCAGGCCGCGGCCGCATCGAGGTACCCCCCGGGGGTTGCGAACTCGAATACGACCCCGGCCGCCCCGGCCGCCGCTGCGCCCCCGAGACCTGCCCGCACGTAGGAAACGGTTCCGCGATCGATCGGCCCGTCGAGCCTGAGAAGCCACACCTCGGAGGAGCTGCTGCCCAGGGCCAGCAGGATAACCCCAACGAGAGCCCGGCCAAGCGTTTTCATATGCGGAGATTGTAGGCACGAGGGGCGCCAGGGCAACCGATGCCCGGGAAGCCTCCCCCAGGTTGACCAGCCGGCCGTTCGGCCGGGCTTGCCGGAGGCGAGGCCGAGGTTCGCCTCCCGATGGGACACAGGCCCTGGGGATCTCCCGTGGGGCAGCTAAGCTCTCGGTGGGTGATCGCGCATGCGCAAAGCGGTTCTCTTGGCAGTGCTCCTCGTCCTCGTGGCCGGTACAGCTTGGGCCGAAGTCGCCCGTCGCGGCCCGATCTCCATCACCTCCGACTTCGACTTCTCCCCGGACAACGGCGTGGTTGGGGGATGGGGGATCTTCGGGGATCCGTTCGTCATCTCCGGGTTCAAGATCGACGCCGGCGGCGAGGATTACGGGATCCTCATCTCGGGCACGAACCGCCCGGTGGTAATCCGAAACGTGGAGATCCAGGGAGCCCGTGCGGCGGGAATCAAAGTTCAAAGCTCGAACAACGTCACGATCGAAGACGTTTGGGTACGCGGGTGCGCCACCGGAGTGAGCGTGTTCCTCGGGACGAAGGTCAACGTGTCCCGGGCCCGGATCGAGGAATGCCTGGACGGGGTCCGGGTGACCTTCTCCTCGGCCGTTGACCTGTACGATCTCACGGTGTCCCGCTGCACCACAGGGATCTGGCTTGGTGGAACGACGGGGTTGGTCCTCGCTGGGTCCGTCGTGAACCGGTGCGAGGTCGGGGTTCTGGTTGAACTCCGGTGCGAGGGGATCGTGATCGCCCAGAACGCGTTCCTTGGGTGCCGGATCCCCGCAGCAAGCGCGGGCCAAGCAGCCTGGGACAACGGCACCCAGGGGAACTACTGGGAAGGGTTCCTCGCCCCGGACGAAAACGGCGACGGGATCCTGGACAAGCCCTACAAGGTGAGCTCGGAGGAAGAAGACCGGTTCCCGCTCGCCTCTCCTCCCGCCCGGTAGGCCCGGCCCACCCCGCGCACGAGGAGGACAAGCCCGAGCCACAGCGCGATTGCTCCCCCGACAAGCCCTAAGAAGGGGAGAGACACGGATAAGGAGCTGACCCCCACCCCTCCCAAGAGGCCCGCTGCGCACAGAACCGACGAACGTAGACGCGCAGCGCGGGCGAGGCGCGTCGCCTGCCGGTCCCCGCGCTGGGGATAGTAGACCCACAGGTGCGAAAGGTCCCACGTCCACAAGGCAAGGGCGGTTACGACGAGGGAGGCGATGGGCTGTCCACCGAACCCCACCCCGATCGCAAGGCCAACCGAGAGGAGGAACCCAACCGCCAGCCAACCCCTCCTCCGTCTGGCGATTCCCACCGCCCAGGCCCCAGGCACGATCAGGGACGGCCACCACGCAAGATCGAGGGGAACCCCAACCCCAACCCACGCCGCAAGCCACAGCCCGCCGATCCCTAGCCACGTTAGGATCATCGTGCCCTCCGCCAGCCGGCCCGCGCCTGGGGGGTGAGGGGGTAGCGCGCGTCCCACACGACGGGCCGCGCCCCGGCGGCGTGGAGGCGCGCGACCATCCCCCGCCGCTCCAGTTGCAGGATTCGTAGCGCCAAAGCGACCTCCGGCTCCCCTCCCAGCCCCTCCGCCGGCACCGTCGCCGGATCGGGAACAAGGGTCAGCACGTGGTACCCCCGGGCAGCCAGCATCCCCAGGTCCTCGCTGTCCCCCGGAAGGAGAGGGGAAACGAGGGCGACCACGGACCCGGGCCGAAGAAGGCGGGTGGGAAGGTGCCGGAGTTCGGCGAACACCTCGGACCTGCCGGGCTGGGCGCGGGCGAGTTCCCCCAGGAGCCGCTCTCCGTGGCGGCGGCCGTAGCCAGGATAGGTCCAGTCGAGGTAGGTCCCGTACATGAGGAGGCCGACCCGGTGCCCGTGAGCGAGGAACGCCTGGCATAGGCCCGCCGCGCCCCGCGCGGCGAGGTCGAGCAGGTCCTGCTCCCCCTCTCCCCGGTACGCTTCCTGCCGCACGTCGAGCACGACCGCCACGTCGGCCACCCGCTCTTCCTCAAACTCGACCACCACCAGCTCGTTCAACCGCGCCAGCGCCTTCCAATTGATCCGGCGGATCTCGTCCCCCGGCCGGTACTCCCGCGCGCCGAAGAACTCGATCCCGGATCCGCCGCGCCCGGAATGAGCGGTTCCGGCCTGGGGAAGGGTGCGCCGGGGGGCGATCGCCACCCCGACGAGCCTCTCGAACCGGGGAAGGGCCACGAGCCGGGCCGGACAGGGCAGCTCGTCCTCCCAGGCCATGTACCCGAGGAAGTCCTGGGCGGCGAGGCGTACCCCCGGAAAGAAGTACAGGCCTCGGCGGGCGCGGGCCCGGCACTGGAGCGAAACGACTTCCTTCGCGCCAAGGTTCGTCACCTGGTCGAGGGTCCCGTCCACGAGGTCCAGCCCCAGAGGAAGAGAGCCGCGTACGTGGAGAAGCTCGACCCGCGATCCATGGTTTTCCACCGTCGTGTGGATCTCCACGGTCTGCCCTTCCCACACCCGCGCCGCGGAGAGGGTGCGCCGGGCCACAAGCCGCGGCCGGTGACCTCCCGCCGCAAGGAGGTGCGCTCCCAGGAGGTGGATCGCAATCGGGAAAGCAAGGAGCGCCACCGGGGCGATCCTCAGCCCAATTCCCAGGACGAGAAGGAGAACGAGGATCGTGAACTCGGTTTTTGCCTTGCCGGTCGCCATCACCGCACCTTGGGGACCGGGGTGTCCCCGACGATCCAGCCGACGATGTCCTCAGCCTTCACGTCGCGCGTCCATAGCTCAGGGGAGAGGATCAGCCGGTGGGCCAGCGCGGGCACGGCCACCGCCTTCACGTCGTCGGGAAGGACGTAGTCGCGACCCGCGAGGGCAGCGCGGGCGCGGGAGAGCTTGAGGAGGGCGAGGGTTCCCCGCGGGCTTGCCCCCACGGCAAGAGACGGGTGACGACGGGTTTGATCTACGATCTGGACCATGTACGCGAGAAGGTCGGGGTCCACGAACACCTCCTCGAGCGCCCCCCGCAGGGAGAGGATCTCCGCGGCATCGGCCACGGCGGGGAGCGACACCTCCTCCTTCCTCCGCTCGATCCGCCGCCGGAGGATCTCCGCCTCCTCCGAGGGATTGGGATAGCCGAACCTGACGCGGACGAGAAACCGATCCACCTGGGCCTCAGGGAGGGGGAACGTTCCCTCGTACTCGATCGGGTTCTGAGTGGCGAGGACGATGAACGGTTGGGGAAGGGGTCGGGTGTCCCCTTCCACGGTGGCCTGCCCTTCCTGCATCGCCTCTAGGAGGGCGGACTGGGTCTTGGGGGTGGCGCGGTTGATCTCGTCGGCCAAGACGAGCTGGGCGAACACCGGACCGGGCCGAAACTCGAACCTCCCCTCCTCGCGGCGGTAGAGGTGGGTGCCGACGATGTCCGCGGGGAGGAGGTCGGGGGTGAACTGGATCCGGTTGAACGAGAGGCCAAGGGTCCACGAGAAGCACCGCGCGGCAAGGGTTTTGGCCAGGCCAGGGAAGTCCTCGAGGAGGACGTGCCCCCCGGCGAGGATCGCCCCCAGGATGAGGGACAGGGGCTTGCGTTTGCCCACGATCACACGTTCGATCTGGGAGAGGATGGCCTCCCCCCGCGCTGCGACGTCATGTACGGTCAATGGTCCCTCCGTCCGCGTACTGCGACAACAGGTCTACGGCGGCGTGCAGCCGCTGGCGATAGCCGGGGGCCCGCCGCGGCTGATTCCACCCCTCCTCGGGCCGGAGCACGCCTGCCAGCTCCCGGTTCGGCGGCCATTCCTCTTGTTTGAACTCCTCCCACGCCTTCTCGGGGGGGATTCCCTCTCGCTGCGTCCGGAGAGCGACGGCGATCCCGGACAGGCGGCGGCCGATCGCCTGTCGGGCCAGGGCCGAGGTCTCCGCCCGGCGGACGAGGTCCGCGAGTCGGGCCAAGTCCGACGGCTCGCGATCCGGAGGAGATCCCCGCGCGGCGGGCGAAGGGGGGCCGCCCTGGCTCAACCGCAGGAGGGCGTGCCGCAACAGGGCCACCCCTACCGCGAACAGGAGAACGTTCCACACCACGCCCTGATGCAGGGCGTCGACGTACCCGACCGCGCCGGCGATGAGAAGGAGGATCCACGCCGCCACTCCCCGCAGTAGCCAACCGAGAGCTGCGCCGAGGGCCAGCGCAACCGCGATCCGACCCCACCTAGCTGACCCGCTCCACCGCGGCCAGGGCCGCCACCGCGGCCTCGCGGCGGGGTTCGCTTTCTTTGTGCCCATAGCGCACCTCCTCGAACAGCTGCGTCAGAACTTCTACCCCCTCCGGACGAAACCCGAACGCCACCAACCGCGCGGCGAGCTCCCGCGGGGTGAGGGTGGGAAGCTCCGACTTCTTGAGGTACGGGGAGACGATCTCCACCATCCTAAGCCAACACCGGATCACGACGTCGTACAAGGGGAGGCCGCGGGC
This sequence comes from Candidatus Bipolaricaulota bacterium, assembly GCA_037442305.1. Lineage (GTDB taxonomy): Bacteria > Bipolaricaulota > Bipolaricaulia > Bipolaricaulales > Bipolaricaulaceae > Bipolaricaulis. The sequence continues at coordinate 16,188 of JBBIQN010000017.1, forward strand.
GAGATCGTCTCGCGCGGCCCCGACCGCCTCTTCGATCGCCGCGGCGGGCGGGGGCGAAGGCGCAGGCCTGAACCGACGAACGGCCCACCAGGCGACGAGTCCTCCCCCAACCCCGGCCACGACGTAGGCAAGCCACGGGGGGAGTTCGGGCGGGAGGGCCTCCGGCCGGGCTTCCCCTTCCGTCTGGGGGGGTGGCAAAGACAGGGGCGCCCCCTCTTCCTTCTCGTACACGACTTCCTCGGTTAGGGGCTGGACGCGCGTACGCAAGGCATAGCCGAGGCCGGCAAGCAGAAGAAGCGCGACGAGCCCGCGGAGGGCCAGGCGGCGGGCCTCGGGGACGAAGATGGCCAGGGCGAGCGATATCGCAACCACGGAAAGGATGAAGATGAGCAGGGCATTGAGAACCCACTCCGGGAACAGGAAGGGAGGACGCGCGACCCGCAGGGGAGGGATTCCCACTTCCCTCTCCCCGCGGGGGCCGCGAAACTCGGTTCCCTCGAGCCCAGTCAGGAGGAGCCCGAGGAGGACCACGAGCGCCCCGCCGAGGAGGGCCAGCCGAACTCGGGTCATGGTCTCAGCCGCAGCCCAAGCTCCCGCAACTGCCCCTCGTCCACCGGCGCGGGGGCGTCCGTGAGGGGACAGGCGCCGCTCGTCGTCTTGGGGAACGCGATCACCTCGCGGATCGAGGGCTCGCCGGCCATCATCATCACCCACCGGTCGAGGCCGAACGCGATCCCCCCGTGAGGCGGAGCGCCGTACTCGAGGGCGCGGAGGAAGAATCCGAACCGTTCGTGGGCCTCCTCCTCTCCAATCCCCAGCAACCGGAAGATCCTTTCCTGGAGCTCGCGGCGGTGGATGCGGATCGAGCCCGAGGCGAGCTCGACCCCGTTCACCACGAGGTCGTAGCACTTGGCCCGTACCCGCGCCGGGTCCGTTTCGAGGAGGGGGAGGTCCTCGTCCCGAGGAGAGGTGAACGGGTGATGTTCAGACTCAAGCCTCCCCTCCCCTTCCTTGAAGAGCGGGAAATCCACGATCCACGCGAAGGCCCACGCGTTGGCGGGGACGATCCCCTTGTCGTGGGCAAGGCGCAGCCGGAGGTCCCCGAGGGCTGAGGACACCGTTGGGGCCGGCCCCGCGGCGAGGAGGACGAGGTCGCCGCTCTGGGCTCCTGCCCGCGCAGCAACCGCGGGCAGGGTCTCCGTCGGGACGTGCTTCCCGACCGAGGAGGAGATCCCCTCCCCGAGCTTGAGCCACACCAGGCCAGGGAGACCGTGCCCTTTCGCGAGTTCCTCGAGCTTGGCGAGCTCGCCCCGCGTCGCGTTCGTCCCGCCGGGGACGGGGAGGGCCCGCACCGCGCCTCCTCCGGCTACGGCCTCGGAGAACACCCGGAACGCCCCCCCGGCGAAGAGGCTCGAAACGTCCGCGATCTCCATCCCAAACCGGAGATCTGGCTTGTCCGACCCGTAGCGGGCGAGCGCGTCGTCGTACGGAAGGCGGGGGAACGGCGCGGGAAGATCAACCCCGATCGCCTGTTGGAACACGCGACGCATGAGCCCCTCCAGGAGGGGGAAGAGCTCGTCCGGGTGCTCGAGGAACGCCATCTCTAGGTCGAGCTGGGTGAACTCCGGCTGGCGGTCGGCGCGGAGGTCCTCGTCGCGGAAGCAGCGCACGATCTGGAAGTACCGCTCCACGCCCGAGGTGACGAGGATCTGCTTGAAGAGCTGGGGCGACTGGGGCAGAGCGTAGAACGCCCCGCGGGCGAGGCGGGACGGGACGAGGAAGTCCCGCGCCCCCTCCGGGGTGGAGCGGGTGAGCATCGGGGTCTCGACCTCGACGAACCCTTCCCGGTCGAGGTACTCGCGGATGGCCAGACAGGTCCGGTGCCGCAGGCGGAGGTTCTTCTGCATCCGCGGCCGCCGGAGGTCAAGGTACCGGTAGCGGAGCCGGGTCTCCTCGCTCGGCGTTCCCTCCTCCGCCACCCCTAGCGGCAGGGGCTGCGCCCGGGAAAGGAGGTCGAGTTCCGTCACCTCGACCTCGACTGCCCCGGTGGGAAGGTTCGGGTTCGGGGCCTCGCGAGGGCGGACCGTGCCCTGAACGCGGACCACGTCCTCGCGCGAGGGCGCGGGGCCCGCCGCGTCGCGCAGGACAAGCTGGACGATCCCCGAGGCGTCGCGGAGGTCAACGAACGTGACCCCGCCAAGGTCGCGCACCCGGTGGACCCACCCCGCGAGGGTGACCCTTCGCCCCACCGCCCCACGCCCCAGTTCGCCGCACTTGTCCCGCTGCATCGCGTTCTCCTTTGGTGCCGCGCGCGGCACCGCCGCGGCCCTCGGTCTGCCCCGGCACGACTGGATTCTGCCCGGCGCCAGGAGGCCGCAGGCCCGATTGTAGAGGGAACGCCGGTCTCTTACAGGGGCAGGGCGGAGGGACAGATCGTGCGGTAGGCACAGTAGGAGCAGGCCGTGAACGACGGCGTTGCGCCGAAGTCTCCGCCGCGGATCCCCGCGGTGGCGTCATGGATGGCCGTTCGGGCGCGGTCGAGCATGCGGTCGGTGGGGGTCGCCCGTCCCACCACCGCCTCCGGGGTGAGGAACCGGAGCTGCACCTCGCCGGGCCTCTCCCCAAACATGTGCTGGTAGCCCAGGGCGTAGATCGCAAGCTGAAGCGACTCCCCGGCCCTTCGGTCGGCGGCGTCCTTCCCCACGTCGGAGGTCTTGTAGTCAACGATGAGCGCCCCGTCCGGCGAGCGGTCCACCCGGTCCCAGTACCCGATGACCTTGGCCTCGCCTTCCACAAACGAGAAGAACTTCTCGACGAACGTGGGCCGGGCCACGGCCCGTTCCTCGAACGCGTAGAACGCCTCCACCGCCGCCTCCCCGTGGCGGAGGAGCTCCTCTTCGTGCGCGGCAGACAGAAACCCCTCCGAGCGCCAGGCGCGGCGGAACACGCGCTCGAGGTCGTCCAGCGGTAGCGTACGACCCTGCACTTTGGCGAGGTGATACGCCTGGATCGCCTGGTGAACAGCGTTTCCCAAGATCACAGTGGGGTGGAGACGGATCGGAACGCGCAGCGCGTGGACGTAGCGGTACTTGAGGGGGCAGGTGAGCCAGTCGTCCACCTGGCGGAAGGAGAGCTGTGTGGGACCCGTCCCCGTGGGGACGGAAAGCACAGGAGCGGGTTCCTTCACCTCGCGTCGGATGCGGAGGAACGCGGGCGCCTCCGGCGCTCCTTCCCCCACGCCTTCCACTTCTAGGGCCTCCAGGACAAACCGGGAGATCTTCGCCGCCCGTTTCCGCGGGGCCTCCCCGAGTGGGCGGTAGTCGTCGGCGGAAAGGAGGTAGAGGTGCCGCTTGGCGCGGGTCATCCCCACGTAGAACAGGCGCCGCTGCTCCTCGAGGTGGGCGAGGTCCTCGGGGATTCCCTCGTCGCGCAAGCCGCGGGGAAGAGCGAACGTGGGTCGCGCGATCCGGCCCGGGAAGAAGTCCTCCACGAGTCCGGTGAGGAACACGGCGTCGAACTCCATCCCTTTTGCCTGGTGGAACGTCATCACCTGGACGGCATCCGCGCCCGGCTCCGCCTCCCCGACCATCGGGTTCCACCCCAGTTCCCGGAGTTCGTCCACGTACCGCACGAACCACGGCACCCGATCGTAGCGGGCCACCTCTTCGAACCGGCGCACCACGCGCTCGAAGAACTCGGCGATGTGCTCCACCGCCTGGCCCGCGGACGGATCCCCCGAGTGGACCAGGGCCTGAAGGTACCCGGTTCGGTCCATGAGGAACGCATAGAGGACGCGTCCGACGGGGTTCCCGCGCGCGAGGGCTTCGCAGGCAACGAGGTCGGCCACCGCCCGCTCGCCCGCTGCGTGCCCGCTCTCCGAGAGGGAGCGCTGTTCGAGGGCTTCGGCGAGGATCTGGCGCAGGGGGCGGTGTTCCCGCTGCGCCCGGGCGGTGAGAAGAGCGAGGTCCTCCCCGCCCAGGCGGTAGATCGGGGACCCGAGGAGGTGGTAGAGGGACTGGCTGTCCTGGGGGTCGGCGATCGCCCGCAGGAACGAGAGAACGAGCTTGATCTCCTCCTGATCGAACATCCCGGCCCGGAACCGACCCGCCACGGTCCACGGGATGCCCCGTTCCGCGAGGGCGCGCAGGTAGGGGTCGGGACGGTACCGGTTGCGGTATAGAAGCGCGATCTCGCGGCAGGGGATCCCCTGCCGGTGGAGCCTCTCTACCTCCTCGGCCACGAACTCCGCCTCGTCGCCCACGGTGGGGAACCGGCGGTGGATGGGGGGGGCGCCCGGGCCGTGAGCCGAGGAGAGGTCCTTGGAGATCGCGTGGGGGATCTCCCCGCGCAACGATAGAGCCTCCAGTCGGTAGGCGTTCCCGCGGATGAGCCGCATCGCCGCGTCGAGGATCCCCTGCGTCGAGCGGAAGTTCCGGGTCAAGACCACGACCTTCGCCTGCGGGAACGCCCCCAGAAACGAGAGAAGGTTATCCCACGGAACCCCGCGGAACCCGTAGATCGCCTGGTCGTCGTCTCCCACCGCGGTCACGTTCCCGTGCCCGGCGAGGAGCTCGACGAGCCGGAGTTCGGCCCGGCTCGTGTCCTGGAACTCGTCGGCGAGGACGTGGGGAAACCGGCGGTGGTACTCGGCGCGCAGCCCCGGCCTCTCCTCGAGGAGGTTCGCCGTGCGCAGGATGAGGTCGCCGAAGTCCGCCGCCCCTTCCGCCGCGAGGAGGCCCTCGTAGGCCGCGTAGCACTCCGCAAGCTCCTCGTGGAGGCCGCGCTCGTCAGGAGGAAGCTCGCTTTGGGACCTCCGCACCCACGCCGCGTAGCTTTCGGGGGACACGGCCTCGTCCTTCGCCCGAGAGATGAAGGAGAGGAGCGGGGACAGGAACCGCAGCGGCTGCCTGAGGGCCCGCGGACGGAGCGTGCGGAGGGGGAGGTCCGTGAGGTGGTCGAGGAGGAACACCCGCTGGTCCCACTCGTCGAGGATCCGAAAGTCGGGAGGAAGGCCCGCCAGGGGCGCGTTCTCCCGCAGGATCCGCTCGCACACCGCGTGGTAGGTCGCCACCCAGGCGTCGAGGGCCGCGTAGCGCACCCAGTCGAACGCCCGGTCGAGCATCTCCTCCGCTGCCTGGTGGGAGAACGTGAACACGAGGAGCTGGCTCGGGCGCTCGACGATCCCTTGGGCGATGAGGTAGGCGATGCGACGGGTGATGACCGTTGTTTTCCCCGTCCCCACTCCCGCCAAGACGAGGAGCGGCCCGGCGCGGTGGGTCACCGCCTCCCGCTGCTCGTCGGTGAGCCCGCTCAGGATGTCCGCCATACGGGGAAGTGTACCCGCCTGTTTGCAGCGGCCGGGCCACAGAGCTAACCTCTCCCCCATGAACCCGTTCAACCTGTTTATCGTGCTGGCGATCGTCGGCGCGATCCTCGCCGTGGGAGCCGTGGTGATCTCCGACTGTCGCGACGCGCAGCTCGTCGTCCTCTCCGCCACCGTTACCGACAAGACGACCGCCGTTCGCGAGCGGACCGTGACCCAGGAAGTCCAGTCGTGCCCGGTGTGCCCGGGTGGGGGATCCGGCGGAACCTCCGGAGGGACGACCACGGTGACGTACGTCGTGAAGGAAGAGACGTTCTTTGTGAACCTCGATGTCGTGGAAAACGGGAAGGTGAACCCGCAGCGGGTGGAGGTCTCCGAGGCCCTCTACCGCAAGCTCAAGGCGGGCGACTCCGTGGAGTTCCGGTCCCTGCGGGGGAAGACCTCGGGGCGGGTGTGCAGCCAGCCCGAGATCCGCGTCCCCGAGCCCGCGAAGTAGGGCCGGTCGCGCGCGGGGGGCGGCCCTAGGCGACACCGGGGCTGCTTGTGCCTCGCGCTTCGGTCAGCGCTCCTGCAGCCCTGGGGCGTGGCCTACCCCCCAGTCCGGGAGCGCACCATTACCGGTCGGGGTGACCTAGAGGAGGCGGCGGAGTTCGCGCAGCTTGTCGCGGTAAGCCGCCGCGAGCTCGAACTCCAGGGCCTCGGCGGCCCGCTTCATCTCCTTCTCGAGGGTCCGCACGATCGCGGCGATCTCGTCGCGGGGAAGGCGCGTCGGGTCCTTCGGAAGCTCGACGGGCTCGGGCCGACGGCCGGAGAACTCGGCCACGATGTCCCGCACCTCCTTCTCGATCGTCTGGGGGGTGATCCCGTGGCGGCGGTTGTAGTCCAGCTGAATCTGGCGGCGGCGGTTTGTCTCCCCCACCGCCTGGTGGATCGAGTCCGTGATCACGTCCGCGTAGAGGATGACCTTCCCCCGCACGTTCCGCGCCGCGCGCCCGATCGTCTGGACGAGCGAGGTCGCCGAGCGAAGGAACCCCTCCTTGTCCGCATCGAGGATCGCCACGAGCGATACCTCGGGGAGGTCCAGGCCCTCGCGGAGGAGGTTGATCCCCACCAAGACGTCGAACTTCCCCAGGCGCAGGTCGCGCAGGATGTCCACCCGATCGAGGGTCTCGATCTCGGAGTGCAGGTAGCGGGCCCGCACCCCAAGCTCGACGAGGTAGTCCGTGAGGTCCTCGGCCATCTTCTTCGTGAGGGTGGTCACCAGGGCCCGCTCTTTCCGCTCGGTGACCTCGCGCAGCTCCCCGAGGAGGTGGTCGATCTGCCGCTCCACGGGATGAACCTCGACCTCGGGGTCCACAAGCCCGGTGGGCCGGACGATCTGCTCCACGACCTTCCCCGACACCCTCTTCTCGTACGGACCGGGGGTGGCGGACATGAAGATGACCTCTCGCACTCGATCCTCGAACTCCTCGAACGTGAGCGGCCGGTTGTCGAGGGCCGAGGGGAGGCGGAACCCGTACTCGACAAGCGTCCCCTTCCGCGACCGGTCGCCGTGGAACATCCCGTGGACCTGGGGCACGGTCTGGTGGGACTCGTCGATCACGGTGAGGAAGTCCGGGGGAAAGTAGTCGAGAAGGGTCCACGGGGGTTCGCCGGGCTTCCGGCCGTCGAGGTGGCGGGAGTAGTTCTCGATCCCCGGGCAATACCCCATCTCGCGCATCATCTCCAGATCGAACGAGGTCCGCTGCTCGAGCCGCTGGGCCTCCAGGAGCTTGCCCGCATCCCGCAGCTCCTTGAGTCGCGCTTGAAGCTCTTCCTCGACCCCCACCATGGCCCGCTTCAGGCGCTCGCCCGGCGTCACATAGTGCGTGGCCGGGGCGATCGTGGCCCGGGATCGTTCGGAGAGCGGGTTCCCGGTGAGCGGATCCACGGTCGAGATCCGCTCCACCTCGTCCCCAAACCACTCGATCCGGTACCCCACCTCCTCCGAGGCGGGGATGACCTCGAGCGTGTCCCCCCGCAGCCGGAACGTCGCCCGCTCGAACGCAAGCTCGTTCCGCCGGTACTGGAGCATCACGAGCTGGCGAAGGACCTCATCGAGGTCGTACTCCCGACCCACCTCGAGGGCCAGGGAAAGGGCGGCGTAGTCCTGGGGGGACCCCAGGCCGTAGATGCACGACACCGACGCGACCACGATCACGTCCCGCCGAGAGAGGAGGCTTGACGTCGCCGCGTGGCGGAGGCGGTCGATCTCCTCGTTGATCTGGGCGTCCTTCTCGATGTAGGTGTCCGTCTGCGGGATGTACGCCTCCGGCTGGTAGTAGTCGTAGTAGGAGACGAAGTAGTGCACGGCGTTATCCGGGAACAGCTCGCGGAACTCGCCGTAGAGCTGGGCGGTCAAGGTCTTGTTGTGGGCGACGACGAGCGTCGGCCGCTGGATGTTCTGGACCACGTGGGCGATGGTGAACGTCTTCCCCGTCCCCGTGGCCCCAAGGAGGGTCTGGCAGCGCACCCCCTCCCCTACTCCCGCGGTCAGCTCCGCGATCGCCGTCGGCTGGTCGCCCTGGGGCTTGAGGTTCGTGTTGAGAGCGAATCGTTCTTCCGCCGTGACCTTAGCCACCCCCCGATCTTACCCCACAGAGGGGCCGGGCTAGGTCCTGACCGGAACGAGAACGGACGCGCGTGGGAAAAGCGCTGGGAGGCTCCCCCGCCGAGGGGAACCCGCCGCGCCGTAGCCCAGGCGCGCTCCGGCGAACGCAACGCGCGCCACGGCAACGCCACCCTCCAGCCGCGGCGGGAAGGACGGGCAAACCCGACGAACTTCCGCTACCTCAGCACGAGCAAAACGAGGACGGCCGTCACTCCAAGGGCAAGAAGGATCCAGCCCCACGGGACCGAACGGGACGGGGCGATCTCCTTCACTCGGGCCAAGGGGGATGGGCAGCCCTCGCGCGCGCAACGGGCGACCTCCTCGCGAATCCTGAGTTCGGAGGCAAGGCCGATTCCCGTGGTCGCCAAGTCCCCGACGGCCACGACGGGCGTGGCGAACCGGTCGAGGCCGTACGCCTTGGTCACGGCCTCCAAGAGCTGAAAGTTCTCCTTGCTCAACGCGACCTCGTGCTCGACCACGCGGAGCTCGGGGAACTCCGCGGCCAGGGCCGCGAGGAACGCCTTCATCACCTGGCAATCGGGACAGGTCGCAGCCCAGAAGTAGTGGATCTCGACCGGGGCGGCCCCCGCCCCTCCTGCCGCGGCCGCCACAAGCAGGGCGAGGAGAAGGTTACGGATCATGGAGGCAACGATACCGAAACCCGCGGCGCCCCTCCACAGCCTGGGGCAGGCTATCATGACGCGATGCGAACGGATCCGGAGTGCGTCCCGTGCATCCTAAGAGCGACCCTCGGCGGGGCCCGCCTCGCCGGCGCGGCTCCCGAGGAGGCGTGGGCGATCGTGGCCGAGGGGGCCTCCCGCGCCGCGCGGTGGGATCCCTCCCTTCCCCCGATCCTCCTCGGAGCGGAGGTCGGACGCGTCCTGCGGACCACCCTCGGCGTCGCTGATCCGTACGAGAAGGAGAAGCGGTGTGCCAACGCCGCGTCCCTCGCCCGGTACCCGCGGTGGAAGGAGGAGGTCTCCCGCGCCCCGGACCCCCTCCTCCACGCGCTTCGCCTCGCCGCGGCTGGGAACAGCCTCGACCTTGGGATCCACCCCGACCTCGATCCGGCCCACGATGTCGGAGGGACCGCGGCGCGTTCCCTCACCCGCTGCGACTACGAGGCCTTCCAGGAGACCCTCGCCGGGGCGAGCTCCCTCCTGTACCTCACGGACAACGCGGGGGAGATCGTGCTCGACCGGATCCTCATCGAGGAGATCCTCGCCCGGGGGAGGGGGGTCACGGTCGCGGTGCGCGGGGCGCCCACGCTGAACGACGCCACGGAGGAGGACGCCCGGGCCGTGGGGTTACACAGGATTGCGGCGGTCATCACCACCGGGTCCGACATCCCCGGGGTGAGCCTTGAAGCTTCCTCCCCTCTGTTTCGTTCCCAGTTCGCGCGCGCCGAGCTCATCCTAAGTAAGGGAATGGGGAACTTCGAGGGCCTGTCCAGGGAACGGGCCCGGCTGTTCTTCCTCCTTCAGGCGAAGTGCCGCCCGGTGGCGAGGGAGCTCGGGGTCGAGGTCGGGGATCTCGTCCTTCGCGGACCCGGTTGACGCCCCACGGACGGCGCGGCAAAGTGGGCGGGAGATGAACGAGCGGCCGGTTGATCTCTTCGAGGCGTTCCTCCGGCGGCAGGGCCTCCACGTCACCCGCCCCCGGCGGGCGGTCGTCGAGGCGGTGTTCTCCCTCCCCGCCCACTTCGAGGCCGGGGAGCTTTGGGCCGCGTTGCGGGGAGCGGTTTCGTCCGCAGCCACGGTGTACCGCACCCTCGATCTCCTCGAGGAGGCCGGGCTCGTGCGCCGGGTGTCGTTCGGCGAGGCCCACGCCCACTACGAGCACACGTGGGGCCGGGAGGACCACGGGCACCTCGTGTGCCGCGGCTGCGGCCGGGTGATCGAGTTCGCCGACCCCGGCCTGAAGAAGGTCGTCGCCCACGCCGCGGGCCGCCACGGGTTCGACCTCGCCGAGGCCGTCGTCCAAGGGTATGGCCTGTGCCCGACGTGCCGCGCGCAAGGGCTATAATCGCCGCTGAGCCGGGGTGGCGGAACTGGCAGACGCGCGGGACTCAAAATCCCGTGCCCTGAGAAGGGCGTGTGGGTTCGACTCCCACCCTCGGCACCAACCGGCCCATGACCCACCTCGTGCGCATGCTGGGATACCTTCTCCGAGGCCGGGCCTCGCTCTGGCAGTGCTACACGGCCGTTACGTGGCGCACATGCGACGAGTGCCTGACTTGGCATGGCCGAATCGTGGCCGATCGGGATTCGTTCCCCCGCCACGAGAGCTGCCACCACGAGCTACGGCAGTTCCCGGTGTGGCACCTCGCCGTTCATCGCCAGTACGGCCGACGGATGGGGGAGCGAGCCCGGGAAGAACTCCACCGCCGGGATCTCCTCCGCGAGGCGACGGCCCTTCTCCCGACCGATCGCGAGCGCAGCCTGAGCCTGTTCGATCAGGCCGCTTCTGTGGACGTGTACCTCCCCGAGGTCGAGACGTTGGCCCGGGATGCCGCCTTCGCCGACCTGGACCTCCGTACCCGGCTGCGGGAGACTCTTCTCCGACGCTGGAAGTCCAAGTTCGCCAAGGAGCGGTACGAGCGCCAGCCCGAGCTCGCCCGTAGCCAACAGGAGGAGTGGGGTGTCCAGCGGATCAGGGACCTTCTTCCGTAGGCAACATGCCGAGCCGCGGTTCTGGGCGGCGGCCGTCCTCGTGTCGGTCCTCCTCGTATGGGCTGCCGTCCGCCTTATCCCCCCGGCGCCTCCTTCCCGTGTGCCGCTCGTACCCGTGGACATCCCAGCGGTCGTGATCCCGATCGAGTTCCGGCTTCCGGGGAAGATCAACGTCAACACGGCCCCCGCCGAAGAGCTGCAGAACCTCCCCGGGATCGGCCCCGCGCTCGCCGCACGGATCGTGGCGTTCCGCGAGGCGAACGGACCGTTCGCCAGGGTGGACGACCTCGTCCGCGTGTCCGGGATCGGGCCCAAGACGCTCGACGGGTTCCGCGACCTGGTCACAACGGATCCCACAGGGGAATGACCCCCAGCCCGAGCACGCCTCGCATTGCGGACCCCCGCCCAACCAGCGATGATTCCGTTTTGCCCGAGCAATGGTGAAGCCATGACGAAGCAACCGGTGGAGATCCGCGCGTTCGACGTCAACATGGCCTCGGCCGAGGAGCTGGCCGCCGTCCACCGCCTGGCCAACCGCCTGCGAGTGGAGATGTGGCCGGAAGATCCACCGCGCGGGTTTGAGGAGTGGGTCCGGCAACTGCGCACCGTCCCTCCGTTCGTCCTGCTCCGGCAATGGGTGGCCTGGCACCGCGGCGAAGCGGTGGCCCGGGCGATCCTCACCACGTACGACACCCCGCATAATCGGCACATCGCCGACGCCGACATCGGGGTCGCCCCGGAGTGGCGACGCCAGGGGATCGCCAAGCGGTTCTTGGCCCACCTCGTCGAGGCGGCGGAGGCCCTCGACCGAACGCTCTTCCTCGCCGGAACCGACTCCTCGATCCCCGCTGGACAAGCCTTGCTGGAACGCCTCGGGGCCCGCGTGGGGCTGGTGTCGCGCACGAACCAGCTCGATCTGGCGCGGCTCGACCTAGCGCTGATGCAGACCTGGCGCGACGAGGGGCCACGGGACGAGTACGAGCTTGGGTGGTGGTTGGGCCCGTACCCGGAGGAGGACATCGCGGCGATCTGCACCTTGATGGGCGTGATGAACACCGCTCCCCGGGACGACCTCGAGGTCGAGGACTGGAAGTGGACCCCGGAGATCGTGCGTCAGCAGGAGTCTTCCATGCTGGAGCGGAAGATCGAGCGGTGGACCCTGTTCACCCGCCACCGGGCCTCGGGCGAGCTCGCCGGGTACACCGAGGTGTTCTACGATCTCACCCTGAGCGAAACTCTGTACCAGGGGGACACCGGCGTATTGCCCAAGTACCGTGGACACGGCCTCGGGAAGTGGCTTAAGGCGACGATGATCGAGAAGGTCCTCTCCGAGCGGCCACAGGTGAAGCGCGTGCGCACCGGGAACGCGAACTCCAACGCCCCGATGCTTCGAATCAACGACGCGATGGGGTTCCGTCCGTACAAGGATTGGACCACCTGGCAGGTGGAAGTGACCAAGGTGCGGGACTCCCTCGCCCGCGGCTGAGCCGCGTCCGGCGGCCGGACTGCGAAGGCTCGGGCGCCACAAGGCCACGCCGGCGCACTTTCGCTCCCGAGGGTCTACGGGTAAGCTTGGGCAGTTGAAGGAGGCTTGACATGCGCATGCGTGTGGTTGCGGCAGCTTTTCTCGTCCTCGGGATGGGGGCCCTTCTTGCCGGGTGCAAGGGGACTCCCCCCACGATTTCCACCCCGCCCAGGGCCCAAACGAGTTGCGCCGGGGGCTCGGTCACGTTCAGCGTGACCGCGGCAGGGACGGCGCCCCTCTCCTACCAGTGGCAGAAGGACGGAGCGACGATCCCTGGAGCAGCTGGCACCAGTTACACGATCAACCCGGTCGCCGCGGCCCACGCCGGGAGCTACACCGTGGTCGTCGCGAACAAGGCGGGAAAGGTCACCTCCTCCCCGGCTACGCTCACCGTGAACGCCCCCCCGACCCTCACCAGCCAGCCGGCCCCACAGACGGTCTGCGTCGGCGCGTCCGCCTTGTTCACGGTGACCGCCACAGGAACTGCGCCGCTTTCCTACCAGTGGAAGAAGAACGGGGCCGACATCGCCGGCGCCACGACCGCGATCTACACGATCCCCACGACCAAGGCCGAGCACGCCGCCGCGTACACGGTCGTCGCCACGAACGCCTGCGGAAGCGCGACCTCGCAGCCCGCGGCCCTCACCGTAGGCGAGGCCCCCTCGATCGTGACCCAACCCGCCTCGCGGGAGGTGAAGGTGGGGGAGGGAGCGACCCTGACCGTCGAAGCCATCGGCAGTGCTCCCCTTGCCTACCAGTGGCAGAAGGACGGCGTGGAGATCCCAGGAGCGACGGGACCGGCCTTCACCCTTTCCGCCGTGACCGCTGCCGATGCAGGCACGTACACGGTCGTCATCGCCAACCGCTGCGGCCGCGTGGCCTCGGAGCCGGCGAAACTCTCCGCGGCCCCGGTGGCGTCCGCTTTTTCCCCGCTCACCCCAGAGCCCACGGCGACCGGAGCCACGCCCGCGACGACGGAGCCCGCCGCGACGGGTCCCGCTCCCGCGACCACGACGGAGCGCCCCGCGACCCCGCAGGAACCCGTCCCCTTCATGACCGTGAACGGCCATCCTCTCCCCCGCACGGCGTTCGATAACATCCGGGCATCCATCCTCAGCTACTACACCCGGATGTACGCGATGTTCGGGATCGACATCCAGGTGTTCCTTACCGGCGCACGGGGCCGAATGTTCGAGCTCGAGATCGCCGCGAGCGCCCTCATCTCTGTTGCCACCCGCGGGCTCGTGGAAGCGGAGGCCGCGCGACGGGGGGTCGCCGTGAGCCCCGCGGCGATCGAGGCCGAGTTCGAAAAGCAGTACCAGGCGATGCTCGACAGCTACGGGATCACCGAGGAATTCCTCATCGGCTACTTCGCCGCCCAGGGGGGAAGCCTGGAGGAGTTCAAGGCCGAAGGCCGGGCGAGCGTCGAAGAGCAGCTCCTCTACGAAGCCGTCCAAGAAGCGGTGGTGGGCCCGATCGAGCTTTCCGTGGACGAGCTCCGCACGTACTTCGAGGAGCGCAAGCGCGACTACGGGACCGAAGAAGAGATCCGCGCCTCCCACATCCTCGTCGAGACGGAAGAAGAAGCCCAGGCAGTCCTCGACCAGCTCACAACCGGCGCTGACTTCGCGGCGCTCGCCCGCGAGCGGTCCAAGGACACCGGGAGCGCGGCCAAGGGCGGAGACCTCGACTGGTTCGGCCGCGGGGCGATGGTGCCGGAGTTCGAGAACGCGGCGTTCGCCCTCCAGGTCGGGGAGACAAGCGGGATCGTCCAAAGTCAGTTCGGGTTCCACGTGATCCGCGTCACGGACCGCCGCGAGGCAACCATGCCCGAGTTCGAGGCGGTGTCCGAGCGCGTCCGCAAGGATGCCACGAGCGCTCTCTCAACCGAGAGGTTCAACGCCTGGCTCTCCGCGGCCCGCAAGGTGGCGACGGTGGTCATCGCCGATCCACTCCTCCAGGCTATGTACCTCAAGAACCACGACCTCGACCGAGGGATCGCCGCGTTCGAGACGATCCGGGCGGAAGGCAAGGTCGAGGAGAAGTACCTCTCGTTCATCCTTGGGGCCCTGTACGAGGAGAAGATGGCCGCAGTCCAGTCCGAGGTCGAAGGCGTCAAGGGCCAGCTCCCCGAAGGCCCGGAACGGGACGCCCAGATCACAAACCTGGAGAAAGCGGTCGAGATCGCGCGCGCGGCGGCTCTCGCCGCCTACCGCCAGGCCCTGAAGGACCTCCCGGACGACGAGGACGTTAAGGAGCGCATCGCCGCCCTGGAAGGGGCGGGGGCCACTCCCAGGTAGGAATCGGAGCTGCCCAGCCCTGAGCCGAGCGCGGCTCAGGGCTGGGCGGTGAACGCCTCCGCGCGCAGATCCACCCAGTCGAACTGCCAGGAGCGAAGCGGGGGCCGGATGATGAACCACCGCTCTTCTCCGGGCCGGATGTCCCACAGGTCTCTTCGCTCTTCCGCCACGAGGACGTGACTCGGGCCACGATAGAACCGGACGATGATCTCCCCATGGGGCACGCGTCGGTCCAGAGCTACGTTTCGGGCAAATCCTTCGATCGCGGTGCCGTCCCACACGGATCTGACCTCCCAGTACAACACGTCCAGCGGGCGGCCGATCCCGTAGCGCATCGGACGGTTCGAAGGCAGGGCCCCCTCTCCGTCTGGAACTCCTGGGTCACGGTCAGGGTGACACGGAACTCCTGTTCCTCTGGCCCCGCTGGGTCCCGGTCGAACTCATGCTGGACCACGCGGCCCCTCCCGCGGTCCCGTCCCCAAAATCCCATGTGTAGTCCATGACCTTGCCCCCCCGGCGAACGAATCCGAGGCTCGAGCGTCACGAGGAGGGGTAACTCCCCGCCCTCCGGCACCACGTGGAACGTGGCCGTGGGGGGCTCTACCCCAAGGCACGGGTCCGGCGAAGTCCCGGACTTGCCCCGGTTCAGGGGGCCGTGTACCCCGCGGCGCGGTGACCG
>JBBIQN010000018.1:0-26974 GCA_037442305.1 Candidatus Bipolaricaulota bacterium
TGTTCGAGGCGTTCACCCCGAAGTTCGTCAAGCGCTACGCCGATGTGTCGGGAGTCATGCTCCAGGCGTTCCAGGGCTACATCAAGGACGTGAAGGAGGCCAAGTTCCCCGCCCCCGAGCACACCTACAGCATTCCGAAGGAGGAATGGGAACAACTACGACGGATTCTGGAGAAATGATCGGTTGAACAGAATCTAACCGGTTCTTGACTCTCCTCTCGTCAAGGTGGTGAGAGAAAGTGAATCAGGTCATCCGTATCGGATCTGCGGCCGTCCTGGCAATGGGTCTTGGAGTTTTAGGCGCTTCCTCAGAAATGCAGTGGACGCTCGTTGAGAAGCCGAGTCTTCCAGTGTCAGTCGTCGCTTCCTTCTATCTTGATGAAGGGGTCACAGAGATAAGCCTAGGGATACGCAATGACGGCTCCGACCAAATTATGATCGCTTGGGACAGGTGCAGCCTCATCCTTCCTGGCGGGAGAAGCGAGCGAATCATTCATACCGGCGTTAAGTACGCAGAGAAGGAGATGCCTCAGAGTCCTACTCCAATCCCCCCTAACGCGTACATTGCCGAGACGATCTGGCCTTCGAGTCGTGTTGAGTGGAGTGGCGCTCACTGGCGTCGTGACCCCATTCTGGTTAGGCCAGACGACATGATCGCGCTCTATCTCGTCTGGCAAGACTCCCGACGCGAACACCAAGGGCGCTGGGCTTGGGTAGCGCCCGCTTCCGTCGCCGATTTCGACATGCAGCCTGAGATGAACAGGATCTCAGCCAAACCCGGGAGCGTGCTTTCCGTAGCACTCAACCTGAGTCGGGAGGGAGGTACTCCTTCGCCTATCCAGGTCAGTCTGGGATCATTGCCCCGGGGAGTCGAGGCTTCATTCGAACCCAATCCCCTGACGGGATCGAGAGGAACGCTCACTATCCAGATTGGAACTGCGGCGTCTGTGGGCACTCATGCGATCTCACTGCTGGCTACGCGCGGGAGTATCGTCAAGGAAACCAGCGTCGAACTCGTTGTGCTTCAGCCCGTTTTCAACATGGCTGTTTCACATGCGAAGCTGTATCTCTGGCCTGACGATGCGGACGAGGTAAGGATCACTTTCCATCGCGATACAGCGTTCACGCAACCCATCCACCTGGAGGTGAGAGGTCTGCCACCTGGAGTTAGAGCGGTGTTCAGCCCGAATCCCGTCGCGGGTGATCACGCAACTCTTCACATCAGCACGGATTCCTCCGTCGCGACGAAGGTACACAACCTGCGCATTCGAGCGACTGCAGGCCCTGTCACCAAGGAAGCCTCTCTTGCCCTTGATGTCATCCCACCTGGAGTTCTGTATATTCTTCTCCTTGGTGCATTGGGCATACTTCTTGGTGGTGTTCTTCTTCTAATACTGGCCATCAAGTAGTTGGTAGTTGGGGTCGGGTCTTGTTCCGTGCATGCCTGAAGACTACGATGCCGTAAGGACCAGAGCTTTCACTCGTCAAGCACTTCGGCACAACTGGACGGGATCACCTCGACCGGCTCGGGGACTTGCTTCCTGTAGGGCTCTGCCAGGCCGGACCTGTGGAGGGTGATCATCTCGGCAACCACGGAGCCCGCGTGAGATTCGTGCGGGCCAGGGACTGCTACACGCACAGTCAGGTGGGCAGTGGGGTCACACCTTGAATCGTGCGTGCATGATGAAGGGTCCCCAGTCACGCATGGAGGGTCGGGTCTTGCTCTGTGCACGCCTGAAGGCTACGAGGGCCTAGGGGAAAGAATCTTCATCCGCCAAGCACAGTGGCAGACCTGGACTGGATTAGCTCAACCTGTTCCGAAGTCAGCTTCCCGAAACGTCGGTGAGGATGGACGTGTCGAGGGCAATCACCTGCGCGACTAGGGCCACCGAGTCCTGGGAATGTAGAGGGGTCGGGTCTTGCACTGCGACATTCCAGGGCTGCCTGTGGGGCAACGTGCACTGCCGACGTTGGTGCAGGCTCGTTTCCTGCGAGGACGAAGCAGGGCGATCCATCCAGCTTAGGGCGGAAGTGTATGAGGTCCTACGGCTTGGGAGAAACACTTGTCCTCTGCCCAGCGATGTCGTCCACCGTCACGTCGGGGTGGTGGTAGCGGCCGCGCAACCGGGTCCGCTTCCCTTGGACCTGGATCGCCGCCACGGGGCAGAAGTGGATGCAGGCGAAGCACTGCTCGCAGTGCCCTAACCACTTCGGCCTTCCCTCGACCAACTTCACGTTCTCCACCGGGCACACGTACGCGCACGTGCCGCAGTGGACGCACGACGGGTCCACGGTGAACCGCCGGTCGCGGGTCCGCGCCGTCTCCACGAACTTGCGCCCGAGAAGGTTGAACACCGCCCGGCTCAGCACGCGGTCGAAGGGTCCCCCTTTCTCCAGACGCCGTTCGCCGGCCCGGACGATCCGCACGACCTCCCCCACCCGGCGGTCCATGCGCTTGTGCATTGCACGGACCGACCGTTCGCCGCGCACGTTGTACTCGGCGATGTAGTTCGCGAACACCCGTACCGCGAACCCGGCGTGGAGCTCACCGCCCGCCTTCCTGAACAGCTCCTCTCCGTGCTCGACGGCGAGGCCGGGGAGCCCGCCCATCGTGGCAACGAGGAACGCGTACTTGACCCCCGACAGGTCGAGGCGGGGGATGAACTCCCGCACGAGGAGAGGGAGGGTGTAGAAGTAGACCGGGCAGGCGATCCCCACCTTCTCCGTGGGGACGCGGATCCGCTTCTCTCCACGGAGAGAGGCGATGGGGACGAGGTCGGTGTCTCCTAGGTTCTTCGCGATCGCCCGCGCGCAGGCGAGGGAGTTCCCCGTTCCCGTGAAGTAGTAGAGCGTCGTCCTCATGAATCCCAGTCCAGTAGCTCCATTGTACTGCCGGGAGGGCCCGCTCGTCCGTCAGCACCGTCGAGGAGGGCCTCCGCGGAAAGCCGACCTCCAGGGCGAATCCGCCCCGGAGGCCGGCTGCGGCCACGTGCAGACACCCCTCGTACCGAAAACGTCTGCTAAGACTTCTTTCCGCCGATGAACCGGTAGACCAGCGCGCCGAGGGCGCCACCTACGATCGGCGCCACCCAAAACAGCCACAACTGGCTGAGCGCCAAGCCGCCCGCGTACAGGGCCACGCCCGTGCTCCGAGCCGGGTTCACGGACGTGTTCGTCACCGGAATGCTAATGAGATGGATGAGCGTCAGGCACAGCCCAATCGCAACGGGCGCGAACCCCTGGGGCGCCCGCTTGTCGGTGGCCCCGAGGATGACGACGAGGAACATCATCGTCATCACCACCTCGGCGATCAGGGCGGCGAGAAAGCTGTACCCTCCGGGCGAGTGATCGCCATAGCCATTGGTGGCGAATCCCGCCGACACGCTGAACCCGGGTTGGCCGCTGGCGATGAGGTACAAGATCCCGCCTGCCGCGAGCCCGCCCAGCACCTGGGCCACGATGTACGGCAGGAGGTCCTTGGCCGGGAACCGGCCCCCGGCCCACAGGCCGATCGAGACGGCCGGGTTGAGGTGGCAACCGGAGATGTGCCCGATGGCGTAGGCCATCGTGAGAACCGTCAGACCGAACGCGAGCGAGACCCCGAGCAGTCCGATGCCCAGACCGGGGAACGCGGCTGCCAGCACCGCGCTACCGCACCCACCGAGGACCAGCCAAAACGTGCCGATGAACTCCGCCCCATACCTCTTCATCCTGCCTCCTGTATGCACCGAGAATGATCGCACGCATCATAGGCGTCTGCCCTCTCCTGTCAAGTCGAAGCTTCCTGCGATCATGGGACAGGGCCGACGTGAGGTCGGCCCTGTTGAGGAACCGGATCTCGGACTACCTAGACCTTGGGCGGCGGCGCGATGTGGCCCTGCTTCTGAAGGATCTCCACCTCGGCCCGCGCCCGCTTGATCATCGTCTCCGCCTGCTTGGTGAGCTCGGCCTTCGTGAGCACCCGTCGCGCCACGCCTTGTTCGATCGCCTTCAACCCCACCGCCACCGCTTCGTTCACGAACACGTCGAGGTCCATCATCGAGGGGACGATGTAGTCCTCACGCAGACCCTTGTCCTGCGCGGTCTGGGCGATCGCCTCCGCGGCGGCGATCGTCATCTCGTCGGTGATCGTCTTCGCAGACACGTCCAACGTCCCGCGGAAGATCGCCGGGAACCCGATCGAGTTGTTGATCTGGTTCGGGAAGTCGCTGCGGCCGGTGCCGATGATCCGAGCCCCAGCTTCCTTGGCCTCCCACGGCCAGATCTCGGGCACTGGGTTGGCGCAGGCGAGCACGATCGCGTCCTTGGCCATCCGCTTGACCCACTCTGGCTTGATCACCCCTGGGCCGGGCTTGGAGGCAGCCACGCACACGTCGGTACCGACGAGCGATTCGGCGATCCCGCCCGTCCGCCGTTCCCTGTTCGTGCGTTGGGCGTAGTCCCACTTATACGGGTTCTCGTCTTTCTCCCGCTCCAGGTCCTCCCGCTTGGGATGGAGGATGCCCTTGGAGTCCACCATCAAGATGTTCCCGGCGGGGATCCCGTAGGTGAGAGCCACGCGCACGAACGCGACGTTCGCCGCCCCGGACCCGATCACGGCGTAGGTGGCCTTCTTTGGATCCTTGCCCACCACCTTGAGGGCGTTGAGGACGCCGGCCAGTGTGATCGCCGCTGTCCCCTGCTGGTCGTCGTGCCACACCGGGATGTCCAGCTCTTCCCGCAGCCGATCGAGGATGTAGAAGCACTTGGGGGACGCGAAGTCCTCGAGGTTGATCCCCCCGAACGCGGGGGAGATCCACTTCACGGCCTGGATGATCTCGTCGGGGTCCTTCGTGGCGAGGGTGACCGGGAACGCGTCCACCCCGCCGAGGTACTTGAAGAGCAGCCCTTTGCCCTCCATCACCGGGAGCGCGGCGTGAGGTCCGATGTCGCCCAAGCCCAACACCCGCGTCCCGTCGGACACGACGGCGACCATGTTCCCCTTGTTCGTGTACTCGAACACCTTCTCCGGCGTCTCCGCGATCTCGCGGCACGGCTGGGCCACGCCGGGCGTGTACCAGATCGCGAAGTCGCTGTAGCCGGTGATGGCGCACTTCAGACCTAGGCCGACCTTGCCGCGGTAGAACGCGTGCCAGGCCGGAGCTTTGCGCGCCGGCTCCTTGGCCTTGGCGAGGAGCTCCTCGACGTTGGGTTTGTTCTCGGGCATCGCTACGCCTCCTTTGCGTTCCCTCTCCCCGGTGTGGGAGAGGGTTGGGGTGAGGGGGCAGACCACCCTCTCCCTATCCCTCCCCCATCGAGGGGAGGGAACCATCACTTCCGAATACGGTCCCGGATCCCCTTCATGTTTGCCTCGACCGTGACCGAGAGGTCTTTGTAGAGCGAGTTGCCGTGGCTGTCCATCGCCACGACGAGGGGACCGAACCTCTCGACCTCCATGACCCAGATCGCCTCCGGCATCCCCAGCTCCTCCAGCCAATGGACGGCCGGAACCCGTTTCACGGCCTTCGCGGCGAGGGCCCCGGCTCCGCCGGTGAAGTGGGTGTACACCGCCCCCACCTCGGACAGGGCAGCGAGGGTCTTCTCCCCCATTCCCCCCTTCCCGACGATGACCCGGGCCTTGAACTTCCGGAGGAAGTCGGCCTCAAAGAGTTCCATCCGGGCCGAGGTGGTCGGCCCAGCGGCGAGGATCTCCCACCCCGCCCCCGCCTTTCGGGCCACCGGGCCGCAGTGGAAGAGGGCCAAACCCTCCACGGGAAGTGGACTCCCCTTCTCGAGCATCATCTTGTGGGCCTCGTCCCGGGCGGTGAACATCGTTCCCGAGACGTAGATCACGTCCCCTGCCTTGAGGGCCCGAGCGTCTCTCTCCGAGACCGGAGTTGAGAGCACGCGATCCATCACGCCACCTCCATTCGCCCATTGGGCCGAATGCGCACCATCGCCCGGCGGTGGGCCCAGCACTGGACGGCGATCCCGAGCGGGAGCGACGCCGGGTGGCGGTGGGCGTACTCGGCGTGGACCGCGAGTACGGTCGTCTTCCCCCCCAGGCCCATCGGCCCAACCCCGGACGCGTTGATCAGCTCCTCCAGTTCCGCCTCCAGCGCCGCCACCTCGGGTTCGGGATGTCGCTGCCCCAGGGGCCGGAGGAGGGCCATCTTCCCGAGCTTCAGGGACAGGTCCGCTCCCCCGCCGATCCCGATCCCGACCACCGTCGGCGGGCAGGGGAGCCCGCCGCAGGCGACGACGTGCTCGACCACCGCTTCCTTGACGCCCTTCAGCCCCACGCCCGGGGCAAGCATTTTCAGCGTCGAACAGTTCTCCGATCCCCCGCCCTTGGGGAGGACGTGCACCTCTGCCTCGTCTCCGTCCGTCATCTCCCACGTCACGGCTGGGATAGCGCGGCCCGTATTGTCCCCGGGGTTCTTTCCCGTGAGGGGGTGGACCGTGTTCGGCCGCAAGGGGACCTCCTTTGTCGCCGCCCGCGCCGCCTCCGGAAGCGCCCGCACGAGGTCGGGAAGAAGAGGGAACTTCGTTCCGAGCTTAATAAAGAACGTGACCGTTCCTGTGTCCTGGCAGATGGGTACCTTCGCGTCGCGGGCGATGCGGACGTTTTCAAGGATGGCGTTGATCTGCACCTGGGCCGGGCCTGACTCCCTCTTCCGCGCGGCCTCCAGCGCGGCCACGACATCCGGCCGGAGGATTGTGGATGCTTGGGCAATCGCTTCGCTCAGTTTGCCTTCGAAGTTCACTTTTTCCCTCCCATCTCGGCGACTTTTGCCGCGTACATCTCGTGGTAGGTCGGCTTGTCCACATCGACGAACGTTCCGACGAGGAACGGCTTCCCAGGGATGATCTCCGCTTCCTGGGGGTTTGCTCCGTGGTGGATCACGGAGTGGTCGGCGTAGTACCGAAGCTCGTCCAGGCCCTCCCCGATCTTGTTCCGGCGTCCGTAGTTCGTCGGACAGGGAGAGATGACCTCCACGAACGTGAACCCCTTATGAGAAAGCGCGTCCATGAGGCCCTTCTGGAGGCGCCGCCCATCGAGGGTGGTCCAGCGGGCGACGTAGCTCGCCCCGGCCGAGGCGGCGAGGTGGACGAGGTTGAACGCGTGTTCGAAGTTCCCAAACGGCGTCGTCGTCGTGCGCCCCTCAAGCGGTGTCGTCGGGCCGCCCTGGCCCCCCGTCATCCCGTAGTTGAAGTTGTTGACACAGACCACGGTCATGTCCAAGTTACGTCGCGCGGCGTGGATGAGGTGATTCCCACCGATGGCGAAGAGATCCCCATCTCCGGAGATCACGACCACGTGAAGCTTGGGGTTGGCAAGCTTGAGCCCGGTGGCAACCGGGATGGGTCGGCCGTGGGTGGTGTGGTAGGTGTCCAGGCGCAGGTAGCCTGGGATTCGTGCCGTGCAGCCGATCCCGGCCACCACCGCCACCGAGTCCGGATCCCATCCAAGCTCGTCCAGAGCGTACAGGAAGTTCCCGAGGACGATCCCTAGTCCGCACCCGGAGCACCAGATGTGGGGGATGCGGTCCGTACGGAGGTACTTCTCCATGGGGTGCTTCGCCCCAGGGACGATCTCCGGGACGGGTTTCGTCTTCACCTGCATCGTGCCACCTCCTCGATCCCGGCGAGGACTTCCTCCGGGGTGTGGATCCGCCCGCCGGAGTGGAACACGCCGCTGAGCGGGACCCGGCCCTGGGTGGCCCGCTCCACCTCGCGGCTCATCTGCCCAAGGTTCAGCTCCACGACCACGATCCCCTTCACCTTCTGGGCGAGGAGGCGCACCCGCTCGTCGGGGAACGGCCACGCTGTGATGAGGCGGAGCATTCCGGCCCGGATCCCCTTCCGGCGGGCCTGGGCGAGGGCCCCGTAGGCGACGCGGGCCGAGATCCCGTAGGACACGACCGCGATCTCCGCGTCCTGGAGGCCGATCTCCTCGTAGAACGTCATCTCGCTCCGGTAGCGGAGGATCTTCTCCGCGAGGCGCCGCACGAGCCGGTCGTGGGCGACGTCGGACATGTCAGGGTACCCCCGCTCGTCGTGGGTGAGGCCGGTGACGTGGACCCGGTACCCCTCCCCGGCGCAGGCCATGGGGGGGACGAGGTCGGCATCGGGCTTGAACGGGAGGAACTCGCTTGGGGGAACGTTCGGCCTGCGCCGCGGGGCCACCGGGACCTCAGCCGGGATCTCTACCCGCTCGTACATGTGCCCTACGACCTCGTCGGTCATGATGAGGACGGGGACCCGGAACCTCTCCGACAGGGCGCACGCCTTCACCGTGAGGTCGAACGCCTCTTGGGGGGAGGAGGGTACGAGGGCGATGATCTCGTAGTGGCCGTGGGATCCCCACCGGGCCTGCATCATGTCCCCTTGGCCGACGGCGGTGGGGAGGCCGGTCGAGGGCGCCGCCCGCTGGACGTTGGCGACCACGCACGGGGTCTCGGTCATGATCGCGAGCCCCAGGTTCTCCATCATCAGGGAGAACCCCGGACCAGAGGTGGCGGTCATCGCCTTCTGTCCGCCCCACGCCCCGCCGACCACGGCGGCCATCGCCGCGATCTCGTCCTCCATCTGAATGAACGCCCCCCCTACCTGGGGCAACCGCCACGCCAGGCGCTCCGCGATCTCGGACTGGGGCGTGATCGGGTAGGCGGCGAAGAACCGACACCCGGCAGCGATCGCCCCCTCGGCGATCGCCTCGTCGCCGTTCATGAAATGGACCCCGGCAAGGGTGGCCTTAGGCGGCATCCTTTCCTTCCTCCTTCTCTGTCCAGATCGCGAAATCCGGGCACACAAGCTCGCAGAACCCGCACATCACGCACGCATTGGCATCTACGACCTCCGGGGGATGGTACCCCTTGGCGTTGAACCGCTCGGCGCGGATGAGAACCTTCCGCGGGCAGTACTCGATGCAGAACCCGCACCCCTTGCAGATGTCATCGAGAACATAGACGTGCCCTTTGGGCACCTTCCACCGCTTGGCTTCCCGGGTCATAGGAGGTCCACCATCCGCGCCAGGGCCTTCTCCCCTCGGTACTCCGGGAGGAGGACGGGGGACTTTCGCGTGGGAGGGATCCCCGCCGATTTCAATTGTTCGACATACCGCGTGACGTGGGCGAGGGTGGGTGTGCCTGGGGCGGACCTCTGTGCGTGCCCGGCAGCGGCGATCCCCGCCCGCCGGCCGAACACGTTGTAGTCCAATAGCGAGTTCCCCATCAGTCGGTTCTTCCCGTGGACCCCGCCCTCGACCTCTCCCGCCGCGTACAGCCCAGGGATCCCCGTCCAGCCGTGTGCGTCAATCACGATCCCCCCGTTTTGGTAGTGGAGGGTCGGGTAGACGAGGATCGGCTCCGCCGTGGGATCGATGTCGAACCGCACGTACATGCGGTAGATGGACGACAGAGCTCGCTGGAACGAGCCCTTACCATGGATCATGTCCACCATCGGGGTGTCGAGCCACACCCCGACCATTCCCGTGGGGGTGACGACCCCCAGCCCCCGCCCGCCCTTTTCAGGAGGGGTGCACTCGCGGATGAACGCCGCCGACTCGACATCGCGTGGCTCCAGGGGGTGCACGAACACCTCGCCCAGCCGGTTCAGGGGCTGGGCATCCATTCCCCGCACCTTCTCCGTGATGAGGAGCCCGACGAGCTGGTCGGGGTACGCGGCGCCGGTGGGGTGGTACTGCACGGCGTCGAGGTCGCGGAGCTTGGCTCCCACCCGGTACGCCAAAACGAGCCCATCGGCGGTCGCCCCGTAGTGGTTCGTGGTCGGGAAGCCCTGGATGTGGAGCCGGCCCCAGCCGCCGGTGGCGAGCACCGTCGCCTTGGCCCGCACGACCGTGTACTCGCTCGTCTCTAGGTTCCACAGGACCGCGCCCACGACCTGCCCCTGGCGGTCGGCGAGGAGGTCCACCGCGGGCGAGAACTCGAGCACCGGGATCCCCCGGCTCCGCGCCTCGTCCATGAGGACGCGCATGATCTCGAGGCCCGTGTAGTCCTTCGCTGAATGCATCCTCTTTCGGGACGTGCCGCCGCCGTGGATCGTGGACATCGTCCCGTCAGGCGCTTTGTCGTAGATCACCCCGAGGTCCTCGTGCCAGCGGATGATCTCTGGGGCGTCCTCGACCATCGCCCGCACGAGCTGGGGGTCGTTCGTGAAGTGCCCGCCCCCGAGGACGTCGAGGTAGTGGATCGCCGGCGAGTCGTGCGGCTTGTCCGCGGCCTGGATCCCGCCCTGGGCCATGATCGAGTTGGAGTCGCCGTGGCGGAGCTTGGTGGCGATGAGGATCCGCTCCGCGGGGACCCCCGACAGGTGGGCCCACAGAGCGGCCACAGTGCCCGCCCCTCCGCCCCCGATGACGAGGACGTCCACGTCGTGGTCGGGATGGGAGACGTCCACCGCCCCCGGATCGAGAAGCGGGTACGCCTCGAGGAGGTCGGCGAGCTCGTGCGGAACGGGTTCCCCCCACGACGCGCCCACCCGGAGCTTGCGCTTTCCCTCCGCCCGGTAATCGGGGTGGAATCCCTTGAGGAGCGCTTCCTGCTCCGGGAGAGCGAGCCGCGCCGGCTTCGTGGCCATCCGCGCCGGCCGCGTTGCCTCGACGCGGGCGATGGATTCCTGGATTTCTTTGGGATACGTGGCCACGCTGCCTCCTTAGGGCTCGATCTGGCGGGCCTTGTACGCCGCGACCAGGGCATCCTTGTTCATGGACGCGAGCGAGTCGAGCTCGGCCTTGAACACCCCGGTCGCGACCTCCTTGACCCGTTCCTGGACGTGTTTTGCCCGCGGGGTGAGGTACGTCCCGGTTAGCCTTCGCGCGAGCTGCCACACGTGGTGGTGGGAGATCTCGGCCGGACAGCGCATCGTGCACAGGCCGCAGGAGACGCAGTCGAACACGAGCTCCGCCACCCCCGGGATGTCCCCGCGCAGGGAAGCCTGCACCGCGTCCATGACCTCCAGCTTCTGCGGGCAGGCCTTGGTGCACGTGTTGCAGGCCACGCACCGCGCCAATTCCGGGAACAAGGAGAGGAGCGTTTCCCCCCGGGGTTGAAGGTCCGAGAGCGCGTACCGAGGCCGCTCCGCGGGCGTGAACGGAAGCTGGGCGATGTACATCCCGTCCTGGACCGGAGTCTGGCAGGCGAGGTCGGCGTGAAGCTTGTAGTCGCCCTTCATCCGGTACACCGTGGCGCACGCCCCGCAGTACCCCCCACGGCACCCGCACCCGCGGCCGAGGCGGTACCCGGCGTACTCCATCGCCTTCATGATCGTCAGGCCGGCGGGAACCTGGTACCCCTTGCCCATGATGAACACCGTCACTTCGTTCATCGCACACCCCCAACGGAAACCGGCGCTCCGGCTGCCGGTTGATTGGTCCAGAGGGCATCGACCGCTGGTTCGTCAATGCCCATCGTCCACGCGAGGATCTGCCCGAGGTAGAGGACCGGGAGCGCGGGCGCGCCCGCGGGCCGGCGCTCGGCGAGGTTGAACTGGCACAAGGGGCACGTCGTGACCATGGCCGTCGCCCCGCCGCCCCGCGCCGAACGCAGGATCCGCCCCGCCCGCTCCTCAACGATGTCCTTACGCCCCACCGTGAGGTAGGCTCCGCAGCACTCCGTGCGCTCGGGGAAGAGAACGGGTGTTCCCCCGAGCGCTTCCACGACCTTCTCCAGGACCTCCGGCTTGTCTGGGTCGTCTACCCCGAGATCTCGCGGCCGGAGGAGAACGCACCCGTAGTAGGTGGCGACCTTGAGCCCACCCAACTTCCGCTTCACCTGTGACGCGAGGCGCCCGTAGCCCACCTCGTCCCGAAGGAGGTGGAGGAGGTGAACCACCTCGATCCCACCCTGGAAGTCATCCTCTGTGTCCAGGAACGCGTTGATCCTGGCCAGCCGATCCGGGTTCTGCGCAAATCTCTCCGACCGCTTGAGCGTCCCGTAGCACATCGCGCACAGGGTGAGAACTCTCTTCTCTCCCATCCCTTGGACGCGGAGGAGGTTGCGCACCGGTCCCACGTGACGCATGAGGTCGTCTTGGGCGAGCGAGTACACCGTGCCGCAGCAGTTCCAGCGCGGGATCTCCGCGACCTCGTACCCCAGGGCGGACAGAGCGTGGAGGGTTCCCACCTCGTCGGGGCGGGCTTGATCCTTCATTGCGCAGCCAGGGAAGTAGGCGATTCTTTTCATGGCGTGAGCTTCCTATAGGCCCCGATTAAGGCGATCTGGGGGTAGGCGCGGTCGGGCTTCACTTGGACGGGGGTGATCCCCCGCCGCAGGGAGAGAAGCCGGAGCGCCTCCATCGTCTTGGCGATGTCCACGCCCTTCGGGCACCGCACCGTGCACGCGAGGCAGGAGGCGCACACCCAGGGAGCGGAGAGCTTCAGAACCGACGCGTCGCCGAGCTGAACCAGGCGCAACACTTGGTTCGGGAGCGCGTCCATGTAGTCTGCGAACGGGCATCCTGCGGAACACTTCCCGCACTGGTAGCAGGCGTAGGGATTCTCCCCGGAGATCCCCTCCACCCGCAGCGCAAACGGGGCATCGAGCTGGTTTTTTGTGAGCTTCAGTTCGCGAGCCATCGGTTCACCTCCGCCACCGCTTTCGGCACGGCCTGGGACACTTCAAGGGAAAGCCCTCTCCCGAACGGCAGATGCTCGTTCACCCCGATCGCGAGGGCCCACGTCTCGGGAACAGGGAACCCCGCGGCCCGCAACGCCCCGAGGGCCTGGGCCAGGCCCATCCCGTGGAGAGAAGACGCCTCGCCCGTGGTAAGGAGGGGAGCCAACTCCATCTTTCCCACCGGGAGGCTTGGGGAGGCGTCCACGACGAGGGCCCGTTCGAATCCGACAAGGGCTTGGGCGAGGGGGAGTCCCCCCCGGATCGCCTCCCACGCCTCGACTCCCGGGCGGGAGCCGAGCTCGCGGATCACAGCCGGCCCCACACCGTCGTCGCCGCGGTCGGGGTTCCCCAACGCCACGACCACCGTTCGAACGATCTCGGATCGGACGTTTCCGCTCCCCCTCTCCCTCCCCTCTCCCCCAAGGGGGGGAGAGGGATCATGGGTGAGGGGGGCTAGCCTAGCGGGAGATCCGGCGCTCAAGGTTTCCCTCCGCGTTGTAGATCTCAACCACAAGCGGCATCTCTCCCGGGAGGAAGTGGGTCGCGCACGCCAGGCACGGGTCGTAAGCGCGGAACGCCATCTCGATCCGGTTGAGGAGGGCCTCGTCGAGATCCCCTTTTCGCACGACCTCCTCCGCCATCCGTTTCACCGAGAGGCCGATCCCCGCCGCGTTGTGGGTTGTAGCCACGATCAAGTCCACCTCGGTCACTAGCCCCTGTTCGTCGAGGGCGTAGCGGTGGAACAGGGTCCCCCGCGCCGCCTCGACGACCCCCACCCCGGCCCCCGGCGCCCCGAGCTTCCCGCGAATGTGCGTTCCGGTGAGGTCCTTTTCGGCCGCAAGGGACGCCGCCGCCTCCGCGGCCTGGACCAGTTCCACCAGCCGCGCCCAGTGGTAGGCGAACGTGGCATGGACCGGCTTCTCCCCGAAGAAGTCGAGGAACCGCTCGTACTCCTCCTGGGCAAGGGGGGTGGCCATCCGTAGGGCGACGTTGAGCCGCGCCAGCGGCCCCACTCGGTACACCCCAGACTCCAAC
The DNA here is from genome assembly GCA_037442305.1 of Candidatus Bipolaricaulota bacterium. Taxonomy (GTDB): domain Bacteria; phylum Bipolaricaulota; class Bipolaricaulia; order Bipolaricaulales; family Bipolaricaulaceae; genus Bipolaricaulis. The sequence goes on from JBBIQN010000018.1 coordinate 13,652, forward strand.
CCCGCCTCAAACCCCGTCCATCCCTGCTCCTTGAGGTACGGGAACTTCACGTAGGTCCAGGGCTCGCTCCGTTCGGCGATCCTCTCGAGGGCTTCTGCCTCGTCAAGGCAGAACAGCTCGTCGCCGTGCACGGACACTGCCCGCACCTGGCCCCGGCAGAAGTGGGGCGCCCCCGTTTCGTCCACAAGCCCCATGTAGTGGGTGGGGAGCTGGGCCTCGGGGAGGGCGAGAAGAGACTGGTACGCGGGGTCGGGGAGGACCACCTCGTGGAAGAAGGGCACGAACATCTTGGCGAGCCCGACCATTGCTTCTGTGTGGCCTGCGATCTCCCCCCGCTCGTCCGCGGTGAGGGGCCGGGCCACCCCGCCGGGGAGGGCGAACACGGGGTGGATCGCCCGTCCGCCGATGATCTCCAGAACCCTCTGGGCCCGCGCCCGCACCGTGACGATCTCCCGGCCGAGCTTCGGGTACGCCTGAAGCACGCCCAACACGTTCCGGTTCGCCTTCGGCGTGTCCGCGGGGAGGAGGAGGTCCGGGCCGCCGAGGAACACGAGGTGAAGGAGGTGATCGGCGAAGATGTACGCGTTGTAGAAGAGTTCCCGTTGGATCCACGCCGCGGCCGGGACCGTGGCCCCATACGCCCTGTCGAGGGCCCGCGCCGAGGCCAAGTGGTGGGCTTCTGGACACACCCCGCAGATCCGCTCCGTGATCTGGGGCATCTCCTCTCCCCGCCGGCCGCGGCAGAACGACTCGAACCCCCGGAGCTCCGGGACCTGGAGCACCGCCCCCGCAAGCCCACCCCGGTCGTCAAGGTAGAGGAGGATCTTCCCATGGCCCTCGAGGCGCGTGATCGGATCAATCGCTAGCTTCTTCAACCGTCGCTCCTCTTCCCTGTCCGGACGTAGGAGGGCAGGGAGTACTTGTAGAACGTCCCCAAAGGGTCCACGAGGGAATCGAGGACCTGGTCCTCTGCGGCGAACGCCGCCTCTCCTTCTTCCCCCACCCGCACGAGGGAGGCGAGGGCGGAGACCATCGCCAGCCCAGGATCACCGGCGTTGGGGGTCGGTCCGAGGCACCCTGTGCACGGCATCGCCCCTTTGGGGCACGCCGCCCCGCAGCCGCCCCGCGTCACCGGACCCATGCAGACCATCCCTTGGTCGAGGAGGCACTCCTCCGGGTCCGGGAGAAGCTCGTGGGGCCGGACGAGCTTCGCCAGTCTGCGGTCCTCCCGGGTGCGAGGGCACTCCTCGCACAGGGCTTTCTCGTGGGCGAACACGTGTCCCGCCGGGGGGGGATCCCCGGAGAGGAAGGCGTCGAACACGAGGCCGATCAGCTCTGGCGGCGGGGGGCAGCCGGGGAGAACGCAGTCCACCGACACCTCTTCCGAGAGGGGTTTGGCGCGGGGTAGGAGATCGGGAGGGCTATCCTCGGCTCTCCCGCCCGGGGGAGGAGCGGGGTGGAAGCCGTTCCCGTAGGTCCGGCGAAGGAATTCCTCGCGGGAGGAGAGGTTGGCAAGCCCAGGCACGCCCCCGAGGTGGGCGCACGCCCCAAACGCGATCACGAGCTGCGACTTCTCCCGGAGGAGCCTCGCCATCTCCACGTTCTCGTCCGTCCTCAACGTGCCGTTGATGAGGGAGGCGGCAAGCGAGCGGGGAGGGAGGGATTCCAGATCGGTGCGCTTGGCGTCCACGAGGGCCGGCCAGAATGCGATTTCGATCTTCGCAAGCACGTCCAGGAGAGGGGTGCCGAGTTCGAGGAACGACACGTCGCACCCCCCGCAGCCTCCGGTCCAGTACACGGCAATCCTTGGCTTCCCGGCCATGGTCACCCTTTCCTCACCGCTACAAGGCCAGCTGTAGCTACAGCCTTGTCCTTCCGCGGCCCGAGGGCGCGCATCTCCTCGACGAACTTTCCCATCACTCGCGCGAACTTCGCCCCCTCGGTGGCGGAGACCCACTCCAGCCTCACCCGTTCCGGCTCGATTCCCAGCTCCCCAAGCATCCGCCGGAGGAGGTGGACCCGGCGCCGGGTCTTGTAGTTCCCGGACACGTAGTGACAGTCCCCAGGGTGACAGCCCCCGATGAACACCCCATCCGCGCCGGAACGGAACGCTTCCATGACCCACTCCAGCTCGACCCGCCCCGAGCAGTTGACCCGGATCGGGATTGCGTTTGGGGGGTAGCGAAGGCGGCTTGTGCCGGCGAGGTCGGCACCAGCGCCGGCGCACCATCGGCAGAGGAACGCAACGATCCGCGGCTCGAACTTCGGTTCAGCCACCGGCTACCTCCACCTCTTCCCTGGCGTCGGCCAGGGCCGCCCGGATCATCCGTTCGACCTGAGGTCCTGTCTGGTTCTTCATCACCATTGCCCCCGACGGGCAGGCGGCGACGCATGTGCCGCACCCCTCGCACAGGAGCTCGTTCACCTCCGCCACATCGCCGGGGGTGATCGCCCCGTACGGGCACTGCGGCACGCATACCGCGCACCCCGAGCACAGGTCCTCGTTCACCTCCGCCACCTCCGGGGAATGGGTGAGCGTCGGTGCGGACAGGATCGCCACGGCTTTTGCCGCCGTCCCCGACCCTTGGGCCACGGCCTCCGGGATGTCCTTCGGGCCCTGGGCCGCCCCGGCGAGAAAGATCCCCGCGGTGAGGGTCTCCAAGGGGCGCAGCTTGGGATGGGCCTCCTTGAGGAACCCCTCCCCCCCGCACGCGATGCGCAGCTTGCGCGCAACGTCCCCTGTCCCCGCGCTGGGGACCATCGCCTGGGCGAGGACGACGAGGTCTGCCGCTACCTCGACCCGCTTCCCGGTCAGGGTGTCCACCCCCCACACCATCACTTTGTCCCCGTCCCGGAACACCTTCGCCACCTTGCCCCTGAGGTACAGGATCCGCTCGTCCTCCATCGCCCGGACGACGAACTCCTCGTACTCCTTCCCCCCGGCGCGGATGTCGATGTAGAACACGTACGCCGTCCCGTCGTGCACGTTGTGGCGGTACAGGAGAGCGTGTTTCGCGGTGTACATGCAGCAGATCTTCGAGCAGTACGACTTGTGGAGCTCCGGATCGCGGGACCCCGAGCACTGGATGAACACGACCTCTTTGGGGACCTTCCCATCGGACGGCCGGCGGACCTCCCCTTTCGTGGGGCCTCCCGCGGACAGGATCCGCTCGAACTCCAAGGAATCGATCACGTCGGGAACGGTGCCATGCCCGTACTCGGCCATCAGCTCTTTGCCGTAGAGGTCGTAGCCCGTGGCGAGGACGATCGCCCCCACGTCCTCCTCGATTAGCTCCTCGCGCATGTCGTAGTCGATCGCCTTTGCCTCGCAGACCTTGGAGCACTCGCTACAGCGGAGCGGGTTCAGGCCGAGGCAGTTCGCTTCGTCGAGAGCGTAGGAGGAGGGCACGGCCTGGGGGAATGGAACGTAGATCGCCGCCCGCTCGGACAGCCCGCGGTCGAACTCGTTTGGGACGCGGATCGGGCACGCCGCCACGCAGTCCCCGCACAGGTTGCACTTCTCCGGGTCCACGAAGGTCGGCTTCTTGCGGATCACGACGTGGTAGTTCCCGAGGTACCCCGTGACCTCGACCACCTCGGAGTACGCGAGGAGGCGGATCCGGGGATGTCGGGAGGCCTCGACCATCTTCGGGGTGAGGATGCATTGGGAGCAGTCAAGGGTAGGGAACGTCTCCGACAGCTGAGCCATCCGCCCACCGATGGACGGGCTCCGCTCCACAAGGAGGACCTCGAATCCGGCGTTGGCGACGTCGAGGGCGGCCTGGATCCCGCTGATCCCCCCGCCGATCACGAGACATTTCGTAGCGTGGCCGACCTCGATCGGGGACAAGGGGTGGTTCCCCTTCACCTTCTCCACCATCGCCCGCGTGATGCGGATCGCTTTGTCCGTTGTTTCCGGTCCGTCGTGGACCCACGAGCAAGCCTCGCGGATGTTGGCGATCTCCAGGAGGTAGGGGTTGAGCCCCGCCTCTTCGGCCGCGGTGCGGAACGTGGTCTCGTGCATCGAGGGGGAACAGGCGGCGACCACGACCCCGGTCAAGCGGTGGTCCTGGATCGCCTTCTTGATCACGCCCTGTCCAGGATCGGAGCACATGTACTCGTGGGGGGCGGCGTGAACGACGCCCGGATAGTGGGTCAGTGCCTCTACGACGCGAGCCACGTCCACCGTGCCCGCGATGTTTTTCCCGCAGTGGCAGACGAAAACCCCGATCTTGGGGCCGGCGGCGCGGAGAGAGGGACGTTCAAGGGAACTAGGCTGCACTGCCGTGCTCCTTCACGTAGGCAAACCCGGCCTCAAACGCGCGGGCGTTGAGATCCCGGGTGTGGGACGGGACCGCCGCGAGAACGGCCTTGAGGAGGGCGTCCTGGGAGATCGTGGGCACCGCGGCGGCGAGAGCCCCGAGCATGACCACGTTGGACACGATCTTTCGCCCGAGCCCTTCGGCGAGGCGGGTCGCCGGGACGAGGAGGAGCCGCACGTCGGAGCGCGGCCCGTACTCGACGAGGTCCTGATCGAGGATGAGGGTTCCTCCGGGGCGAAGGTCCTTCCCGTAAGTGGTGTACGCCTCTTGGGACATGATCACCGCGACGTCGGGCGTCTCCACCACGGGGTAGTCCACGGGGACGTCGGACACAACGACCTCGGCTGCGCACGCTCCGCCCCGGGCCTCCGGGCCGTAGGATTGGGTGAGGACGGCGTGCTTTCCGTCGAAGATCACCGCTCCCTGACCGGCGATCCGACCAGCGGAGATGATCCCCTGGCCGCCGAACCCAGCGAACCGGATCTCCTGGCGCATGGTCTGGTAAAGGTAGCCGACCGGGGTCCGCGGCACCATGACGGAGATCAGCCCAGGTTATGACCACGGTCAGGGCGCCGCTCGAAACGAAAGTTGCCTTCCCGCTACCGCTGGTGTAAAATAGAGTCCCGATGGCTATCCCCAAGGTGGCCCGGAGCCTCTACGGTCGGCACTTTGTGGACGCGTTGGACTTCACTTGCGAGGAGTACGAATCCCTGTTCTCCCTCTCCTCGGCGGTCGTTCGCTCCCCACTCGAGTTCACCGCTATCTGCCGTGGGAAGCTTATGGCAACGTTGTTCTTCGAGCCAAGCACCCGCACCCGCCTGTCGTTTGAGGCGGCCATGGTCCGCCTGGGGGGGCAAGTCATCTCTGTGGCCGATCCCCAGACGAGCTCCGCGGCCAAAGGCGAATCCGTGGCCGACACCATCCGCACCGTGGCGGGTTACGCTGACCTCATCGTCATGCGGCACCCCAAGGAGGGCGCGGCCAAGCTCGCCGCCCTCTACTCCCCGGTCCCCCTCATCAACGGGGGGGACGGGGCTCGTGAGCATCCCACCCAGACCCTGACCGACCTCTTCACCATCAAGAGCTCCCTGGGGACCCTGGACGAACTCACCGTCGTCTTCTGCGGGGACCTGCGGTACGGACGAACCGTTCACTCCTTGATCCGTGCCCTTTCTCGCTACCGGGGAACCCGGTTCTTCCTCGTCTCGCCCGAGGAACTCCGCCTTCCCGGGACGTTGAAGGAGGAAATCCGGGGTCAAGGGCTGGAGTTCCAGGAGACGGAGCGGTTGGAAGACGCGTTGCCCCACGCTCACGTCCTCTACATGACCCGGGTTCAGAAGGAGAGGTTCTTCAACGAGGAAGACTACCTCCGCCTCAAGGATGCGTACGTCGTCACTGCGGAGAGGCTGTCGGCGCTCAACGACGGGGCGATCATCATGCACCCGCTCCCGCGGGTCTCGGAGATCGCCACCGAGGTGGACGAGGACAGGCGGGCGGTGTACTTCCACCAGGCGCGGCTTGGGATGTACGCGCGGATGTCGCTGATCGTCCACCTGTTGGGGGTGGTGTAGGTGCTGCGCGTGGACGCGATCCAAGAGGGGATCGTCCTCGACCACATCCGGGCTGGGACGGGCCTTAGGATCTTCGAGGAACTGGGTCTGGGAAAGACGGGATACACCGTGGCCCTTCTCATGAACGTCCCGAGCACCAAGCTCGGCCGGAAAGACATGATCAAGATCTCCGGGGTTCTCGATCTCGATCTGACCCTGCTTGGGCTTCTCGATCCGGGGATCAGCGTGAACCACATCGAAAACGGCCAGGTGAACAAGAAGATCAACCCAGGTCTTCCCGAGCGGGTGGAGGGATTCATTCGCTGCAAGAACCCGCGGTGCATCACCTCGATCGAGCCTTCCGCCCAGGTGCTCTTCACCCTGGTCCGCGCGGCGGCCAAGGAATACCAGTGCTTCTACTGTGGTGAGCGGGTGCGGGTGTGAAGGACCTATTGGTCAAGGACGTTCGCTGCGGGGATCGGCCTGAGAAACCTGCGGTTGATATCCTCATCCGCAACGGGACGATAGCGGAGATCGGCCCGGCCCTTGCTGTGCACGGGGTGCCCACGATCTGTGGGGGGGGGCGCACGGCGCTTCCTTCGTTTGTCGATCTCCATGCCCACTTTCGGGACCCAGGCTTCCCCGAGAAGGAGGACCTCGAAAGCGGCTCGTGTGCCGCTGTCCACGGCGGGTTCACCGCGGTTTCCCTCATGGCGAATACCGATCCCGTCTGCGATCGGGCTGAGGTGGCCGAGTCCATCGTGGACAAGGCTCGGAAGATCGGGCGCGTGGAGATCTTCCTCGTCGGGGCCCTCACCCAAGGGCTGGCCGGGGAAAAGCTCGCCGACCTTCACGGCCTGGCTCCCTACGTGTGGGCGTTCTCCGACGACGGGCGGGGCGTGGAGCGCCACGACCTCATGGCCCAGGCTGGCCAGGTTGCCCAACAACTAGGGAAGGTCCTCATGCCCCATCCCGAGTTTCCTGGGCTCCCGCCGCCGCTCGGCGAGGAGCTCATGGTCGCCCGGGACCTCTGGCTCTGCCACCGCCTGGGATTCCGCCTTCACCTCACCCACCTCAGCGCGCCGGGTTCGTTCTTCCTTGCCGGACTCGCCAAATCCCACGGGCTTCCCGTCACCTGCGACGTGACCCCGCATCACCTCTGTGTCTCCAAGGACGAGGCTTCGTACACGGTGAACCCCCCTCTGGTGGGCCGGGACGCCCAGGAGCACATGCTGCGGGAGGTGAAGAACGGGAGGGTGGAAGCCCTGGCCACCGATCATGCCCCCCACACGCTCCAGGCCAAGGCCGACGGGGCTCCGGGGATCTCCGGAATCGAAACGGCCTTCTCCCTCCTGTATACCCGCCTCGTTCGGGGAGGGAAGATCTCCCTTTGTGAGCTTTCTTGCCTCCTTTCCCTCGGGCCGGCCCGGATCCTTGGGCTCAGGAAGGGGCGCGTCGAGGACGGCTACGATGGCGACCTCGTCCTTGCGGAAGAGGACGAGGCGTTCGTCGCCAGCGAAGGCTTTTTCCTCTCCAAGGGAAAGAACACGCCGATCTTGGGGACGCCGCTTTGGGGGAAGATCTTCGCCACGGTGCACCGCGGGGAGGTGGTTTACCTCGATGGAAAGATCAAGGGACGGGACTTCGATGATCAGCGACAGGTTGTACGAAGCTGTTAACGATCGTGGCCCGGTGTGCCTGGGTTTGGACCCCTCGGTAGAGCTTGTGCCTCCGTTCCTCGTTGACAAGAGCGGATCCCTCGCCGCGGCGTACCTCTCGTTCAACGAGGCGGTGATCGCCGCCACTTGGGACGTGGTCGCGGCGTTCAAGATTCAGATCGCCCACTACGAGGCGTTGGGGGTAGCCGGCCTCACCTGTTATCGAGACACCCTGCGGTACCTCAAGGAGCGGAGGCTCATCGTGATCGGTGACGTAAAACGCGGAGATATCGGGGCAACTTCGGCCATGTACGCGCACGGGCACTTCCAGGGGGACTTCGAAGCGGACTTCCTCACGATCAACCCTCTTCTGGGGTCGGATTCCATCGCGCCGTTCCTCGACTACGTTCGCTTGGGGGAAAAGGGCCTCTTCGTCCTTGTGCGCACCTCGAACCCGTCGGCGTCGGAGATCCAGGATCTCGGGTGCGTGGGTCGGCCCCTCTATCTCCACCTTGCGGAGCTCGTGCGGAGGTGGGGAAAGGAGTTCTGTGGCGAGTGCGGGTACAGCGCGGTAGGGGCGGTGGTAGGCGCAAGCGCTTCGGTGTTGGAGGAGGTGAGGAAACAGTTTCCTGAGCTCTTTCTCCTTGTCCCCGGCTACGGGGCTCAGGGATCTGGAGCGCGCGATGTGGCCCCGGCGTTGGTGGAAGGGAACGGGGCCCTCATCGTTGCGGCCCGCTCCATCCTTGGGGCCTACAGGGGAAGGGCCGGCGGGGAAAGGGCGTTCGCGGAGCACGCCCGGGCCGCTGCGCTCACCATGCGCGAGGGAATCCAAACGTGGCGGGCCTGAACGTGCACGAGGCGCCCGTCGCGGGGAACGAAGCCGTAGCTCCCGGGGTGGGCGTCCTTGTTGTGCGCGGGGCGTTTGCGGCCACACCGGGCCAGTTCTACATGGTGCGGGCGTGGGGGCCCTACCCCCTCCTGGCACGCCCGTTTTCCGTATTCGACTTGGATGAGGAATCCATCTCTTTTGTCTACGCAGTGCGGGGAGAGGGGACCAGGCTCCTGCAGACGCTTTCTCCGGGAGAGGGGGTGAACCTCTTCGGCCCGCTGGGGGTGGGCTGGCAGCGGGCCCCAGGGAGGATTGCGCTCGTGGGCGGTGGGATGGGGCTTGCTCCCCTGTACTATGCGGCCAAGGCCTTTGGATCTCCGGCCGATACCTACCTCGGCTTTTCAGGCCGCCCGTTCCTGGTGGAGAAGTTCGCGGCGCTTGGGCACAAGCTTTTCCTGGCCAGCGAGACCGGGGAAGGAGAGGGGGTCGAGAGGGGGCTCGTCACGGAGATCTTCGACCCCAGAGGGTACAGCGCCTGCTACGCCTGTGGTCCCCGTGCCATGCTCGGTGCGCTCTACAAGAGCTGCCACGCCCAAGGCGTACCGCTTTGGGTGTCGCTTGAGGAGCGGATGGCCTGTGGAATCGGAGCGTGTTTGGGATGTACGGTGCTGACCCCTCACGGCCCGAAGCGGGTCTGCCATGATGGCCCAGTGTTTCAAGCGGAGGAGGCCTTCTCGTGACCCCGGACCTCTCGGTGCGGATCGGAAGCCTAAGGCTCAAGAATCCCGTCCTCGCCGCGTCCGGGACGTTCGGGTTTGGAGAGGAATACGCCCAACTGTACGACAGTTCCATCCTTGGCGGGCTGTGCACGAAGGCCATCACCCTCGCCCCGCGCCCTGGCAACCCCCCACCCCGGCTCTGGGAGACCCCGTGCGGTCTCCTCAACTCGATCGGCCTTGAGAACCCAGGGGTAGGAGTGTTTCTTGATGAGATTCTGCCGAGGATCGTTGGATTTCATGTTCCTATTATTGTCAATATTTGGGGGGAATCCCCCACGGAATACGCGGCGCTCGCGGGCCGTCTCGCGGAGGCTCCCGTGGCCGCGATCGAGGTCAACGTTTCCTGCCCGAACGTTCCCGGGAAGCCCCCCGTGACCTCGGCGGCAGACACTCGGGCCATCGTGCGGGCCGTGCGCCGAGTGTGCCCCAAGCCCCTCTGGGTTAAGCTTTCGCCGGAGGGCGATGGGATTGGGGCGGCCCGCGCCGCTGCGGAGGAAGGGGCAGAGGCAATCTCGGCGGTGAACACCTTCCGCGGGATGGCGATTGACATTGACACCGGGCGGCCCGTGTTTGCCAGGGGAAGCGGGGGCCTCTCCGGTCCGGCCATCCGGCCGTTGGCCGTGCGCGTGGTGTACGAACTGGCGGCGGCCGTCTCGATTCCGGTGGTGGGAATCGGCGGGATCGTGACCCCGCGGGATGCCGTGGAGTTCATCATGGCCGGAGCTCACGCCGTCCAGGTGGGCACGGCGAATTTCGTTGATCCCTTGGCGATCCCCAACCTCATCGCCGGCCTCGGAGAGTTCATGGGAAGAAGGACCATCAGGAGTTGGGAGGAGGTGCGGGGCTGTGCCCACCGAAACTGAGGTCGTCGATCTGTTGCGCAACACAGGGGCCCTTCTCGAGGGTCATTTCCTTCTTTCCTCAGGGCTCCACTCTGCCCGGTACATCCAGTGCGCGCGGCTGCTCCAGCATCCACAGCTTGCGGCCCAGGCAGGGTTCTCGTTGGCGGAGATGGCCCGGTTGCTGGGAGAAGTGGACGCCGTGGTTGGCCCAGCCCTCGGGGGGATCATCGTGGCCCACGAGGTGGCCCGCTCCTTAGGCGCCCGAGCGATGTTCACCGAACGGGAGGAAGGGAAGATGACCCTCCGCCGGGGATTTGAGCTGAGAAGAGGGGAACGGGTCCTCCTCGCTGAGGACGTGATCACCACCGGTCGCTCCACCCTCGAGGTCGCGGAGGCGGTCCGTTCCCGTGAGGGCCAGATCGTCGGCGTCGTGGCCATGGTGGACCGCCGGGGAGAGGAGGCGGCTCTTCCTTTCCCCGTCCTCTCCCTGGTGAAGATGGTTATCCACAACTACCCGCACGAAGGGTGCCCTCTTTGTCGGGAGGGGGTCCCCCTCCATAAGCCCGGGAGCCGTTCCTCCCTCTAGCGGGGCGTGGTCACCCCAGGCTGGTTCTGGTAGCGCCCTCCCGCCTCCTTGGCCCGGTACGTCCGCGTGGGCTGCTCCCCGCGGAAGAAGAGGACCTGGGCAATCCCCTGGTCCACGTGGAGCCTGATGGGAAGGGGGGAGAGATTGGCCAGCTCCAACGTTAGCCTTCCCGTCCACCCTGGCTCAAGGGGCGTGGCGTTCACCAGGAGCCCGCACCGCGCGTAGGAACTCTTCCCCAGACACAGGCCCAGGAGGTCGTCGGGGATGGCGAACCACTCCCGGGATTCGGCGAGGACCTGGGAGTGGGGGGCGAGGTCGAAGTACTCGTCTTGTTCCACTTCCCGAAAGTGATGGGTGGGGAAATCCACCGGATCGAGGACGGCGTTCAACCCCCCCAGGGGCACAAGGAACCTCTTCCCGAGGCGGATATCGTACCCAAAGGAGGACAGGCCATAGGTGGGCTTCCCTTCCTGGCGAGCCACAAAGGGGTGGAGCATCGGCGGATCCCGGTGGCACAGCGCCGCTATTTCCTTGTCCGGAAGGAGAGAGAAGCTCATCCCTGGTCTCCAAAAACGTTGGGAGCGTGCTCCCGAAGGATACCGAGTATCCGCTGCGCGAGGTCGCGGATCTCCCACTGGGCCTCGCGGCTCATCCGCAGCTTGAGGATGTGGCGCCACTCCCGGAAGTTTGCGCTCATCACCAGAGCGGTCCCTGTCCCGAGGGGCAGAACATAGCGGGCGTCCTCCTTGGGGACCCCAAGCGAGAGGAGCTTCGCGTACGCCTCCCGGGCCTTGCCCACCGCGTCGCGGAACACCCCCGCGCATGCCGAGTGTTCCTCGATCCGTGGAGGGCAAACCACGCTGCGTTCCCCGACGTCCACGTAGCGTTGGGACTCCTGGACGTAGCTTGCCAACCTGTGGCGGACGAGCTGGTTTGCGCAGGCTCGGGAGATCCCGTCAATCAGGAACGTGGCGTGCGCAAACTCCAGAACCGACTCGTGCCCAAGCTCGATCAGGCGGCGGATGAGCTTGTGGTCAGCGTCCGGCGAGGCGCGGGCCTCCGAGCGGTGGGAGACCCGAGCCGCGTGGGCGATGAGTGCCTCCCCGTCTGGGGTTACGGAAAGAAGTTCCACTCTCATGGAGCCCAATCCTCGTAGGTACCGCCACGTGCTGCAACCCCGGGGGGCGAGGTATCCTCAAGGGTTCCCGCAGGGAAGGAGGGGTATGAACGCGATCGAGATCCGTCCGGGCATCTTCTGGGTTGGCGTGAACGACCGGGTGACCGACCTGTTCGAGGGCCAGTGGCCCCTTCCCCACGGGGTGAGCTACAACAGCTACCTCGTGGTGGGAGAGAAGATCGCCCTCGTGGACTCCGTGAAGGCCGCTTCTGGGGACGAGCTTCTCGCAAGTGTTGCCCGGGGCGTGGACCCCGCGCGGATCGAGTACGTCATCGTGAACCACATGGAGCCCGATCACTCTGGGGCGCTGCCCTTGCTCCGGCGGGTCGCTCCCCAGGCCGAGATCCTCGCCACCCGTGCGGCCCTTCCTATGCTTGAGACTCTCTATGGGATCGCCGACGGGGTGCGGGCTGTAGGCGACGGGGACGTCCTTGACTTGGGGGGGAAGCGCCTCTCGTTCCATGCGATCCCGTTTGTGCACTGGCCGGAGACGATGGCCACCTACGAGGAGACAGAGGGGGTCCTCTTCTCCTGCGACGCGTTCGGGGGGTTCGGGGCCTTGGACGGGGTCCTGTTCGACGACGAGGCGAATCTCGCCCACTACGAGGCGGAGGCCGCGCGCTACTACGCGAACATCGTCGGTGCGGTGTCAAGACCTGTGCTCAAGGCGATCGAGAAGCTTGGAGGGCTCCCGATCGAGGTCATCGCCCCCTCCCACGGCCTCGTGTGGCGAAAGGACCCGGGGCGAATCGTGGACATCTACCGGCGCCTCGCGCGGATGGAGGGGGAGCCGGCGGTGACGGTTGTGTACGGCTCGATGTACGACCACACGCGACGCATGGCCGATGTCGTGGCTCAGGGCGTCGCCGCGGCGGGAGTGCCCGTGGCGGTGGTGGACGCAGGCCGGGTCCACCCGAGCTTCGTCCTGGCCGAGGTCTGGCGGAGGAAGGGGCTTGTCCTCGGGTCCCCGACCTACGACGGGGGCATCTTCCCGGCTGTGGACGCTGTGCTGCGCCTCCTCGTTCGCAAGCGTCTGGCAAACCGAGTGGCGGGCCTGTTTGGGTCTTTGGGGTGGCAAGGAGGAGCGGTGCGGAAAATGGCGGACGCGGTCGCCCCGCTGGGCTGGGACGTCGTGGACAAGCTGGAGTTCAAGGGTGCGCCACGCCAGGACGACCTCGCTCGGGGGGAGGAGCTCGGGCGGCGGGTGGCGGAGCGGGTGCGGACAACCGCGCCGACCGCGGCCACGGCAAGCGACGCCAAACCCGCGCACCGACGGGAGGGACAGGATGAGCTGGAAGGACAGGCTTAGACGGGAGTTCGGGGAGGCGGACCGCGAGTTCGTCGAGGGTGTCCTCCCCGTCGGGTCGGTGGACCGGGCGGCGTTCGGGCTCATCGCCGACGCCACCCGGTACGTGCTCGTGGAGGAAGCGGGTGAGGTCCATCTCCGGGCGGAGATCGCCGCCTTCGCGGAGGTGCTGACATCGCTCGGGAGGGCGGGACCGGCGGTCAAGGCGGCCGACGCCCGGGAGGCGGTGGCCCGGTTCGCCGCCCTGTGGGAGGAGAAAGCTCGCCGCCGCGGG
>JBBIQN010000018.1:27074-30914 GCA_037442305.1 Candidatus Bipolaricaulota bacterium
GGAGGCGGTGGCCCGGTTCGCCGCCCTGTGGGAGGAGAAAGCTCGCCGCCGCGGGACGTGGGAAGAGGCGGTGGCCCAGGCGCGCCTGGACGGGAACGTCGAGACAGGACAGAGTAGGGCGCTTCCGCAACCTCGGGGTTCCCTCTGGAGACGGCTGCTGGGTCGCCGACCCTCCGCATGAGGTTGCTCGGGTTGCCGAGGCTTCTGTATGATCTTGGGCGAAGGAGGACACCATGAAGGGGAATGCGAAGATCATCGCCGCCCTCAACGCGCGGCTCGCGGAGGAGCTTGGGGCCACGGTCCAGTACATGCTTCACGCTGAGATGTGCGCCGACTGGGGCTATGGGAAGCTCCACGAGATCCTCGAGAAGCGTGGGATCACGGAGATGAGGCACTGGGAGAAACTCGTGGAGCGGATCCTGTTCCTGGAGGGCACACCGATCGTGACCAAGCTCGGCCCGGTCCAGATTGGCGCCGACGTCTCCGGAATCCACCGCTCCGACCTCCAGGCGGAGCACGGCGCAGTGAAGGCGTACAACGAGACGATCCAGCTCGCCGCCGAGCTCGGCGACCATGCGACGAAGGGCCTCCTGGAGGGGATCCTCAAGGACGAGGAGGATCACGTGGACTGGATCGAGACCCAGCTCAGCCTCATCGAGCAGCTCAGTCTGGAGAACTACCTCATCGAGCAGACAGAGTAAGGAGGGGAGCCGGAAGCTCCAACAAAAACGCCGGGCTTCTGCCCGGCAAAGAGATAAGTACGACAACCCTCCCCTCTTGTCAAGGGGGGAGGGTCGAAGGGCAGCTGAGTGAAAGGAGGGACCGTGGTCCGCGAACGAGAGACGGCCCCGGAGTTCGCGCTCCCGGACACGAGCCGGCGCACGGTGAGGCTCTCCGGCTTTCGGGGGAAGAGGCTCGTACTCGCCTTCTACCCAGGCGCGTTCACCCAGGTCTGCCAGAAGGAGCTCTGTGCGTTCCGGGACATGCTCGCCAACCTCGAAGCATTGAACGCCCAGGTGGTGGGGATCAGCGTGGACAGCCCGTGGGTAAACGGCGCGTTCGCCGCGGCGAACCGGATCGGGTTCCCGCTCCTTTCCGACTACACCCGCGACGTGTCCCGCCGCTACGGGGGCGTGCACGAGGACTTCGCGGGGCTCGCCGGGTACTCCGTCGCCAAGCGGTCGGTGTTCGTGGTGGATGGAGGGGGCATCGTCCGCTATGCCTGGGTGTCCGACGATCCGGGGATGGAGCCTCCGTACGCCGAGATTCAGGCCGCCCTAGACACGACCCAGACCTAAGCATGGCGGTCCGGATCGCTGGGGCAGCGGGACAGGGGGTGCAGACCCTGGGAGAGATTCTCGCCCGCGCCCTGTTCCGGTCCGGGCTTTACCTCCACGGGGAGTTTTCCTACCACTCTCGAATCCGTGGTGGGGAAAACGCGTTCACCCTACGCGTTGGGGAAGCCCCGGTGTTGACCACAACGAACGACGTTGACCTCCTCCTCGCTCTGAACGAAGAAATGCTCGACCTGTACCGGCCCTGGGTGCGTGAAGGGGGAGTCGTGGTCACGGACGAGGCGGTGGGGGACCCCGCGGACGGGGAGGTGCGGGTGCCCGCGGTTCGCCTCGCCCGGGAGGAGGTGAAGCTCCCCATCGCCGCGGGGGTCATCCTCCTCGGGACGGCGGCACGCCTCCTCGGGTTGGATCGAGAGCAGGTGGCCGACGCGATCCGCGAGGTGTTTGGGGACAAAGCCGAGCCCAACCTGCGGGCCCTGGATCTCGGCTATGACCACGTCCCGAACGGCCGGTGGCAGCTCCCCTCTCCCCAGTTCAAGCATGGAGAGGCAATGCTCCTCACCGGCGGACAGGCGGTGGGGGCGGGAGCGCTCGCCGCCGGGTGCCGGTTCCTCGCCGCCTACCCGATGACGCCGGGGACCCCGGTGATGGAGTACCTCGCCGCCCACGAAGCGAGCCAGGGAATCCTCGTCGAGCAAGCCGAGGATGAGATCGCGGCGATCAACATGGCCCTTGGCGCCTCGTACGCCGGGGCGCGGGCGATGGTCACCACGTCGGGAGGCGGGTTCGCCCTGATGGTGGAGGGGCTTTCCTTGGCAGGGATGATCGAGACCCCGGTCGTGATCCACCTCGGCCAACGTCCCGGGCCTGCGACGGGCCTTCCCACCCGCACCGGGCAGGAGAACCTCCTGTTTGCCCTGCATGCGGGGCACGGGGAGTTTCCCCGCTACCTCGTCGCCCCGTCCACGGCCGAAGATGCGTTCTACCTCACGATGAAGGCGTTCGAGGTCGCGGAGACGTACCAGGTCCCGGCGATCATCCTCACGGACCAGTTCCTGGTGGACTCGTACGCCGTGGTCCCTGCCCTCGACCCGGCCCGGGTGCCGGTGCAGGACTGCCTCGTCCCCGTCGAGGAACTTGCGAGACTATCGAAGTACGACCGGTTCGCCCTCACGCCGTCGGGCGTGTCCCCACGGGCGATCCCCGGCGTGTCGGAGAAGCTCGTCCTCGTCGACTCCGACGAGCATGACGCCTACGGTCGGATCACCGAGAACCTCTCGATCCGGAAGGCGATGGTGGAGAAGCGCTTGCGCAAGGAGGGAAGCATACGGGACGAGGTCGTCCCGCCCACGGTCTACCCGAAGTCCCTCCGCGATCGGACGGTGCTCCTCGGCTGGGGCTCCACCTACGGCGCCCTGCGCGAGGCGGTAGACGTTGTCAACGGTGAGGGAGGGCGGCTGGGTCTCGTCCACTTCACCGAGCTCTGGCCCCTGCGCACGGAGGAACTGGAGCGAGCGTTCCGCGAGGCGCGCGAGGTGATCGCCGTCGAGGGCAACGCCACCGGGCAGTTCGCACGGCTCGTCGCCCAGGAGACCGGCCTTCGGGTACACCGCCAGATCCTCGACTACTCGGGGAGGCCGTTCACCGCCGCGGGAATCGTGGAAGAGGTGAGACGATGACACCCGACAAGGAGGCCTACCTCGCCGACGTGGAGATCGCGTGGTGCCCGGGGTGTGGGAACTTCCAGATTCGCCGCGCTCTCGCTCAGGCGCTGGCCATGCTGGGCCTTCCCCGGCACAAGGTGGTGTTGGTGACGGGGATTGGGCAGGCGGCGAAGATCGCGCACTACATGGAGCTCAACGGGTTCAACGGCCTCCACGGCCGCACCGTGGCCGCGGCGGCGGCGATCCGGATGGCGCGGACCGACCTCACCGTGATCGCCGAGTCTGGGGACGGCGACCTGTACGGCGAGGGAGGCAATCACCTCATCCACAACATCCGCCGCAACGTGGGGATCACGGTGATCGCGCACGACAACCGGGTGTACGGGCTGACCAAGGGCCAGGCGTCCCCGACCTCCGACGCGGGATACGTCACCCGGGCCCAACCGAGCGGGGCGTTGGCCGCGCCGTTGAACCCCCTCGCGCTAGGGGTAGCGCTCGACGCCGGGTTCGTCGCCCAGGCCTTCTCCGGGGAGCCCGACCGAACCGCGGAGATCCTGGCCACGGCAATCCAGCACGAAGGATTCTCGCTCGTGAACGTGGTCCACCCTTGCCCAATCTGGAACCGAATCAACACGTTCGCCTGGTATAAGGACCGGGCGTACCGCCTCGACGAAGACCACGATCCCACCGACCGAATGGCCGCTCTTCAGGTAGCGCTCCAGGGTGGGGAGCGGATCCCCACGGGGATCCTGTACCGAAACGAGCGGCCACCGTTTGAGGACAGGCATCCTGTCTTGAAGGGCGTCCCCCTCGCCCTCCGTCCCCTCCCTCAGGCGGCGGACCTCGCCCCGCTCCTCGCCGAGCTCGCTTAGCAGCCCGTG
>JBBIQN010000019.1:0-30659 GCA_037442305.1 Candidatus Bipolaricaulota bacterium
ACGTGGGCCGCGGTGAGGATGTACCCTCCGTCAAGGACCGCGAACCCGGTGCCGGATCCGGTCCGCTCCCGGGGGAGAAGGCCTGGGATGTAGAGTGTAAGCAGAGTCCCGGCGAGGAGGAGCACCAAGACCGGCACCCACCATCTTCTCGGGCGGGGAGGGACCTCCGGAGCTTCCTCCTCGACGGGGAGGGCCTCGTCCTCGGTCATCGTCCCTCACCTTCGGCTGCGGGGAGGGCTACCGCCGGCGTCGCGGACGGCTGCGTCGCTCCTCCTTGCGTTCGGCCTGAACGGGCCTCGTCATCTGCACGCCGGAGGAGAACAGGGTCCGGAGAAGCCGGCGGTAAGCGTGGGCTGCCCGCTCTAGGTCCGCCACGGCCACGTGCTCGTCCGCCTGGTGGGCACGGGACTCGTCGCCTGCGCCGTAGCCCACGGTGGGGATCCCCCGCCGGGCGCAGGACTCGACCCCGTCGGTGGAGAACCGCCACACCCGCATCGGGGGGGATCCGAGGCCGGCGTGGGCCCGCGCCGCCCACGGGTGTTCGGGGTTCATCCACCACGCGGGAAAGAACAGTTCCGCCCCGAACCTCTCCCCGGTGTAGGACGTGAGGTCGGCCCGCTCGATTTGGGCCTCGACCTCAAGCCCCTCGTACGCAGCGAGGACGGACTCCGGGGTCTCCCCGCGCCCGAGCCGACGGTCGATGAGGACCCAGCACCGCTCGGGCACCACCGGCCCGCTCACCGGGGCCCCGATGGAGACCGGCGTTGACGTCTCCTCCCCCAGGAGCGGATCCTCGGGGAGAAGGGTGTCGAACGTGATGGGGAGGGTCTCCACCATGTGCATGATCGCGTTGTCCCCGAGGTGGGGCATTGCGGCATGGGCAGCCTTACCCCGCGCCTCGAGGCGGACCACGGCCCGGCCGCGGTGGCCGATCCCCAGGCGTAGGTCTGTGGGCTCGCCCAGCACCACGAGGTCGGGCTTTCCCACCTGGTCCAGCACCCGCCCCAGCACGACCCCCTCCGCGATCTCCTCGTAGGGGACGTACACGAGGAGGAGCGTCCCCTGGACCTCCTTGGCCGCCGTCTCCGCCGCGGCGACCTGGGCGGCGATCGTCCCCTTCATGTCCACCGCCCCCCGGCCCCACAGCATCCCGGCCGCGATCTCCCCGGAGAAGGGAGGGTGGGTCCACCCGTCCTCTCCCGGGGGCACGGTGTCAATGTGCCCTTCCATGGCCACGATCGGGCCCTCGCCGCGGGAGATCCGCCCCACGACCGCTCCCAGCGCCCCCCGCTCGGCCTCGCAGAACCCCTTGAGGGCTTGGAGCAGCCGGTCGGCCGCCGCTCCTTCCGACCCCGGAGGGCTTGGGATGCGTATGAGTTCCTGGGCCAGCCGCACGGGGTCGGTCATGAGTGGTGGATCTCCACGATGTCTTTATCCTGGACCACGTGATCCAGGGGGGCGTGCTGGCCCTCAAACCGGCCCGAGCCCCACAGCCGCACGTACCGCAGGCGGCTCACGAAGTCCTTGTGAATTTGCTCGACAACGTTCACCACCGTTGCTCCCTCCCGAATCGTGTAGGGTCGCGAAAGGTCCGGGGCCTGGCCGGGCTTCTTCGTGTACACCCGCACCACCCCGCTGTGGCGAAAGATGACCAGCCGCACGTCCTCCAAGCCCTCCTGGGTTGCGGCGGAGGAGACCGCCGTGGAGAAGCGGCCCTCGGCCCAGGCGCGGAACAGCGAGGCGCGGTCTGGGCCGAGATCAGCCCGTAGTCCAAGGGCCACCGTCCTCTTCTCGATCACCCGCCAGTCCACCTGTCGGCTGGGGCCGGTCGTGAGGAGGGTGTGCCGTGAGGAAAGAACGGAGATCACCTCCTCCGCCTCCTTGAGCCCGTCGGGGTTCCCGAGGTCCACGCACAAGGCAACCGTGTCCGCAAGGCGCACGAGACTGTACGCCCAGCCTTCCGTGTACTCCCGCGTGATCGGTGGAAGGTCCACGAGCTGGATCTGGATGTCCTCGAACTCCATCATCCCCGGAAGCGGCCGGATGGTAGACATCGGGTACGGGGCGATCTCCGGGGCCGCGCGGGTCAGGGCGGCAAGCAGGGACGACTTTCCGGCATTGGGAGCCCCGACGAGGGCCACCTGGGCTGCTCCCTCCCGCGGCACGTGGTACCCCGCCCCGCCCCCCTTTCCGGACCGGCGCTGCTGCTCGGCCTTTTCCTTGAGCTTGGCGATCCGTTTGCGGATGTCGGCCTGCATCTTCTCCGTCCCCTTGTGCTTGGGGATCGTGGCCAGCATCTCTTGGAGGGCATCCAAGCGCTCCTCGTCCGTCTTGGACCGGTTGAGGCGGTCCCGGGCGGCGAGGAACGCCGGGCTCAGGTTGGCGGGCATGGCTTCTAATTGTAGTGAGCGGGTCAGTTCCCTTCTAGCGAAGAAGAAGACGGAGAGGATATAGTACCGACGATGATCACCTCTCCTGAAGGAGGAGCGAACGCGATCCTCGCCCCGCGCACGGGGCGGGACCTCGAGCTTGTCAAGGTCCTCGACCGCGTGGCCTCGTTCGCTGCCTCCTCGCTTGGGGCGGAGGCCGTGCGTGCCCTTGTCCCCCGGGTGGAGAGGGAGACCCTCGAGCGGGAGTTCTCCCTTGTCGCGGAAATGGAACGGGCCGTTGCGGATGGGTTCTCCCTGGGCGGGATCGGCGACCTTTCCCCGTTCCTTGCCGAGGCGCGCGCGCACGGGACCCTCGCCCCGGACCAGTTCCTCGCCGTGGCGGGGATCCTCGCCGCGGCAGGGGAGGTGCGCGAGGGCCTCTCCCGATCCGGTCTTCCCGGACTTGTGGCCCTGGCGGAGAAGCTCTCCGACCAGACGGACCTCCTCCGCGCGATCTGGCGGGCGGTCGACGAGCGAGGGGAGATCCGGGACGACGCCACCCCTAAGCTCCGCGACCTTTTCCGCGAGCGGCAGGGGCTCATCGGCCGGATCACGGACGCCCTGCGCCGGTTCCTCGACCGGAATCGCGATCTCGTTCAAGAGCCGGTCGTGACCCAGCGGGGAGGGAGGTTCGTGATCCCGCTCAAGGCCGGGGCCCGTGGCCCAGGGGTCGTGGTTCACGAGGCCTCAGGGAGCGGCCAGACCCTGTTTGCGGAACCCGCCCCGGTGGTCGAGCTCAACAACCGCCTTCGGGAAGCCGAGGACGAGATCGAGCGCGAGAAGCGTCGCATCCTGGCTGAGCTTGCGGGAAAGCTCCTCGCCGAGGAAGGGTGGCTGCGGCGGGACCTCGTCACCCTTGCCCGCCTCGATTCCCTCTACGCCCGGGCGCGGTGGGCCCACGCGACCGGGGCGGTCGCCCCCGCCCTTGTGGAGGGCGGGAGGATCGAACTTCTCGACGCGCGCCACCCTCTTCTCGGGGAGCGGGCAGTGCCGGTCTCGATCGCGTTCGGAGGGACGAAGCGGGTGGCGGTGATCACGGGCCCCAACACCGGCGGGAAGACCGTGCTTCTCAAGACGGTCGGCCTCCTCACCGTGATGGCCCAGAGCGGGATCCCGATCCCCGCATCCCCGCGGTCCACGCTCCCCGTGTTTTCCAAGGTGCGATCGGACATCGGTGAGGAGCAATCCATCGAGCAGAACCTCTCCACGTTCTCGTCCCACATGACGAACATCGTGTCGATCCTTGCGGAGGCCGACGAGCGGACGCTTGTCCTCCTCGACGAGCTCGGGGCGGGGACGGATCCCCAAGAGGGAGCAGCGCTCGGGCTCGCGATCCTGGAGCGGCTTCTTGAGCTGGGGTGTACCGCGGCGGTGGCGACCCACCTCACTCCCCTGAAGCACTTCTCCGTCTCCCACCCTGGGGTCCTCTCCTGTTCGATGGAGTTCGATCTGGAGACCTTGGCCCCCACGTACCGGGTCCTGGAAGGCGTTCCCGGGCGATCGTGCGCGCTGGAGATTGCGCGGCGGCTCGGGCTTCCCGAGGATCTCATCGCCCGGGCGAGGGGTTCGTTCACCTCTGGGGAGATCCGGGCGGAGGAGATCATCGAGGAGCTGGAGCGGGAACGAGGGGCGGCGCGGAGGTTAAGGACGAACCTCGATCTTGAGCGGGAGGGCGTGCGCCGGATGCGCGAGGACTACGAGCGCCGGCACGTCGCGCTCAAGGAAAAGAAGGCGGAGGCGTTAGGAAAAGAGCTTGCCCGTCTCGAGGGGGAGATCCGCGCGGCCAGAAACGAGATCGGGGCGCTCATCGCCCGGGCCAGGGCTGCCGAGACAGCCGAGGAGCGGAGGGCGGTCCTCAAGCGGGTGGAGGAGGTCGCGGCCGAGATCCCGGCTCCTTTACCTCCCGCCCACCGTCCTCTCGTACTCGAGGAGGGAATGGCCGTGCGCGTGCGGGCGACGGGCCGGGTGGGCACGGTGCTGTGGGTGGACGGGGACCGGGTAGGGGTCGAAGTGCGGGGCCGGCGGGTCGAGCTCCCCCAGTCTGTCCTTGAACCGGCGGAGGGGGAGCCTGCGGCCCCGGCGCCCGTTCCCATGATCGGACCCGTAGGGCAGGTGAGCCTGGAGCTCTCCGTGCGGGGGTTGACCGTGGCCGAGGCCGAGCGGGAGGTCACGGTCTGGCTCGATCGGCTTCTCCGCGCCGGGATCTCCACCGGCCGGATCGTCCACGGCAAGGGCACCGGGGCGCTGAGGGACGCCCTCCACACCTCCCTCCGGCGCGTTCCCCACGTGAAGGGTCTACGCCTTGCCCCACCTGCGGAAGGCGGCGACGGGGTCACGATCGTCGAGCTGGGATGAACGAAGGACTCTCCTGCCTCCCCAGAGGAAGACGAGCCGCCCTCCACTCGAGAACCGGCACCTGCCGGATCAGGTTTCCCATGGAAGGAGGTCCCGGGTACGATACTGCATGGCGACCTGTGAGCTGTCGGAGGCGATTGCGGCTGTCCAGGCGCGGATACGGCGGGACGCGACGGTCCTGTCGCGGGAGTTCCTTCGGGTAGACGGGTTCCTCAACCATCGGGTGGACCCGGCGTTCGTTGATCTCGCGGGTGCGGCTCTGGCGTCCTCGTTCCGCGGGAGCGGCGTTCAGTGCGTGCTCACCGCCGAGGCGGCGGGCAACGTGATCGCCTACGAGACGGCTCGGCGGTTGGGCACGCTGGCCCTCTACGGCAAGAAAGGGGCAGCGAGCACGATGAACCGGGCGCTCACCTGCCGTGTGCCCTCGCCCACCAAAGGAGTCGAGCACGATCTCTGCGTGAGCGCCGACTACCTGTGCCCGGGGCAGCGGGTGCTCGTGGTGGACGACTTCCTCCACCAGGGGACGACGAGCGCTGCCTTGGCGACCATAGTCAGAGAGGCGAGGGCAGAACTGGTGGGGTTCGGGTTTGTGATCGAGAAGCGGCGGAGCGGCGGCCGGACGGTACTGCAGCGGTTCGGTGTGCCCATCGTGTCCCTCGCCGTCATCGAGTCCATGGATCCCACCACCGGGCGGATCGTGTTCGCCGAACGATGAGCGTCGTCGTCCTGGACTTCGGTTCGCAGTACACCCAGCTCATCGCCCGCCGGCTGCGCGAGCTGCAGGCGTTTTCGGTCATCGTCCCCGGCACGGCTCCGTGGGAGGAGATTCGGGGCTACCAACCGCGGGCGGTCGTTCTCTCCGGTTCGCCCGCCTCAGCGATCGATCCGGACTCACCTTGCCCCGATCGACGGTTGTTCGATGCCGACGTGCCGATGTTGGGAATCTGCTATGGAATGCATCTGCTGGCGCGGGCGTACGGGGGGGTCGTTGCCCCGGGCCGCGGCCACGAGTATGGCCGTGCCCAGCTGATCCGGCAGTCAGGCCCCCTATTTCGGAACTTGCCACGGCCTCTCCAGGTGTGGATGAGCCACGGCGACGTGGTGGCGAGCATCCCACCGGGTTGGGCGGTGCTGGCGTCCACAGCAGACTGCCCGATCGCTGCCCTGTCCTCTCCCGACGGCCGGAAGGTCGGATTGCAGTTCCACCCCGAGGTGGCGCACACCGAGCATGGCGCGGAGCTGCTGGGGCGGTTTCTGGATCTAGCTCAGGTGGACCGCACCTGGACGCCGGAGAACGTCGTCGAGCAGCAACTGGCCGAGGTCCGCGACCGGGCCCGAGGGAGCCGTGTGCTCCTCGCTGCGTCCGGGGGCGTGGACTCGTCCGTGCTCGCCCTCCTCCTCGTCCGGGCAGGGGTGGACCACGAGGCGGTGTTCGTGGACCACGGGCTCCTCCGCCAGGGGGAGCGTCAGGAGGTGGAGGCGGCGCTGCGCTCGCTCGGGGTTTCGCTCCGGGTGGTGGACGCCGCCGACCGGTTCCTCGCCGCGTTGCGCGGGATCCGTGATCCGGAGGCGAAGCGCCGCGCGATCGGCGCCACGTTCATCGACGTTTTCCGGGAGACGGCAAGGGAGCTGGGGCGATTCCGGTTCCTGGCTCAGGGGACGCTCTACCCCGATGTGATCGAGTCGGCTGGGGTGGCGGGGTCAGCGAGCATCAAGAGCCACCACAACGTGGGCGGGCTTCCTGCAGAACTGGGGTTTGAACTACTGGAGCCGTTGCGTCTTCTGTTCAAGGACGAGGTGCGCGAGGTAGGGAGGGTCTTGGGGCTACCCGACAGGCTGCGGCTGCGGCACCCGTTTCCCGGCCCAGGCCTCGCCGTGCGCGTACTGGGGGAAGTCACCCCGGAGAGCCTCGACATCGCCCGCCGCGCCGACCACGAGTTCATCGCGGGCCTTCGCGAGGAAGGCCTGTACGACGAAGTGTGGCAGGCCCTGGCCGCGCTCACCCCCCTCAGGAGCGTGGGTGTAGCCGGCGATGGTCGGCGATACGGCTACGTCGTCGCCCTGCGCGCCGTGACGAGCGTGGACGGGATGACCGCCGACTGGGCGCGCCTGCCCCCAGAATTCCTCGATCGGGTCGCGGCGCGGATCACCCGCCGCGTGCCCGAGGTGGGGCGGGTGGTCTACGACATCACGAGCAAGCCGCCAGCGACGATCGAGTGGGAGTGAGCCTAGCCTCGCCTCCCCCGCTCGTTCAACGCTGGAAGGAAGCGACTCCGCTGGCTCACCCGCTTCCCAGGCCGAAGCCCGCCGGGAGGAGGGGCGCCTCCGCCCCCGGCCCCGCGAAGTACGCCGCGCTCCGCGGCCAAGGGAACGGGAGCCGTCCCGAGAACGGGACGTCCCCAAACAGGACATCGGCCACACCCGCGCCCTCGCTCCCCGGAAGCCAGGCTGCTACCACCGCGTCGGCGAGGTCGAAGGCCGCCCCGAGCGCGTACGGCCGCCCGGAGACCACGACCAACACGAGGTTCTCCACCTTGGGGCGAACGCTCCGCAGAAGAGCGATCTCTGCTTCGGTCAGGACGAGGTCCGCCTTGTCCCCGAACCCCTCGGCGTGGGGCTCTTCACCCACCACGACGATCCCCACCGGGGCCCGTCCCACGCCCTCGAAGCGACCGCGGGGATCGAACAGAACCCGCGCCCGATCGCGAACCGCCCCCTCGATCCCCCCGCGGATCGTGGTCCCAGGGACGATGGGGCCCCTCTTCCCTTGCCACTCGATCGTCCATCCCCCGCACTGGATGCCGAGGTCGTCTGCCGCCTCGCCGGCCACGAGAACAAGGGGGATGTCCTTCGGGATCGGGAGAGCCCCGACGTTCTTCAGAAGGCACAGGGATCGGCGCACGGCCTCCCGCGCCAGGGCCCGGTGCTCTGGGCACCCGACCTTCGCCAGGATCTCCCGCTGGGGGAAGGGACGCTCGAATAGACCGAGGGCGAGCTTGGCGCTCAGGATCCGCCGGACCGCATCGTCCACCCGCGCCAGGGGCACCTCGCCCGACCGCGCGGCTGCCAAGGCGGCCTCCACGAACCGCTTGCAGTCGTAGGGGACCATGATCATGTCGAGGCCGGCGTTCAGGGCAGCGACCACCTGGGCGCGGTAGTCCCCGGGGAGCAGATCGATCGCGCCCCAATCAGAGACGAGGAATCCGCGAAACCCCAGCTCGCCCTTGAGAACGTCCGTGAGGAGGCGCGTGTGGGCGTGCATCTTGACCCCGTTCCAGCTGCTAAAGGAAACCATGATGGACAGGGCGCCGGCGGCGACGGCGGCGCGGTAGGGGGGAAGGCAGGCCGAACGCAGGGTCGCCTCGTCCAGGTCTGCGTCCCCTTGGTCGAGGAAGAACTTCCGTCCCTGCATCACCATGGTCGAGGTGCCCCAGCGGGCCGCCCCGTCCCCGAGAAAGTGCTTGGGGGTGGCCAAGACGGAGGACGGCGCGGCAAGATCAGAGCCCTGCAGGCCCCGCACGCACGCCGACCCAAGCTTGGAGACGAGGACGGGGTCAGTCCCGTAGCACTCGTAGGTCCGCCCCCAGCGCAGGTCGTAGGGGATGGCCACCACGGGCGCGTAGTTCCAGAGGGCGCCTGTGGCTACCATCTCCAAGGCGGTGGCTCGCGCGACGCGGTGGACGAGCTCCGGGTCGGCCGCGGCCCCGAGCCCGCAGTTGTGGGGGAACACGCTGGCCCCCTGCACCGCGGCATGACCGTGCACGGCATCCACCCCATACAGGATGGGGATCCCCAGGCGCGTGGACAGGGCCTCCTCTTGAAAGCCCGCCACCATGTCCCCCCACGAGCTTGGCGTGTTCGGAAGCGGGTAGCCTCCCCCTCCGCTCAGGACCCCCCCCAGGAGATACCGCGCGGTGTCCCCAGGCTTGAGGCTGTTCTTCTCGATCAAGGTCATTTGCCCGACCTTCTCCTCCAGGGTCATGGAGGAAAGAAGGGACTCCACGCGCTCCGCGATCCTAGTTGCCATCCTCATCCCTCCTCGTTGCGACTCATGCTGGCCAGATCTTCCGTCCCCCTCCCGGCGGAACGAGGCGGTCGATCGCCTGAAGCTCGGCGGCGCTCAGCGCTGGCGCGGCCGCCGCACCTACGTTCTCCTCCACTTGGCGGGGGGTTCGGCCTCCAGGGATCACGGCTGTCACAGCGGGATGCGCCAGCGCGAACTGGAGGGCGAGCTGGGCAACCGTCCGGCCGCGGGCGAGGGGGCGGAGCTTGTCCACCACCTTCAGGTCTGCCAGGTACAGCTCTCGCTCCGCAGGGCTGCTCGCCCACCGCGCACGCCAATCCCCGTTGGGGAACCGGCTCGTTGGGGTGAGCTTCCCTGTGAGCCGACCCATCGCCAACGGCCCCCGCACCAGCACGCCGATACCGTTCTCCAGGCAGTACGGAAGTACGTCCCGCTCTGGATAGCGGTTCAAGATGCTGTAATCTACCTGGAGAACGGCACAATCGCCGTCCCTGTTGAACTCCTGGAGATAGGCGATGTCCCCGGTCGTCACGCCAAAGGCGCGGGCTTTCCCGCCTGTTTGCAGTTGCCGGAATCCTTCGAGGAAGTTGTCCATGGCGGCGTCGCGGTAGTCCAGGTGGCAGAACACGATGTCCACGTAGTCCATCGCAAGCCGCCTCAAGCTGTCCTCCACCGCCGCGATGACCTTCGCCGCGGAGGTGTACGCCGAACGGCGGCGTTGATGGTCGTAGCCCCTCCACCCGACCTTGGTAGCGACTGCGACCTGCGAGCGGTGCTCGCGGAGGGTGCGGCCCATGATCTCCTCGGACCGGCCGTTGCCGTAAACATCCGCTGTGTCGAACAGGGTCACGCCGAGGTCGAAGGCCCGCTGCAGCGTGGCTGCGGCCTCCCGCTCGTCCTGGGGCCCCCAGAACTCGCCCCCGAGGGCCCATGTCCCGAGCCCGATCACCCCGGCCATCAACCCCGTCTGGCCGATCCGCCGTTGCTCCATCATCCCCTACCCTTCGCAGCCCGAAACGCCCCGCACGACTCGCGCACGACGAGATCTGTCGGCAGGACAACCTGGCGTCGGACCTTCCTCTGCGGGTGTGCGATCTGGCTCAGTAGGACCTCGACCGCCATGTGCCCAAGGAGAGGGATGGGCTGGCGGACGGTGGTCAAGGGAGGATCCACGTGCTCAGCGAGCGGCAGGTCATCAAATCCCACCAGGGCAAGGTCGTCGGGTACCCGGAGTCCAGCCTGGCGGATCGCCTTCAACGCGCCGATCGCCATCGCGTCGCTCTGGGCGAACACCGCCTCCGGTTTGGCTCTAAGCAGCCGCTGCATGGCCAGCATGCCCCCAAGCTCCGTGAAGTCGGCCTCCAGGATCAGTTCGTGAGGCAGGTGGAGTCCGTACGCACGGAGGGCCTCCTCCACCCCACGCAAGCGGTCTGCGGCGACGGGCAACTGAAGGGGGCCCGTGATGGTTCCGATTCGACGGTGTCCTAACCGGAGGAAATGCTCTGTCGCCTGTCGAGCCCCTCCTATATTGTCTACGTCAACGAACGATGTCTCCCCATTGGCCCACCGACCCACACACACGAGGGGGAAATCCGCGGCCTGGAGCCACGGAAGGAGCGTCTCACTCATCAACGCGGACGCAACCGCGATCGCTCCATCCGTGTACCCGTTTTGGGCGGACCTGACACAGGCTTCGCTGTCCTCCGTCTCCGGTAGAAGCGTGAGCAAGACCTGGTGATCGTGGGCAGCAGCTGCGTGCACGATCCCCTGGAGGAGGACGGAGAAGAACGGGTCGCTAAAGAGCGTGCTCACCGGGGTGGGGATGAAGATACCGATGATCTGGGTTCGCTTCGTGGCCAGGCTGCGGGCCACGGCGTGGGGGCCGTACCCAAGGTGCCCAACAGCATCCAGCACGTGCTTCCGTGTCTGCGGGTTCACTCCAGGTTTCCCGTTGATGACCCGGGAGGCGGTCGTCCGGGACACGCCTGCGAGCTCGGCCACATCTCTCAGTGTTGGCACAACCGTTGACCCATTATAACTGGAACCGGTACCAAGCGACCCGTTTGACAGGTCTCCCGATTCGTGCTAGTCTACGTGCTACTTAGGGAAAAGGGGTGGCGGCAATGGAACCGGTTGTAGATCCCGGAACTGTCCCCCGTGAGCGGCTGGCTTGTGCGCGGTCGAGGGCGAGCCCGCACTCCGCGGCACGGCTCGTGCTCGTGAGAAAGGAACCGGAACTCCGCGTTCCGAGCCCTGTCCCGTGCGGCAGGCTGCTTGAGTTGCGTCCCTCCAGGGAATCGGGCCGTACGCCTCTCGTACGCCGTGGCCGGGCCGAACACCCACGCCGCAGGGCCTGCTTTTCTTCCCGCAGGGGAGGTGGGAACCGGCGCAAAGTGCAAGAAGTGTAAGGGAGAACTCAGGACGTTCCACGTTGGACGGAATAGGGAGGTGTGCAGCATGTGGAAGTGGCTACAAGTGCTAGTCGCGATCGGACTGGTGGGAGCCCTCGGTTTCGGCCAAGTGTTCCCGCGGAATGAGACTCTGTACATCAGCGGCGCGGCGTGGGGGCCGCCCGTGGACTGGAACCCGTTCATCACCTGGAGCAAGGCCAACACGTCGGGCGTGATGGGCCTCATCTACGAATTCCTGTTCTTCTACGATCCGGTGAAGGATGAACTCATCCCGTGGCTGGCGGAGAAGGGGGAGTGGGCGACCCCGACCCTGTTCCGGGTCACCCTGCGCCCGGGCATCGCTTGGCAGGACGGGACTCCTCTCACCGCGGCGGACGTCGTGTTCACGTTTGAACTAGGGAAGAAGCACCCCGCGGTGTACTTCAGCCCGATGTGGAACTACTTGACCAGCGTCACCGCCGTGGGGACCCACGTGGTGGAGTTCGCGTTTTCGGGGGCTCCCCTCTACCAGTCGTTCCAGAACAACCTGTACACCATCGCCATCGTCCCGCAACACATCTGGAAGAACAGGACGGTCTCGGACATCACGGGGGGGTCCAACGAGAAGCCCGTAGGATCGGGGGCGTACCTCTACCATAGCCACGGCCCAGACCGCAACGTTTACGTGCGGAACGAGAACTGGTGGGGGACCAGAGTCCTCGGGTTGAAGCCCGCCCCGAAGTACATCGTGGAGATTCGCTTCCTCAGCAACGACGCGGCCCTGGGATCGTTCCTGCTCGGGCAACTCGACCTGAGCAATAACTTTCTCCCCGGCGTCGCCGAGCTCATCCAGCGGGGCTACGCTGTCAAGACGTACCTCCCCCAGGTGCCCTACATGAAGCCGGCCAACACCGCCGTCCTTTTCCTGAATACGACGATCAAGCCGATGGACGACCCCGCGTTCCGCAAGGCCCTTGCCTTCGCGATCAACGTGGACGACATCATCCGGTACGCGTTCGCCGGTCTCGTCGAGCGGGCGAACCCGACAGGCCTCCTGCCGCATCTGCAGAAGTACGTTGACCAGAAGGTTGTGCAGAGCCTCGGCTTCACCTACGATCCGGCCGCCGCGAAGGCGATCCTCGCCGCCGCCGGCTACCGGGACCGCGACCGGGACGGGTTCGTGGAAGCTCCAGATGGATCGAAAATCGCCCTTGAGGTTACCTGTCCATTTGGCTGGACGGACTGGATGGAGGCGATCCGGGTGATCGCCGCGAGCGCCCGCGCGGCGGGCATCAACGTGGTGGCTCGGACCCCGGATTACGGCGTGTGGAACACGGCCCTTGTCACCGGGACATTCCACATGACCCTCAACAACTGGGCTGGGCTCAGCAACACGCCGTGGACGGTGTACGACCTGTTCTTCACTCATCCCATCCGCGACACGATGAGCGGCGGGAACTTCGGTCGCTACAACAACCCCGCCATGTTCGCCCTCCTGGATCAGCTCGCTGCCACCCCGGCCTGGGATGTGGCCGCGGTACAGGCCGTCTGCTCTCAGATCCAGACGATCCTCCTCACCGATCTCCCGTTGATCCCGCTCTGGTACAACGGCCTGTGGTCCCAGTATCGGGAGGACGTGTGGACGAACTGGCCGACGGCGGAGGAGACGACGCCGCACTGGTTGCCGTGCTCCTGGGCCGGTTACTGGCAGATGGGTGGGCTCCACACCCTGTGTGGGCTCAAGCTCAAACCGTAGTCCTACGGTCTGTGGGGGCCGTCCCTCCGGGGAGATCCGCGGCAGGGACGGCCCTCCTCCTCTTTGGGGAGGAACCCTAGGTGACCCGCTACCTCGCGAGGAAGTTCTCCATCTACCTCCTCACGTTTTTCGTTGCCGTAACCATCAACTGGATGATCCCGCGGTTCATGCCGGGGAATCCTGTTCAGGCGATGCTATCCCGGGCTGCACCGCGGCCGGAAATGGCGCAGGTCCTCGGTGTCTACTACGGGAAGCTGTTCGGCCTGGATCTTCCGCTTTGGCAGCAATACCTCAACTTCTGGCGCGGGGTGCTCCGGGGCGATCTGGGGGTCAGTTTCTATCTCTTTCCCAAGCGCGTGAGCGCGATCATCAACGAAGCTGTGCCGTATAGCATTGCAGTCCTCCTTCCCGCCATCATCCTGAGCTGGATCGCGGGCAATAAGTTCGGTGCGTTTGCCGCCCGGCGGAAGTGGCTCGATAGGACCTTGCTTCCGCTCGGTTACTTCTTCACCGCCACCCCCTACATGTGGCTGGCCATCCTCTTGGCGTGGGGGCTGGGCGTATCTCTCCGTTGGTTTCCCGTTGCGGGAGCCTACTCGTTTCACATCATGCCCAGCTTCTCCTGGGGCTTCGTTCGGAACCTTCTCTGGCACTGGTTTTTACCGTTTGCGTCCTTGTCCATCGTCATGTTCGGGGGGTGGGCCATCGGGATGAGGAACATGGTCATCTACGAGCTGGAGGCCGATTACGTCCAGTACCTCGAGGCCTTGGGAGCTCCTTCGAGGCTCATCCGCAAGTACGCGTTTCGTAACGCTCTGCTACCCCAGATCACTGGTCTAGCCATTCAACTGGGCTGGATCGTGGGGGGAGCCTTGGTCACGGAGGTGGCATTCTCCTACCCGGGGATCGGCCACCTCTTGTTCCAGGCCATCCAGAACCAGGACTACTTCCTCATCCAGGGATGCTTTCTGTTCATCGTGACCGGGGTCTTGGTGGCGAACCTTGCCGTGGATCTCGTCTACATGATTGTAGATCCCCGGACGCGACGGGGAATGGTGGGGGAGTGATGAAAAAGCCCCCGCGCAGTGACCTCCTGTACTTTGCCCTCCGGAACTGGAAGTTACGCGTAGGGCTCACGGTTGTCGTGTTGCTCGTCGTGTTCGCAATTGTCGGCCCGTCCTTCGCCCCGTACGATCCGTGGGCGTACGCCGCCCGCCCCGCGGTGCAACCGCCCTCGGCCAAACACTGGTTGGGCACGACCCGTTTTGGGCAGGACGTGTTCAGCCAATGGGCACATGGGCTTCGTCCCGCGTTCTTGGTGGGCGTTCTTGCGGGGACCTTGGCTACGGTGATCGGAACGGCCGTCGGTTTCGCCGCTGGCTATCGGGGAGGGCGACTGGATGACGTCCTGAACACCTTCACCAACATCGTGATCGTGATTCCCACTGTGGCGATCCTTCTCATCATCGCTGCCTATCTCAGAGTACGGAGCTTCCTTTTCCAAGCCGTGTTCATTGGCCTTACGGCCTGGCCGTGGGCGGCGCGAGCCGTCCGGGCACAGACTCTCTCCCTGCGCGTGCGGGAGTTCGTGGATCTGGCGAGGATGAGCGGGAGAAGCTCACCGAAGGTCATCCTCGGCGAAATCGCTCCCAACATGCTGTCCTACCTTGTCATGGTGTTCATCCTCCAGTTCGGCGGCGCGATCCTCGCGGCAGCAACGATGGACTTCCTCGGGCTAGGCCCATCGCAGCACATCTCGCTGGGGATGATGCTTCAGTATGCGCTTCTGTGGGGCGCGCTGCACTTTGGCATGTGGTGGTGGTTCATCCCCCCAGGGTTAACGATCGCCCTCCTTGTGGGCGCACTGTACATCACGAACGTCGGCCTCGATGAGGTGTTCAACCCCCGGCTTCGGGAGAAGTGAGCGATGGCACTCACCGTGGACAGCCTGAGGGTCTATTACCAGACGCTGCGCGGCGAGGTACGAGCGCTTGACGGAGCCACGTTTTCGTTGGCGGACGGCGAGATCATGGGGCTCGCCGGGGAGTCCGGGTGCGGCAAGTCCACGTTGGGTCGTAGCCTCGTACTCCTCAAGCCCCCCATGGCGTACCGCGGAGGGGGGGTCCGGCTCGACGGGGAGGACCTTCCGATTGCCGATCGGGAGAAGATGGCCCCGTTGCGTCTGGCGAAGATCTCGATCATCCCGCAATACGCGATGAACGCCCTCAACCCCACCTGCAAGATCGGGCGATTGGTGGAGGACCTGTTGGAGGCGAGGGGAGTGAGAGCAAGGACGGTCGTACCGGAACTCAAGCGCAGGCTCGATCTTGTGGAATTGCCCCCCGATGTGCTCCGGATGTACCCGATTGAGCTCTCAGGGGGGATGAAGCAGCGCATGGTCATCGTTCTCTCCACCTTGCTGAATCCGTCGCTCCTTGTTGCCGACGAAGTGACTTCGGCCCTGGACGTGTGCACCCAGCGGGCAGTCGGCAAGATGCTGGTTCAGTTTAGGGACAGAGGGTTCGTGCGCAGCATGATCGTGATCAGTCATGACCTGTCCGTCCTGTACCAGATCACGGACAGTACCCTTGTCATGTACGCCGGCAAGCTCGCCGAGAAAGCTCCCACCGAGGTGCTCGTCCGTTCGCCCACGCATCCCTACACGGAGATGCTCATCTCCTCCTTGCCTGAAGCTGGGGGCAGGTATCCCGAGCGGAAGCTGGGCGGAATACCGGGCAGCCCGCCTCCGCTCCTTGACCCACCGGCGGGGTGCCGGTTCGCCCCTCGGTGCCCCATCACGGTTGACCGCTGCGCGGAAGAGCCCCCGTTCGTCGAGATCGCGGCCGGCCATTGGGTGGCCTGCTGGAAAGCGGAACGCGACCATGCTTGAGCTAGAACAGGTGACCAAGACGTACCGCCTTGGGGCCTTCGGGCGGAAATCCCTGCGGGCTGTGGACGGCGCGACCTTTGGGGTAGCGCGGGGAGAAGTCGTCGCCCTCATCGGCGAGAGTGGATCGGGGAAGACCACGATTGGGAAGCTCGTCCTCCGTCTCCTCTCTGCTACCGGCGGAAGGATCCTGTTCGCTGATAAGGACATCGCCAGCTACCACGGGAGGGCCCTGAAGGACTACTACCGTAGGGTGCAAGGCGTCTTCCAGGACCCATTCAGTTCCTTCAACCCCGTCTTCAAGGCGGATCGGGTTTTCGGCGTCGTCCGCCGGGAGTATTTCCCGAGCGTTGCCGGTGGCGAGTGGCAGAGCAAGCTCCTCGATGTCCTGAAGAGGGTTGGCCTGAACCCGAGCGAGGTCCTTGGCAAGTACGTGCACCAGCTCAGCGGGGGGCAGTTGCAGCGTCTTCTGGTGGCCCGTGCCCTGTTGCTGGACATCGAGCTTCTGGTCGCGGATGAGGTCATCAGCATGCTCGACGCGTCAACGAGGGTTGACGTACTCAACGCGCTTGCTTCGTTGAAGGAGGACCGTAGGCTATCCATCCTGTTCATCACACACGATCTGTCGCTCGCCTACTACATCAGCGACCAGGCGGTGATCCTCTATCGCGGGGCGATCGTCGAGCGCGGGCGCATCGAGAAGGTGTACGGGAATCCGCTGCACCCCTACACCCAAGTCCTCATGGCTTCAGTCCCTCGTCTGGATGCGAAATGGGAGAGTTCGTCGGTGGAACTGAAGTGCGAGCTGGTCGAACCGACGGTGGGCTGCGTTTTCTTCTCCCGCTGCCTGTTTCCGCGCCGAGATGCGGAGTGCCGCACCCGGAGGCCGGGACTCCAAGAGGTAGAACCTGGGCACTTTGTGGCCTGCTGGCGCCAGGGAAGCCGGACCTCCGGGGTGGCCCACCCAAGTGGGGAGAAACAACAGGGGCGCGGCAGTTCCTTCGGCAGCGGGTAGCAGGGCAAGCGTCGGCGGCGGGCCATGCCTTCACGCCAAGAGAGAGGGGACGAGCGCCCGGTGGACACGGGGAGGCGGATGGGAACTTGGCCGGGCGGTCAGCGCGGAAGTCGAGGCTGGGGGCAACTGGGGCGCCCTGAGGTGCTCTACTTTCTCTACTACATGGCGTGGGGGGCTCTGTTTCCATTCCTGAACCTCCACTACCGCCGGGTCGGGTTGACGAACATCCAGATCGGAGCGCTCTCCTCTCTCCTCGTCCCGATCGGGGTGCTGGGGTCCCTCGTGGGGAGCGCGGTAGCCGATGCCCGCGGGCGGGAGCGCCAGGTCTTGGCGTGGAGTACGGCCTTGGGGATGCTTGCCGCGGCACTCCTGTCGCGCGCCCGCGAATACGGGGCGATCATCGGTTGGGCGTCCCTATACACCTTGGTGGCAAGCCCTCTCGGGCCCCTCCTGGACAGCAGGGCCGTCCGCGCGGCGGACCGCTCTGAGACTTCCTTCGGAACGATGCGCGCTTGGGGGACTGTGGGGTGGGCTGTCTCGGCCCTCATCATGGGGGAGCTCGTACGCCGCTTTGGGCTCCGACTAGCTTTCTACGGGCTCATCTCCCTCATGGCGATGGCCCTCGGGGCATGCCAGCTCGCCAAGCCGGGAACGAGTATAGGGAAGAGGCAATCCCTGTGGCATGGGATGCGGAAGCTCGCCGGACAGGCACCGTTTCTCACGTTCCTGGGCGGAGCGTTCGTTCTCGGAACGACCTTCGCCGCTGGGAATACGTTCCTCAGCATCTTCCTGGACGGGCTGGGGGCAAACGAGGCGCTGATCGGTATGGCTTGGACGGTAGGCGCCCTCACCGAGATCCCCGTCATGTTGTGGGGAAAGAAGCTGATCGGCTGGCTGGGGGCGACGGGCATGGTCAAGGCGGCGTACGTGGCGTTGGCGGTCCGGTGGTTGGCACTCTCGTTTGCCAGGACGCCCGCCGCGGCAGTGGCCTTGCAGTCAATCCACGGTGTGTCGTTCGCGCTCTTCTTGGTGGGGGGAGTCACCTATGTGGCGAGTGTGGCCCCGCCGGGGCATGCTACCGTGGCGATCGCGGTGTTCAATCTCGTGGCGTTCAGTGCGTCCTCGGTCGCGGGCTCGGTCGTAGGAGGGTGGTTGCTCGACGCCTTCGGCGGGGCGGGGCTGTTTCGCGCGCTGGCCGGCGCGGCGGCGCTGGGACTTTTGGTCCTCTATGCGGTGCGACTGAGGTCTAAGAAGGAACGGCGGTGATCCCAAGGGGGCGGGGATGGCAAGTCACAGGGAGCGCCGGTCATGAACTCGAAGGCGGTGTGCAAGGCTCTGCGGCTTGTGGCAGCGGGAGCGGTGATTGTCCTGGCGGCGGCACAGTGGGGAAGGGAGGCTGAGCCGACGATGCACGACGGGCTCGGGCTTCGCCGCGGTGTTAACCTAGGCAATGCGCTTGAGGCACCCTACGAAGGCGCGTGGGGCGTCGTCCTCCACGAGAGGTACTTCCAGTTGATCAAGGAGGCGGGGTTTGACACGGTCCGGGTGCCCGTCAAGTGGTCCGCTCATGCCGCTCTGGAGCCGCCTTATACGATCAACGAAGACTTCCTCCGCCGGGTGGGGTGGGTAGTTGACCGGGCGATTGCCCACGGCCTGAACGTCATCCTCAATGTTCACCACTACGATGAATTTGTGGCTGAACCAGAGGCCCACTGGGTTAGGTTCCTGGCGCTATGGGACCAGATCGCCCATCGCTTCGCCGCGTTCCCGGACACGGTGCTGTTCGAGCTTCTCAACGAACCGCATGGACGGGTGACAAGCTCGCTGTGGAATGAGCTACTTCAGCAGGCTCTCGCCACGATCCGACCTGCCAACCCGCGCCGGTGGGTCGTGATCGGTCCGGTGGAATGGAACCACCCCCAGGCCCTGTCCACCTTGCAGCTGCCGGCCCACGATCGGCGCCTTGTGGTGACGTTCCATTACTACGAGCCGTTTCGATTCACTCATCAAGGGGCGGAGTGGGTGGCAGGGAGTTCCGCTTGGCGAGGAACGCGCTGGACAGGTGGGCTCGCCGAGCGAAGGGAGGTGACGGTCGCGCTGGAATCTGCTGCCCGGTGGGCCCGCGAGCAGGGACGCCCCCTGCTCCTTGGGGAGTTCGGCGCCTACGGGAGGGCCGACCTTGCGTCCCGGGTGGAGTGGACGCAGTGGGTGGCCCGGGAGGCCGAACGCCTCGACATCCCCTGGGTGTATTGGGAGTTCTGCGCTGGGTTTGGGGTGTACGACGCGGGAAGCGATTCCTGGCTTGACCCCCTCCTGCAGGCCCTCCTCCCGGCTGACCGACGGTGATGGACCGGCTCACCTCCCATCCCTGTCGAGGAAGGTCAAGATCTCCCCCAGATGGCAATAGGCGACCCCCACCACGGTGTCCGCCGCTCCGTAGTAGATGGCGAGTCGGTCGTGGCCCATGTCGGCCAGAAGACCGCACGGGAACACCACGTTCGGGGTGTCACCGACCCGCTCGTAGTCCTGTTCAGGGGTTAGCAGAGCGGATCGGGTGCGGCGGATGACCTTCCACGGCTCGTCCAGATCGAGAAGAGCGGCCCCCATGCTATAGACGAAGCCGTTGCACTGGGTGATGACCCCGTGGTAGAAGAGGAGCCAACCGCTAGCGGTCTCCACGGGAACTGGACCGGCGCCCACCTTGGTGCTCTGCCAGCCCGAGGTCGGGCCCATCACGAACCGGTGACGTCCCCAATGCACCAGATCGGGACTCTCGCTGTAGAACATGTCGCCGAACGGGGTGTGCCCACGGTCGCTGGGCCGGCTCAGCAGCGCATACTTCCCGCGGATCTTCCGGGGGAACAGGACGCCGTTGCGGTTGTAGGGAAGGAACGCGTTTTCCTGCTGCTGGAACCGCTCGAAATCGGTGGTGCAACCGACGCCGATCGTCGGGCCGTGATACCCGTTGCACCACGTGATGTGATACCGGTCGTCCATCAGCACCACCCGTGGATCGTAGCGGTACTCCAAGCGAGCGATCTCCTTATCTTGAGTGATCCACTCGATCGGGTGGGGGTTGATGGTCCAGTGGACGCCGTCGCCGCTAAACCCGCAGTAAAGGTCCATCCTCCACGTCAGGTCATCACAGCGGAAGACGCCCGCGAAACCGTCACGGAACGGCACCACGGCGCTATTGAACACGCTCCTCACTCCCGGCACGTCGCGCTTGGTGATGATCGGGTTCTTCACGGACCTCCACACCAACTCCGCTGAACCTGGGGGTCGCTCCTCCCACGGGATCTTCCCTATCATGAGCTTTGGCATGGGCTACCTCCTTTCCCGGCGATGGTACCCGGCAGCGAAGCCTACGACCGGGGGCCTGCCGGGAGAGAGGTGGACTGGTCGGCCGGCACTCCTCTCCCCCCCCGGCCCCGCGCCCGGCGAGGAGGACCCCGCGCGATGGCCCGCAACTGGATTCAGCGCCTGCGCATCCGCCCGGAAGGGAACCGCCACCGCGCAACCGCTCCCAGGCTCAACCCCCTGCCTGGCAACTCCCGGCTCAACCGACGAATGGCCCTACCGCACCTCGACCCAGATCGGGTTCGTGTACGCCTGATCGCCATCGGTGGCCACGGTGCGCACGATGTACCAGCCGGACTTGCCGGGCGTGTCCGTGAGGGAGATCGTGGCTTCCGCCTTTCCGCCGAGCGCGAACTCGCGTACGACCGCTCCATTCCGGATGACGTGGGCGACCTCTAGCCCGCGCGACACCTCCCGCGGGGCGACCCGGAGCTCGGCCTGGAGCCGGATCTCTTGGCCTGAGCTGAGGATCACGGTGTCCCCGGGACGGGCGGCGCCATTCTGGGCGGTGAAGTTGACGAGAGGGCCGTAGGTGACAAACGCCCGCCCCTGCCCCAGGGCGGTGAGCCATTTCTCCACCGTGAGTTCCCCTTCCACGTAGGCGTAAGTTCGGGGCCGGCCGTAGGGGTCGTTCGGGTCCTTCCATAGATGGGCGTCGCTTACCCCAACGGCCACGTACCTCTTCCCCTCGTTCCAAAACCTGAACGCCTGCGCCACGGCCTTCCCGTCGTCGTCCTCGAACGCGCCGTTGACGATCTCGATGAGATCGAAGTTCGGGTCGAAAAACGGCTTTCCCAAGGCCTCGAAATAGGGCGCCCCGGACCAGTAGGGGTGGTTCACTTGGATGAACCGCGCCCCTTGGCGGCGGGCCTCGGCGAACGTGGAGGCAGGGGATCCAACCCCCATCCACACCAAAGGATCGATGTTCGGGACGTATGCGTTCACGGGGAACGCGTTCCAGTGCCAGCGGAAGGCAGTGATCTCGATCCCAAGGACCACCGGGAACCCTCGCTGGGCAGCGGTGGAGGAGAACAGCGCATGCCCGTCGCAGGTGTTGTGATCGGTGAGAAACCCAAGGTCGAGGTCCGCCGCACGCAGGACGGCCACGAGCTCGTCCGGGGGGGTCGTGGCGTCGAAGCTTGCACTCGAGTGGGCGTGGGGGTCGGCCGAGTAGTAGCCCCACGCCTGGGCGGGGGAGAACCCAACCGGAAACTCAATCCGGACCTCGGCCTTCTCCCCGGCGCGGACGGTGACCGTCCGGACCTCGGCCCCCCGGCTGAAGCCGGCGCCGTGGTCGGCGACAAGGGTGTACGAGCCGGGAGAGAGAACGATGGAGACACGGCCCGGGTGTGCAACCGGGCTGTAGAAGATCCCCTTCACCTCGGTCCCGATCCGGAGGGTGATCTTCACATCCACCGGGGATCCAGCGAGCGTGGCCGACACGACGACCTCGCCCGTGGCCTGGCCCAGGGCCACCACCGAGAAGAACAGGCTCGCTAGAACGGCGACTGCGCCGATCTCCGTCCTTGTACCTTTACGTCCCATGATCATGGGTCCTCCTTTTGTTCCACAAGATGTGTGGTGGATACCCGACGCTCCGCTTGTCGTCAAGGGGCGGGAAGGGAGGGCGAGCCGGGGTCGGCAGAGGTGTGGTTGGGTTCGTCCACGGCCAGGCCGACGATGGCGAGGTCGCGGCCCGCGATCACTTCCGCCTTCCCCTCGCACCGCGGGCAGGCGAGGATGGGCACGACGAAGTGCCACCCTTCCTCGGTTGCGTACTCTACAGGTCCCGCGTATCCGCATTCCGGGCAGCGCACCTTCACCGGGACCTTCTCGATTCGGAGCTCGGAGCCAGCGACCGCAGTTCCCTCGGTGAGGATCCGCCACGCCTCGGCGAGGGCTTCCTCGGAAAGGACGAGCAGCTCCCCTTTGCGGACGTGGATCGCCCGCACCCGGCCCTCCACGGGGTGGGCCTGGAGGTGCTCGGTCAGTCCGTCAAGGAGCGCCTGGGAGAGAGAGTACTCGTGCACTAGAGGCCGAGGGAGGAGAGGAGATCGTCCACCCCGCGGCCGCTCTTGGCGTCGGTGAGGACGGCCCGACCGTGCGGGTTGAGCCGGCGGTAGTCGGCGACAAGCTGCCCGGGATCCACACCCACGAAGCTCGCCAGGTCCACCTTGTTCACCGCGAGAACGTCGGTTTGGGCGAAGATCTTGGGGTGCTTGCGCACCATGTCGTCCCCTTCGGTAACGGAGATGACGACGAGGTCAGCTTCCGTCCCCAAGGGGAAGTCTGCTGGACACACGAGGTTCCCCACGTTCTCGATGAACAGGACGTCCGCCTCCGCCAGCGGGAACGTCTCCAGGGCGTGGCCCACGCGGTGGGCGTCGAGGTGGCAGTCGTCGCCCGTGCTGAGGTTCGCGGCGACGAGCCCGGCGGAGATGAACTTGCGGTAGTCGTCGTCCCCGGCCACATCGCCGGCGATTGCCCCCACCCGCAACCCCTTCTCCTTCAGCCGCTCGGCCATGCGCAGGATGAGGAGGGTCTTCCCCGACCCGATCGCCCCCATCACGTTGACCGCCCGGATCCCCCGCTTCCGCAGCTGTTCGTAGTTCCGGGCCGCGAGCTCCAGTTGGTGCTTGAGCACATCTTCGGTTGGCACTCGGATGTCGTGCATAAGGGACGATGATACTCCTGTTGCACCGTCCGGGGCGGCGTGCTATAGTCCGCCCCGTATGCGCCGGGTGGCGGAGTGGAAGATAACGGCTCTTCTCGTGTTTGCCCTCTACCTTGTGTTCTCCTCCTTCAGCGGACGGTGGGGACTGTGGGCGCCGGATGAGCTGATTGCTGGGGCGGTCATCGCCGTCCTCGTAGGCCTCGCCGCCGGTCCGCTCGTCTGGAAACGAGGCGGGTGGAGGCTGCTCCAACCCCACCGGTGGCTCTTGTTCCTCCTCTACCTTGCGGGCCCGTTCTTCTACGCGATGGCCAAGGCCAATCTGGACGTAGCGTGGCGCGTGATCACTGGCCGGATCAATCCCGGTATTGTCCGCTTCAACCCCGCTCTCAAGACCGATGGCGGCCGCACGTTCCTTGCCAACTCGATCACCCTCACCCCGGGCACCCTGACGATGGATGTGGATGACGCTACGGGCGATTTCTTCGTTCACTGGATCAACGTGACCGATGCCTCCCCGACGGCGGACGCCGTGTGCGGACCGTTCCCGAAGTGGGCGCGGATGGTTGCCGAATGATCGTCAGTCTGCCGTTCGCCCTCGCCGGCCTGTCCATGCTGGGGTTCATCCTCGTGTGCATGGTGCGGCTCTCGATCGGTCCCACCGCCGCCGATCGTGCCGTGGCGTTGGACACGATCAACACGCTCGTCGTGGCGACGATGGTCCTCCTCGGCGCGGCGTTCAACCTGGTTGTCCTTCTTGATGTAGCTCTCGTGTATGCGCTCCTGTCCTACGTAGGGACGCTGTACATCGCTCGGTACCTGGAACGGGGGCTGTCGTGAACGGGCTCATCTACGCGTTTCTCGCCGTGGGGGCCCTGTTCAACGCGCTCGGGGCGGTGGCGCTGATCCGGTTTCCCGATGTGTACACGCGCATCCACGGCGCAACGAAATGCACCACCTTCGGCTCCATCTTCTCCATCCTCGCCGTCGCCGTGTACGGGATCGTCCAGGGCGGCGGAGCAGGCGGGACGATGGCGGTGCGGGCGTTTCTAGCGCTCGTGTTCCTCCTCTTGACGAACCCCACCGGGTCCCACGCCCTGGCGCGGGCCGCCCATCGGTCGGGGATCAAGCCGTTCCGTGCGGTCGTCGACCGCCTCGAGGAAGCCGGTCACGGACCACGGACCACGGACCACGGACCCCCGGAGAACGGATGACGATCCTCGCCGTCCTGCAGGTCGTGATCCTCGTCCTCATCGTGGGGGGTTCGGTGCTTGCCGTGTGGCTGAAGGATCTTCTCGCGAGTGTGATCGCTCTCGCCGGGTCGAGCCTCCTGCTTTCCCTTCAGTTCTACTTGCTTCAGGCTCCGGACGTGGCGATTGCCGAGGCCGGGGTCGGGGCGGCACTGACCACGGCGATCTTCATCCTCGCGATCCGCAAGACGCAGCGTAAGGAGGAGGAATGAAGCGGTGGGTGACGCTGGCCGCGTTCCTGGTGGTGGCAGGGTGTCTCCTCCTCGGCGGGTCGCGGATGCGTCCGTTCGGCGCGCCGCGGTTCGACCTCATGGACCGCTACTTCAACACCTGGTCGCAGGAGGAGGTGGCGGCGAACAACGTCGTCACCGCGATCGTGTTCGACTACCGAGGCTACGACACGTTGGGCGAGGCGACCGTGCTGTTCACCGCCGTGATCGGCGTGGCCCTCATCCTGCGGAGGCTGAGGCGATGAGCGTCGTCGTGCGCACGGTCGCTCGGATTCTCGTCCCGGTGATCCTCGTGTTCGGGGGGTACGTGATCCTCCACGGGCACCTCACCCCGGGCGGCGGGTTCCAGGGAGGGGCGGTGGCCGCCTCCGCGGTGGCCCTCGTCCTCGTCGCGTTCGGCGCGCCGTCGGTGAAGGGGCTGAAGTCCCCGTTCTCGACCCTCGAGGACCTGGGCGGGGTCGCGTTCGTGGTCCTGGGGTTCGTCGGGCTCGGGTTCACGTTCTTCGCGAA
The DNA here is from genome assembly GCA_037442305.1 of Candidatus Bipolaricaulota bacterium. Lineage (GTDB taxonomy): Bacteria > Bipolaricaulota > Bipolaricaulia > Bipolaricaulales > Bipolaricaulaceae > Bipolaricaulis. The sequence continues at coordinate 24,878 of JBBIQN010000019.1, forward strand.
CTCCCTCGCCGGGATGGGAGGCCTGTTTGGGTCTCCCGTGCCCACCGGCCCAAACCCCGGCTACCTCAACACCGCCGGGACCCTTCCCCTCATGAACTGGGCGGTAGGGTTCAAGGTGCTGGGCGGGTTGGGCGCGGTGATGGTCCTGTTCGGCCTGTTCGGGGGCGACGATGATCGGTAACACGCCGTTCGCCGTGTGCATGGTCCTCGTCCTCCTCGGGCTGTGGGCCCTCCTCTTCCGGCGGAACCTCATCAAGATCGTGATCGGGATCAAGCTGATCGAGAATGGGGTCAATCTCTACCTCGTGGCCACGGGCTACGTGAGGGGAGGGATCGTCCCCATCTACACCTACGCCCCGCCGGACGCGACGATGGTCCTCCCCACGCCCCAGGCCCTCACCCTGACGAGCATCGTGATCGGGCTCGCCACCACCGCCCTCATGCTGGCGTTCGTCGTCGTGATCCACCGCCACAAGAAGACCCTCGACGGGTGCAAGGTCACGGAGCTCTCAGGATGAACCTCGCCGCGCACGCCCCGATCCTCGCCATCGTCGTGCCCCTGCTGGGCGCGTTTGCGCTCCCGTTGTGGGCGAAGCTCCATAAGCTTCTGCGCGACCTGTGGCTCGTCCTCGTCGCGGCGGGCACCGCCGCCCTCACGGTCCTCGTTGCCGTACAGGTCTACACGGCCGGAATCCAGGTCTACACGCTGGGGGCGGCGTGGCCACGGGACGCGGTCGCGCCGGGAGGGTTTCCGATCCGGATCGTACTCGCCGTGGACGCCCTCAGCGCCTTCATGGGCCTCATCGCCGCCCTCGTGGCCGTGGTGGGGTTCGTCTACGCCTGGCGGTACCTCGCGGAGGACGAGGGGAAAACCCTTGCCCTCACGCTGGGCACCCTCCTCTGGGCGGGGATGCTCGGGATGGCGTTCACCGGCGACCTGTTCAACCTGTTCGTGTTCTTCGAGGTGACCTCGATTGCCGCGTGCGGCCTGATCGGGTACCGCACTTGGTCGTCCCGCGGCCCGGAGGCGGCGTTCAAGACGATGGTCATGTACACCGTGGGAGGGCTGTTCGTCCTCCTCGCGATCGCCCTCCTCTACGGCGAGTACGGGGCGCTCAACCTCGCCCACCTCGCCCGGCTCATCCAGGGGACGACGGTGGACCGGATCGCGCTCGGGCTCCTTCTGGGTGGGCTTCTCATGAAAGCTGGGGCAGTGCCCTTGCACATGTGGGCACCCGATGCGTACGGCGAGGCCCCGGCCCAGGCGGTGATCCTCCTCGTCGCCAACACCCAGATCTCGCTCTACGCTCTGTTCCGGGTCCTGTTCACCCTCTACGGGGGGCTCGCCGACCCGGCGATCGGGTGGCTGGTGGTGGCCCTCGGCACCTTAACCCTTCTCGTGGCGGCCCTGATGGCCGTGGTCCAGATGGACCTTGGCCGGCTCGTTGCGTTCGGAGCCGTGTCCCAGATCGGGTACATGCTTCTCGGGGTCGGGGTCGGCCTGACCGTGATCGCTGCGCGGCCTGCGTACGGGCTCGTGGCGATCCAGGGCGGGATCTTCCATATGCTGAACGATGCGGTGGCGATCGGGCTTCTCTTCCTGGCCGTGGGGGCGGTGGAGAAGGCCGCGGGGAACCGGAACCTCGGGAACCTGGGCGGGCTGGGGCACGACCTCAAGTGGACGGCGGGTTTCTTCCTGTTGGGCTCGCTCGCCCTGGCGGGGATCCCGCCCCTCAACGGGTTCGCGTCGAAGCTGATGATCTACCAGTCAAGCTTCCTCCTCTCCCCGATCCTGTCCGCGTTGGCGATCCTCGCCTCGATCCTCCTCCTCGCCGTGTTCGTGAAGGCGTTTCAGGGAGCGTTCCTCGGGCCCAAGCTCTCCCGACCCGAGCCGGTTCCTGTGCCGATGCTCGTGGCGATGGGCGTTCTCGCTCTGGGCATTCTCGCTCTGGGTTTGTTCCCCAATCTCGTCGTCCGCTACCTTGTGATGCCGGCGGCGGACGCGTTGTGGAAGGGTCGCGACCTCTACCTCCGGGCGGTGTTGGGACGATGACCCTTCTCACCGGCCATGGCTTCTGGAACCCGCTCCTCTGGCTCGCCGCCGCGGCGGGGGTGACCGTCCTCGCTCTCGTCGTGTGGGCCCGCGGTCGGCGCGACTACACCCGGGGCACAGACGGCGAACTCCCGTTCCTGTCCGGCGAGAAGATGGAGGGAGCCCACGTCGGGGGCGGGCACCTGTACTGGGGGTTCGTGGAAGGGCTGCGGCCCTACGTCGAGCGGCTGCGTCTGTTCCACACTGGGCTCGTCAACGACTACGTGGGATGGCTGGTGGTCATCTTGGCTGTGGTGTTCTTGATCGTCCTCGTGGGGGGCTGAGATGGGCCTATCGTCGTTCAAGCGGGCGCTGTGGGTGTTTCACATCGCCACCGGCTCGTGCAACGGCTGCGACATCGAGATCGTGGCCGCCCTCACCCCCCGCTATGACGTGGAGCGGTTCGGGATCAAGCTTGTCGGCACCCCGCGTCACGCCGACGTCCTCCTCGTCACCGGGCCGGTAACTCGGCCGATGGCGGAGCGGCTGAAGCGCGTTTACGAGCAGACTCCGGACCCGAAGGCTGTGGTCGTGGTTGGCGGGTGCGGCGCGACCTCGGGCGTGTTCTACGACAGCTACAACGTGGTCGGCCCGGTGGACAAGATCGTTCCCGTGGCGGCCTACGTCCCGGGGTGCCCGCCGCGGCCGGAGGCGATCATCCACGGTGTGGTGACCGCGGTGGCGAAGCTCGAGCAACTTGCCGGGGAGAAGCGATGACCGCCGATCAAGTCAAGAAGACGCTCGCGTCCGCCGTGCCCGGTCTCGAGGCCGAGCTCCGATCCCGGCCGGTGGGGGTGCGGACGCGGGTCGAGGTTCCCGAGCTGTGGGCCACGGTTTCCCGCGAGGGACTTGTCCCCGCGGTGGCGGCCCTCAAGGCCGCCGGCCCGCTGCATATCTCCGTCATCTCCGGTCGGGACGCGGGCGAGGGGATCGAACTTCTGTACCACTTCGCCGTCGGGTACGGCACGCCCGGGGGAGAGGTAACCGTCACCCTTCGCGTGACCGTGTCCAAGAGCGACCCCGTCCTCCCCTCGATCTGCCACCTCCTGCCGGGGGCGGAGACCTCGGAGCGGGAGAAGATCGAGTTCCTTGGGCTCTCGTTCACAGGGATCCCGTCCACCGCGCACGTGTTCCTCCCCGACGATTTCCCCGGACACCCGTGGCGGAAGGACGACCCGGAGACGGCGAAGCTCGTGAACCGGCTGGTGGAGTGGGAGGGGAAGAATGGCTGAGACCCAGAACGTGTACGAAATTCCGATCGGCCCCATCCACCCCGCCTTGAAGGAGCCGATCCGGTTCACGTTCCAGGTGGAGGGGGAGCGGATCCGCGGCGTAGACATCCGCACCGGGTTCGCCCACCGCGGAATCGAGTTTATGGCGATGAAGCGGAACCTGATCCAGATCCTCTATCTCTCCGAGCGGATTTGCGGGATCTGCTCGATCTCCCACCCGATCGCGATCACGCTCGCGGTGGAGCGGGCGGCGGGGATCGAGGTCCCTCCCCGCGCCCAGTATCTGCGGGTGATCTACTCCGAGCTGGAGCGAATCCACTCCCACCTCCTGTGGGCCGGCGTCGCCGCCCACGAGCTGGGGTTCGACACCCTGCTCCACCTCACGTGGAAGGTGCGGGAGCAGGTGTTGGACCTCCTCGAGGAGCTGTCCGGGAACCGGATCGACTACGCGCTCCCCATCTACGGCGGGGTGCGGCGGGACGTCGCCCCCGAGCAGATCCCGAAAGTCGAAGCGATGGCTCGCTACTACCGCGGCCTCTTGGACGAGCTCCTCGACGCGTTCCTCCGCGACCCGTCCGTGGAGGCGCGGACGCGGAACGTGGGGATCCTCACAGCCGAAGAGGCCGATTCCCTGTGCGCGGTGGGGCCCACTGCGCGGGCGTCGGGCCTCTCCAAGGACGTGCGGCAGGATCGGCCGTACCTTGTGTACGGCGAGCTCGGGGTGAAGGCGATCACCCCCCGCGACTACGGGCTCGAACCGCGGGGCGACGTGTACGACAAGGCCGTGGTGCGGCTCCTCGAGGTCGCCCAGTCCCTCGACCTCATCGAGAAGTGCCTGTACGAAATGCCAGAGGGCGAGATCACCTCGTTCCCCAAGGTCCCCGCGCTCCTCGCCCACCTCAAGAAAGCCGAGGGGGAAGGCTTGGGCTACCACGAGGCGCCGCGGGGCGAGGTCATCCACTACATCCGCCTCGAAGCCGGCGTCGAGGAGCCGATGGTGTGGAAGGTGAAGGCGCCGACGTACTCGAACCTCATGAGCTGGGTCCCGATGTTCCGGGACCAGGAGGTGGCCGACATCCCGATCGTCGCCGCCTCGATCGACCCTTGCATGTGCTGCATGGACCGCGTGCACGTCGTGCGCGACGGCTCCCCGGGGACGGTGCTCAAGGAAGAACTCCTCCGCCTCTCCCGGGAGAAGACGGAACGCCTCACCCGTCACCTGTCACCCGTCCCCCGTCACGGAGGTGCCGCATGACCGCGCTCCACCTCGTGTGGCAGGCGGCAACGGTGCTCGTGGGCGGAGGGCTTCTCGGGCTCGTGTACAAGGGGTTCGACCGCAAGCTCGCTGCGCGGATGCAGGCGCGGATCGGCCCTCCGCTCCGCCAGCCGTTCCTCGACGTGGGCAAGCTCCTCGTGAAGGAGAGCGTCGTCCCCAAGGACGCCGTGGGGTGGCTGTTCAAGGCGATGCCGTTCCTGGCCGTGATCGCCTCGTTCACGGTCCTCCTCTACCTCCCGTGGGGGCCGTTCCCCGCGATCCTCCGGAGCGGCGGCGACGCGATCCTCGTCCTGTACCTCCTCGCCGTGCCTGCCGTGGCGATGGCGCTTGGGGGGTTCGCCTCCGGGTCGCCCCTGGCCACCGTGGGCGCGCAGCGCGAGATCGTCATGCTGATGTCGTACGAGTTCCCGCTCGCCGTGGCCGTGGTCGGCGTGGTGTGGCGACTGGCGACCCTCGGGGGCGGTCCCGCGTTCTCGCTCGGGGCGATCGCCGCGGCGCCCTTGTGGGCCCTGGTTGGGCCGTTGGGGGTGATCGGCCTGGCGATCCTCGCCGCGTGCCTTCTGATCGTGACCCCGGCCGAGCTGTCCAAGATCCCGTTCGACATCCCCGAGGCGGAGACCGAGATCGCCGGCGGCCTCATGGTCGAGTACTCCGGGGTCTACCTCGCGCTCTTCTACCTCGCCGACGCGGCGAAGACGATCGCCATGGCCGCCCTCGTCGTGACCCTGTTCGCCCCGTACGGGATCGCTGGCCTCCTCGGCCTCTCCGGAGCCGGCGCCCAGGCGGTGGACCTCGTGTTCCATCTCCTGAAGATCTTCGTCGTGATGTTCGCGGCGGTGACCACGGTGCGCGTGGCGATGGCCCGGCTCAAGATCGACCAGGTGGCGCGGGGGTTCTGGCTCCAGATCACCGCCGTCGCCGTGGCGGGGCTGGTGTTGCTCGTGCTCGACCGGATGGTGGTGGGATGATCCTCAAGACCCTGTTCTCCCAGCTCTTCACCAAGCCGGCCACGAACCGGTTCCCGGCGAAGTACATGCCCAAGTCCGTGCTCGGGTTCCTGGGGAAGGTTCAGGCAGGGAAGGCGAAGCTTGTCCCGCCCGTGCCTGTGCCGCCCCGGTTCCGGGGGAAGATCGCCTACGACCGGGAGAAGTGCATCGGGTGCCAGCTCTGCATCCGGGTGTG
>JBBIQN010000020.1:0-28328 GCA_037442305.1 Candidatus Bipolaricaulota bacterium
TCGTCCTTCCCGCGGGTCACGATCCCCCCCGTCGTCTCGACCTCTACCTTCTTGCCGGCGACGCACTTGCGGATCGTCTCCAGCGCCGGGCCGCTACCGCTGCCCGTGTGGGAGGCCGAGGAGAAGAGGACAATCAGCCTCTTTCCGTTGAGATTCGCCTCCCTGAGGAATGTCCGCGCCGGGTTTGCTGGCCGTCCGGCCCAGATCGGGGTGCAGAGGACGATCCGCTCCACGCCGGAGAAATCAAGGTTCATCGGTTGGATCGGCATGCGAATCCCGAACGCAGCGCGGAACCCCATCCCCAGAAAGCCGTACTCGCGCGCGGCCTTGATCTCCCTCCCCTCGGCTCCGAGCTCCCTAGCGAGGGCCGTGGCGATCGTGCGCGTGGTCCCGTAGCGGCTGTAGTAGACAACAACTGTCTCCATATCGGTTTCGCCTCCTTGGGTGCTCGGGAGTGGAAGACCCTGCCTTCAAGCCCCCGCGACCATCGCCCGCAGATCCCCGGCCGCATTCTCCACCTGGTCGGCGATCCCCCCTAGCATGAGGACAAGCTGGATCAGGTGGTAGCGATCGAACGGGGGCAGATCCTCGGTAGCATAAATCGCGGCCACGATCTCCCGCTCCACGAGGTCGGACTCGTGCTCTAATTGATTGATTCTGTCTACCCCTTCCGCGATCTTGCCCGCCACCTCACGGAGGTTCCGTGCCGTGAGGGCGGCGTCGAAGTCCTCGATTGCCACCCCATAGGCGTGGACGATCCGGCTCACGGCCTCGGCGAGCGTCCGGTACGCGTCCTCGAGCGCGACCCCCAGAGTGGGGCGCCGGAGCGCCATCAGGAGCGCCGCGTCCTGGCATAGGTCCGCGATCTGGTCCTCGTGCCACAGAAGCTCGTACAAGGCCGAGCGGGGGAAGAGGAGCCGCCGCCTACGCGTAAGCTGGTTACGGATATCGCGCTTGATGATGTCCGCCTGGTGCTCCTTCTGGCTGACGATCTCGGCGTTCACAGGTTCGCCCCTCAGCCAGGCCCGGGTCTGCCGGCCCAGTTCCTCGGCCGCGTCTTCCACCGCTACCGCATGCGCCCGAAACGAGATCAGAGGGCGCCGACCCGTGAAGAAATCCAACACCTGTCCCATGATCACCCACCTCCTGGCCTCACAACGCTTTTCCCCTCACGGCCTCCGCACCGCGATCGCCATCACGACGAGGTCGGAGATGTCCTCGGCCCGGTCGGAGATCTCCCCGAGCTTCTCCAGGAACTGCCGGGCGAGGATCTTCTCCGCCAAAGGGAGATCGGTCGCAAACAAGCGGGAGATGGCCCGCCGCTCGAGCTCGTCCACCCGACTCTCCAGCCGTTCCACTTGTTCAGCACGCTGGATCACCTCGGGATCGCCATCGAGGAGGCCCACGACCGCTGCCTTCACCTCCCTCATCTGCTCCTGAATCGTCCCCACCGCGTCCTGGACGAGGGGATGGAGAAGCCCGGGGATGGCGATTCGCTGAAGCGAGAGGAAGTACATCGCCCCCTCCGCGGCGTTCGCCAAGCCGTCCACCCCTTCCACGATGTCCAGTAGACTCCTCCGCGTCCCCGCTAGGAGGGCCCCGCGGACCATCTCCCGCTCCGCGGCTCGGCGAACGTCATCGGCCCTCGCCTCCTTGCGATGGGTCTCCACCGCGATTTCCTCTATTTCGTCCCACGGCCGGCCGTCGAGATGGGCTTGGACGCCCTTGGCCATCGCCGCGACCGCTTCCGCGACGAGCGCCAGGTGCTCAACGACCATGTCGTGGACCTTGCTTGCTCGACTGCGTAGGAACCCCATGGCTCCCCCTTTGTTTGCCCTCTCCCCGGTAGGATATACTGCCGCCGCGTCGCCAAGCAACTTCTGAGGTGATCGGGATGAGACAAGCCCACAGCGTATGCTTCGTTGGCCACTCCGGCTCGGGGAAGACCGCTCTGGCGGAGGCCCTCCTCCGCGCGGCGGGGGTGACGGGGGAAATCGTTCTGGACCGCACGCCCGAGGAGAAGAGCCGCAAGCAGTCCATCGACCTTTCCGCCGCGTCCTGTACCTGGCAAGGCAGGCGGCTCGACCTCCTCGTGACCCCGGGCCTCGGGGAGTTCATCGAGGAGGTCCACAAGGGAGTGGAGGCCGCCGACCTCGTCGTGCTCGTCGTGAACGCCGAGAAGCCGGTGGAGGTGGTTACGGAGCAGGCATGGGAGATCCGCCGCGCGGCCCGGCGTCCGGCGGTGGTGTTCGTGAACATGCTCGACAAACCCCTTGCGAATCCTGACGAGGCGCTTGCGGCGGTCCGGGGCGCCCTGGAGGGCAACTTCGTCCCGCTGCAGGTCCCTGTGCGGGGCGGGGAGGGGTTCTTGGGCGTGGTGGACGTGTTCACCGGCGCCCCCACCTCTGGGAAGCCACCCGTAACAGAGAAGGTCAAGGCCCGCACCGAGGAGCTTCTCTCCGAGCTTGTCGAGGAAGCGGCGACGTGCGACGATACGCTTCTGGAGAAGGTCCTTGCCGACGAGAAACCGTCGCGGGAGGAGGTCCTGGCCGCTGTTCGGTCGGGGATGCTCTCGGGGCGGTTCGCCCCCGTGCTGTGGGGTTCGGTCCCCACCGGATACGGGGTGAAGGAACTGCTCGACACGGTTCTCTTCCTCGCGCCGGACGGGAGGGAGGGCGCGGGGGCGCGGCTCCGCGTGTTCTCCTTGGCCCTTGATCCCTACCTGGGCCGGCTGGCCTACGTGAAGGTTCTGAGCGGCGCGGTTCGCGACGGGGACACCCTGTTCAACCTTGGCACCAAGGATAAGGTCCAGGTTCGCGACGTGTACGCCTTTTCCGGGGCGAAGCTCGAGAAGGCGGGGCACGCTGTGGCGGGGAGCATCGCCGCCCTGGGGAAGATCGAGGGGGTTGAGCTCGGGGCGACGCTTGCCTCCGGCCCAACCGGGGAGCTCGAGCCCCCGATTCCGTTCCCGAAGCCCGTGTTCATCCGGGCGATGGCGGCCAAGTCCCAGGCCGAGGAGGAGAAAGTGGGCGCCGCCCTCCGTGACCTCGCCGCAACGAAGGCTACCCTGACCTTCCATCGCGACCCGGTGACCAAGGAGGGCCTTGTTGCGGGAATGGGCGACGTCCAGCTCGATGTCTTGGCCGAGCGGTTGCGCAACAAGTACGGGGTGGAGGTGCAGTACCGGGTCCCCAAGGTCCCGTACCGAGAGACGATCCGCAAGGTCGCCACCGCGATGTACCGCCATAAGAAGCAGACCGGGGGTCACGGCCAGTTCGGCGAAGTCCACCTGAGGATCGAGCCCCTCCCCCGCGGGGCCGGGTTCGAGTTCGCGGACGAGATCAAGGGGGGGGTGATCCCTCAACAGTTCATTCCCGGTGTGGAAAAAGGGGTGCGCGAGGCCCTCGATGAAGGGGTCCTTGCCGGGTTCCCGGTGGTGGACGTGCGAGCAGCCGTGTACTACGGTACCTACCACGAAGTGGACTCGTCTGAACTCTCGTTCAAGATCGCTGCCCGGACGGCGTTCAAGATGGCGGCCGAAAGCGCCGAGCCCACGCTCCTTGAACCGGTCATGTCTCTTGCGGTGACCGCACCCGACGCGTTCACAGGAGACATCATCTCCGACATCACCTCGCGCCGGGGGAGGATCTTGGGCATGGAGGCGGAGGGCGGGAAGACGACCACCCGGGTCGAGGTCCCGATGGCGGAAACTCGGTCCTACGCCCTTGACCTCAAGGCGCTCACCCAAGGCCGGGCCACGTTCCAGATGTCCTTTGCCCGGTACGACTTCGTCCCCACGCAGCTCCAGGAGCGCTTGCTCGCCCAGCTGAAGGCCGCCGATGAAGGTTAGCGACTTCATGACCCCGGCCCCGCCTGTCGCGCGGGCGGACGCTCCCCTCGCGGAGGCCCAGAAGCTCGCGGAGGTGACAGGGGTGGCGGTGTTGTTTGTCGTGGATGGGGAAGGGCGCCTCGTGGGCTTTCTCACGCGGAAGGCGCTGGCCTCGGCTTCCGACGGAAACCTTCCCGCGGGGAAGGTGGCCTCCCCTCCCACGGTCACGATGAGCCCCAATGACCCCCTCGAACGGGCCGTGGTCCTCCTCTCCGAACGCTACCTTCTTCTTCCAGTGGTAGACGAGGAGAGGAGCCTGGTGGGCGTCCTCACCAGCGCAGGACTCCTGCGGGGGATCGCCCACATGGCCGGGCTGGGGGAGGAGGGGACGCGGATCCTCATCCAGACTTCTTCTTCCGCCGACGTCTACCGCGCCCTGCGGGCGCTCGAGGAGAAGGGGCTCCCGCTCATGGCTGTGCTGCGGGGAAAATCGGGCGAAGTTGTGATCCACGTTCAGAAAGTTCAAGATCCGGCGCAGCTCATCGCGGAACTGGAGGGAACCTTGCGGTGACCGCCGGCCCGAGACGCGTGGAGATCCCGGTCCACACCCACGCCCGGGAGGAAATCGTCGCTGTGACGCCTGAGGTGGGCGGGGCGGTGTCCTCCCTGGGGATCACCGATGGGGCGGTGCTCCTGTTCTGCCCGCACACCACCGCTGCCCTTACCGTAAACGAAGGTACGGATCCCGACGTGCGGGCCGACGTGGGGGCCGCCCTGAAAAAGCTCGTTCCCGAGCATCCGTTCCGCCACAGCGAGGGCAACTCGCCCGCCCACGTCCGCTCCGCTCTCCTCGGCCCGTCCCTTGTCCTCCCTGTCCTCTCGGGGAAGCTCGTCTTGGGCACTTGGCAGGGGGTCTACTTCTGCGAGTTCGATGGCCCCCGCGAGCGCTGGGTGTGGGTGTTCCCCATCGTCGCATCCTGCCCTTGCCCTGGTTTGCCCCCGCCGGTATAGTGCCCCCGGTTCGCCCAAGCGAAGGCTTCCTCCTGCCAGTGTAGCTCAAATGGCAGAGCATCCGCCTTGTAAGCGGAAGGGTGCCCGTTCGATTCGGGCCACTGGCTCAGCTTTCTGCGCCGAAAGGGAGGAGGGGCGGAGCGGTTTGCCGGAGGGGTAGCGAAGCGGCCAAACGCACCGGGCTGTAAACCCGGCGGCCTGAGGCCTTCGGGGGTTCGAATCCCTCCCCCTCCACCAGCGCTTGCGCGCCACGGGCGCGGTAGGGTAGACTGTGCCTTGTCGCCCGTGTAGCTCAGTCGGCAGAGCACTTCCTTGGTAAGGAAGAGGCCGTCGGTTCGATTCCGACCGCGGGCTCTCGAGGGCGGGCGGCCGGGCCGCTTCGGTCCCATGCTGGGGAGGAAAACGAGGAGGATGGAGGATGGCAAAGGAACAATTCGTTCGAACGAAACCGCATGTCAACATCGGGACGATCGGTCACATCGACCACGGGAAGACGACGCTCACCGCGGCGATCACCAAGGTTCTTGGCCTGAAAGGTCTCGCGAAGCATCGGTCCTACGAGGAAGTTGCCAAGGCTGACGCCAAGCTCTTCCGCCGCGATGCGACGAAGATCCTCACCGTGAACGTCGCCCACGTCGAGTACGAGACGGAGAACCGCCACTACGCGCACATCGACTGCCCGGGACACCAGGACTACATCAAGAACATGATCACCGGTGCGGCGCAGATGGACGGGGCGATCCTCGTGGTGTCCGCGGTCGATGGCCCGATGCCTCAGACCCGGGAGCACGTGCTCCTCGCCCGCCAGGTGAACGTGCCGGCGATCGTCGTGTTTCTGAACAAGGTGGACGCGGTGGAGGACCCGGACCTCGTCGATGTGGTGGAGATCGAAATCCGCGATCTTCTCTCGAAGTACGAGTTCCCCGGTGACGAGACCCCGATCATCCGTGGTTCGGCCCTCAAGGCCCTTCAAGCGAACTCGATCGCTGACCCGGCGGCCAAGCCGATCCTCGACCTTGTGGCGGCAGTGGATAGCTTCATTCCCCTCCCCAAGCGCGAGGAGGACAAGCCGTTCCTCATGCCAGTTGAGGACATCTTCTCCATCAAGGGGCGCGGCACAGTGGTCACGGGGCGGGTGGACCGCGGGAAGATCCTGCCCGGTGCGGAGGTGGAGATCGTTGGCCTCTCGGACGAGATCCGGAAAACGGTCGCGACGAGCCTGGAGATGTTCAACAAGATCCTCGACCAGGCAATCGCCGGAGACAACGTCGGCATTCTCCTCCGCGGCATCGAGAAGGACGAGGTGGAGCGGGGGCAGGTGCTTGCGGCCCCAGGGTCCATCACCCCGCATACGGAGTTCGAGGCTCAGGTGTATATCCTGTCCAAAGACGAGGGGGGACGCCACAGTCCGTTCTTCAACGGCTACAAGCCCCAGTTCTACTTCGGGACAACCGACGTGACGGGTGAGGTCCAGCTCCCCTCGGGTGTGGAGATGGTCATGCCGGGCGACAACGTGAACCAGCTCCGCTGCGAGCTCATGAAGCACATCGCGATGTTCGAAGGGCTCCGGTTCGCGATCCGGGAGGGTGGCCGCACCGTGGGAGCGGGTGTCGTAACGAAGGTCGTCAAGTAACATGGCGAAGAAAGACACGGTTCAGATTGTGACGCTCGCCTGTTCCGGTTGTGGGCGACAGAACTACCATACCCGCCGCAATCGGAACAACACCCGCCAGAAACTTGCGTTGAGCAAGCACTGTCGCTGGTGTTCCAAGCACACCGAGCACAAGGAAACCTAAGAGAGGATATCCCCGTGGGGCCGATCCGGCGCGCGGGGTTTGAGGCCCGTAGCTCAAGTGGCAGAGCGGCGGACTCCAAATCCGCAGGCTGGGGGTTCAAGTCCTCCCGGGCCTGCCAGTGAGGGAAGAGGATGAACGCAATGACGAGGATCCGGGGCTACGTGACGTCTGTGCGCACCGAGATCGGCCGTGTCAGCTGGCCTTCCCGGAAGGAGGTGGTGAGCCTCACCGTGCTCATCCTCCTCCTGGCGGTGGTTCTGGGGATCTATCTCGGGCTGTTGGACGTTGTCCTCCAGCAAGTCCTGCGGATCCTCCTCGGCGGCTGAGGAGCCCATGCAACGGAAGCGCTGGTACGCCATCCAGACGTATGCTGGGTCGGAGCTGCGCCTCAAGCAACAGCTTGAGGAGCGGGTTCGGCATCTGGGATGGCAACGGCAGTTTGAGCCCTGGCATGCGGAGGAAGGGGAGGAGTACTTTTTCGTTCCCGTGGAAGAAGTGGTCACGTCTCGGTCCGGGCGTGGGAGGGCGAGCGAGTACCGCATCCCGTACGACTACGACCTTCTGGTGGCGACGAACGAGCGCGTCCAGCGGGGCGACGTGGTCGCCCGCCGACCTCCAAGGCACCTCTCCCGTCCGGCGGAGGTACTGGCGGCGGAGCCCCTGTGGCGGGTGATTGCAGAGACTCCCGCTCACACCGAAATCGAGTATCTCATCCCTCAGGGAAAAGGGCTGCGTCGCGATGTACGGGTGGGGGAGAAGACACGGCCTGGGCTCCCCCTCGCTGTCGACGCTGATGAGCAGTACGTGGCGGCGGATCGGGGTCAGATCGTGGCTCGGGAACGGGTGAAACGTCTTGTGGTTCAGTACGAGGACGGGGCCGAAGAAACCCGGATCATCCCCGAGGCCTACCTCCCCCCGCGGGTCCGCGTGGGGACGAATCTCGAAGAAGGGGAAGAGATTGAAAAAGAGCACAAGATCTATGCCCGGGCCTCGGGCCTGGTCAAGGTCAAGGAGTATAAGGACAAGCGTGAGGTCTCCGTCCAACGGATCGAACGGCGGCGACTGATCCCAGGCTACGTGTTTGCGAAGATGGGTCTCGACGAAGAGGAGATGTTCGAGCTCCTGCGAGGTCTGGAGCGATCGGCGCGGTTCGTGGGCAGCAAGACCCGCCCGGTGCCGATCGAAGGCCCGGAGATCCTGCTTGTGCAGCGTAAGGCGGGCCTCATGGAAGTCCCTCAGGCGGCAGAGGAGGCAAAAGGGCCGCGGGTGGAGGTCGAGTTCGAGGTCGGGGAGGTCATCCAGATAGTGGAGGGCCCGTTTGCTGACTTCACGGGCGAAGTGCGGGAGATCGACAAGGAAGCCGAAGAAGCGGTGGTCATGGTGAAGATCTTCGGCCGGGAAACGCCGGTCCGCATTTCGTTCGACGGAATCGAGAAGGTGTAAGGAGACGACGGTGGCGAAACAACTGGTGGCTAAGATCAAGCTCCAGATCCCGGCCGGGCAGGCCAACCCCGCCCCCCCGGTGGGGCCGGCCTTGGGGGAGCACAAGGTCAACATCATGGACTTCTGCAAGAAGTTCAACGAGGCGACGAAGAAGGAAGAGCCTGGCCTCATCATCCCCGTGGAGATCGCGGTGTACCAGGATCGGTCGTTCGCCCTTGCGCTCAAGCAACCGCCGGTGGCCGTGCTCCTCAAGAAGGCCGCGGGGGTAGAGACCGGATCTCCGACCGCGAAGCGGCTGCGCGTGGGCCAAGTGAGCAGGGAGCAAGTGCGCCGGATCGCGGAGCGCAAACTCCCTGACCTCAACACGGATGACCTTGAGGCGGCGATGCGCATGGTGATCGGGACGGCGGAGAACATGGGGCTTGAGGTGGTACAATGAGACGCAGTCGGAGCTACGCCAGCAAGGGTGCCCTTCTTGAACAAGAGAGGGCTTATCCCTTTCAGGAAGGGATCGACCTCCTCAAGAAAACAGCGACGGCCAAGTTCGCGGAGACGGCGGAGGCGGCGATCGTGCTTGGGATCAACCCCGCTCAGCACCAGGTGCGAGGGACCTGTGCCTTGCCCCATGGGACGGGAAAGGCGGTGCGGGTGCTCGTGTTCGCCCGCGGGGAGAAGGTTCGGGAAGCCGAGGTGGCGGGAGCGGATTACGCCGGTGGCGAAGACCTTGCCGAGAAGATCCAGAAAGAAGGGTGGCTCGAGTTTGAGCGGGTGGTGGCGACCCCGGACATGATGTCCGTGGTGGGGCGATTGGGGAAGATCCTTGGCCCGCGCGGGCTCATGCCCTCCCCAAAGACGAACACGGTGACGATGGACGTTGCTGCAGCGGTGCGCGAGCTCAAGGCGGGTATGATCGAGTTCCGCGCTGATCGAGGTGGTATTGTCCACGTGATCTTCGGTAAGACGAATTTCGAGGCGGACAAACTCGCGGAGAACTTGCTGGCGCTCGTTCGCGCGGTGGTTGAGCGCAAGCCGGAAGGGGTGCGCGGCCGGTATCTGCAGCGCGTGTTCGTCTCTGCAACGATGGGGCCGGGGATCCGGGTGGACGAGGCCGAGCTCCTGGCCCTGGCGCAGAAGAAGGGGTGAGGGGGATGCCGCAGCAGGAGAAGGTGGCAGCGGTCGAGGAGCTGCGGGGGAAACTGTCCCGCGCCCGGGCGGTGGTGGTTCTCGACTACCGGGGGCTCAGGGGAGCGGAGATGACGGCCCTGCGGCGCTTCATCCGCAAGCAGGGGGTGGAGCTGCGGGTCGTCAAGAACACGCTGACCTGTATTGCCGCCCGTGAAGCGGGGGTCGGGGGGTTCCCCGACGGCCTGACCGGTACGAACGCTTTACTTCTTGGAGAGGGGGATCCGGCGGTCCCGTTTCGAGTGGCGCGGGAGTGCATCCGGCGGTATCCCCAGCTCAAGGTGAAGGCCGGGGTGTTCGAACGTGTAGCCGTCTCGGCCCCCGAAGCGGAGTGGTACGCGAACCTCCCCACTCGGGAGGATCTCTTGGGGCGGCTGGCAGGGGCTTTGGCGAGCCCGACGCGGGGCCTGGCGGTGGCCTTGTCCGGGGTTGTCCGCAAGTTCGCGGTCGCGCTCGCGGAAGTAGGGAAACAGAAAGGAACGGAGGGATAGACGATGACGAAGGAAGAGTTCATCCAAGCGGTCGAACAGATGACGGTGAAGGACCTCGCCGAGCTGGTGGCGGCGATTGAGGAGCGGTTCGGGGTGTCGTCCCAAGTCGTGGCTCCGGTGGCGGTGGCCACGGTGGCCCCGGCTGCGGAGGCAGGCGCCCAGGCGAAGTCCACGATGGATGTCGTCCTCACCAACGCTGGCCAGCAGAAGATCCAACTGATCAAAGTGGTCAAGGACCTCACGGGGAAGGGACTCAAGGAGTGCAAAGACCTCGTGGACAAGCTCCCGGCGGTGATCAAGGCCGGGGCGAGCGCGGAGGAAGCCGAGGACATCCAGAAGAAGCTCGTCGCCGCGGGTGCTGAGGTCGAACTGAAGTAGGGCGAGTGCGACCTGTGATGTCTTCTGCGAAGAAACGCCGCTCCTATGGCCGCGCCCGGCGGTGGACCGACCCGCCAGCCCTCATCGCCGGTCAAGTCGCCTCCTACGAGCGATTCCTGCGTCAGGACATTCCGGCGGCCTTTGCCGCGGTGAGCCCGATCCGGGCTCCGAACCGGGAGGCCCTCTACATCGAGCTGGTGGCCCCCGAGCTTGGGGAGCCGCGCCACGACGAGTGGGAGTGTCGAGACAAGGATCTTACCTACGCTGCGCCGCTCAAGGCCACAGGCCGGTTGTGGGAGGAGGGGCGCCTCCGCCAGGAGACGGAGCTCTACCTTGCGGAGATCCCACTCATGACGCCGCGGGGGACGTTCGTGATCAACGGAACGGAGAACGTTCTTGTCAATGAACTTGTCCGCTCGCCGGGGGTGTACATCACCCAAGAGGAGCCGCACCTGTTCCGGGCCCACTTCCTCCCCGAGGCGGGGGCGTGGCTGGAGATGGATCTGGACACGCGGCGCTGGACGCTGCGCGCCAATTTGGACCGGCGAGCGAAGGTCCCCGTGACGAGCCTCCTCCGCGCAGTGGGGCTCTCGGAGGAGGAGATCCTCTCTCAATACGCTGTCACCATCGCCGTGGAAGACCTTCCGGAGCACTTTGATCTCTGGAAGCGTGGTGTGCTCGCGGAAGACGTGACGGCGGGGGATGGGACCTGGCGGATGGGAGAGGAGATGACCCGGGAGCGGGTGGCAGCCCTGGGCCGGCTCGGCCGGGCCAAGGTGCGTCTCGTCCACCCGGCGATCGCTAAGTCGGTTGAAGAAGAGCGCGAGAAGCGCATCACCACCCCGGAGGAGGCCGCTCGGTACATCTACCTGCGGTTCCGCTCCGGGGAGAGGGTGACCTCAACCCAAGCGCTCGGGCACCTGCACGACCTGTACTTCAACAAGGGCTTGTACCGCCTGACCACGGTGGGGAGGTTCAAGGTCAACCGAAAGCTTGGGCTTTCGGGGGACGAGACTTGCCTTACACCGCAGGACTTGTTTAGCGCGCTCGCGCGCCTCCTCCGTGCGCCGGATGACCCGTCTCTGGTTGACGAGACAGACCATCTGGCGAACAAGCGGGTCCGCCTCCCAGGGGAGCAGGCCCAAGTCTCTCTCCGCGAGGGGCTCGTGCGAATGGCGCGGATCGCTCAGGATAAACTCTCCCATTACGACCCGGAAGACAAAGATGCCTTGCGGCGGATTGTGTCTGCGCGCACGATCCAGGCCTCCCTAAACTACCTCTTCTACACCGGGCGCCTGTCTCAGTTCCTGGAGCAGACGAATCCACTCGCGGAGCTCACCCACAAGCGGCGCCTATCCGCGTTGGGGAGCCTCACTGCCCGCCGGGCCAAGATCGAGATCCGCGACGTCCACGCCTCGCACTACGCGCGGATCTGCCCTATCGAGACCCCCGAGGGCCAGAACATCGGCCTCATCACCTCTCTTGCCCTTCACGCCCGCGTGAACGAGTACGGCTTGCTCGAGGCGCCGTACGTGGTGGCGAAGGGGGGGCGGGTGACGGGGGAGATCCGGTACCTCATGGCCGACGACGAGCGGCAGTACAGAATTGCGCCCGCGACGATCTCCATCGGCAAGGATGGCCGGATCAAGGGCCAACACGTTCAGGTGCGGACAGGGAACGAAGAGGTTCACTTCGTGAACCCGGAGGAGGTGGACTTCGTGGAGATCGCCCCCGACGTCATCGTCGGGGCATCCGCGGCGCTGATCCCGTTCCTTGAGCACGACGACGCCAACCGGGCGCTGATGGGGGCGAACATGCAGCGGCAGGCGGTCCCCTTGCTGCGCCCCGAGAGCCCGCTTGTGGGGACGGGCCTCGAGGGCAAGGTGGCCCGCGATTCAGGGGCGACCCTCCTCGCCGACGAGGACGGTACCGTGACCTACGCCGATGCTCAGAGGATCGAGGTCAAGGAGAGAAAGGAGACGACGACCTATCGGCTCCTCAACTACGAACGCTCGAATCAGGACACGATCCTCCATCAAACTCCTGCGGTGCGGACGGGAGACAAGGTGAAGAAGGGGGATGTCCTCGCCGACTCCCAGTCCTCTGTGGGGGGGGAGCTTGCGCTGGGGACGAACCTCCTCGTGGGGTTCCTTCCGTTCGAGGGGTACAACTACGAGGACGCGATCGTTCTCTCCGAGAAGCTGGTGCGGGAAAACCGCCTCGACTCGATCCACATCCAGGAGTTCGAGGTGCGGGCCGAGGAAACGAAGCTCGGGCCGGAGGAGATCACCGCTGACATCCCCAACATCTCCCGGGAGGCGCTCCGCAACCTGGATGAGCACGGAATTGTTCGGACAGGGACAGAGGTTCAGACGGGGGATGCCCTCGTAGGGAAGATCACCCCCCGCGGAGAGGCCGAGCCCACGCCGGAGGAGAGAATCTTCCGCTCGATCTTCGGGGAGCGAATGCGCAACTTCAAGAACACCTCCCTCCGGATGCCCCCCATTTCCGGGACGGCGACCGTGATCCGCGTGAAGAGGATGTCCCGTGCTGCCGGGGACGAGCTTGAGGCGGGGGTCAACGAGCTCGTGAAGGTGTACGTGGCCCAACGGCGAAGAATTGCGGTCGGAGATAAGCTCGCTGGGCGGCACGGGAACAAGGGCGTGATCTCTGCCGTCCTTCCGGAGGAGGACATGCCCTATCTCCCCGATGGCACCCCCCTCGACGTTGTTCTGAACCCGCTTGGGGTCCCGTCACGCATGAACCTAGGACAGATCTTCGAAGCCAACTTAGGGTGGCTCGCCGCGCTGCGAGGGGAGACCGTCGCCTCCCCGGTGTTCGACGGGGCCCAGGAGGGGATCCTCCGCGACCTCACGGAGGCCCTTGTCGAGCACGGACTTGCCGACGGGAGTCGGTTCGATGGCAAGGTCACCCTCCGAGACGGCCGCACCGGGGAGCCGTTCCAGTCGCCAATCACGGTCGGCGTGCTGTACCTCCTGAAGCTCGAGCACATCGCGGCGGAGAAGATCCACGCCCGCTCTACAGGGCCCTACGCCCTCATCACCCAGCAACCCCTGGGCGGAAAAGCCCAGTTCGGGGGCCAGCGGCTTGGGGAGATGGAGGTGTGGGCCCTTGAGGCGTATGGGGCATCCGCCCTTCTTCAGGAGATGCTCACCCTCAAGAGCGACGACGTGAAGGGCCGTGTTCAGCTGTACAAGGCGATCCTCCGCGGGGAGGACTTCCCCGAACCCGGGGTCCCCGAATCGTTCCGTGTCTTGTGGCAGGAACTGCGGTGCCTTGGGCTCTCGGCCAAGGCGTACGACGAGAACGACCGCGAGATGGAGATCGTGTGACCCCATGCTGGACGAACGGGCATCCGGGTTCATCCTGTTCCGAAACCGCGGCCCGCACCGCGAGTACCTGATCATCAAGAACCCGGGAGGGGGCCACTGGGGGTTCCCCAAAGGGCTCATCGAACCTGGAGAGGACGAGATGACGGCCGCGCGGCGCGAGGTCGAAGAGGAAGTGGGGATCACGCGCCTTACGACGCAACCTGGGTTCAAGGAGCGCATCGCCTACCGGATCTCGCGGGGAGGTGAGGTCGTGCACAAGGAAGTCATCCTGTTCCTCGCCGAGGTCGACGAAGACGGGACAGCGGGGAAGGGAGAAGTAGAGTCCCTGGTCTGGCTTCCTCTTGCTGAGGCCCTCGCCCGTGTGACGTACCCCGAACAGCGAGGGGCGATTCGCCGCGCGGCAGCGTTCCTCGACGCCCGCCCTGAGGGGTGAGGGCGGTGGGCTGGGCCGCGTTTGCCGCGGCGGGGTTGGTGTCCGTAGTCTCCTACATCCTCCTCTTCTCGCGACACGTCCACCGCACCTTGGCCGCCCTTGTGGGGGCGGTGATGATGATCGTGGTGGGGACTTCCTTTGGCTTCTACTCCCCCCGCCAGGCGGCGGCGAGCATCGACGTCGATACCCTGTGGCTCCTGTTTGGGATGATGGCGGTGGTGGGCCTGCTCCGGGGGACGGGGTTCTTCCAGTACGTCGCGATCCGCGCCGCCAAGCTTGCCCGCGGCAACCCGACTGTGCTCTTTCTCTCCCTGGGGACCGCCACCGCGGTGGCCTCGATGTTCCTCGACAACGTGACGACCCTCCTCACCGTAGTTCCGGTGACGATTTCCGTGGCCGAGGTGTTGGCCGTTCCCGCCGAGCCTCTTCTCATCATGGAGGCGATGGCCGCCAACATCGGCGGCGTGGCCACCCTGGTGGGAGACCCACCGAACATCCTCATTGGATCCGCGGCCGGGCTTTCGTTCAACTCCTTCCTCGCCCACACCCTGCCTGTGGCGTTGGTCGTGTTCATCGGGGCGATGGCGTTTCTCCTCCTCCGATTCCGACGGGCGGCCACGTCGCGAGTATCGAACGTGGAGGCGGTGATGGCGATGGACGAACGGCGGGCGTTGTCCCACCCTGAGGCGATGTGGAAACTGGCGGCCGTACTTGTCCTCGTGTTCGCCCTGTTCGCTGCCCACCACGCCCTCGGCCTCACCCCAGGCGTGATCGCCCTTCTGGGGGCAGCGTTGTGCGCTCTTGCCCTGCGGCCAAGCATCGAGTCCTTCCTCCACGGTGTCGAGTGGGACCTCCTGATCTTCCTCGCCGCGCTCCTCGTGATCACGGGTGGACTCGAGGGCAGCGGGGCGCTGGGCGCTGTGGGGCGGTGGACGGTGGGCCTTGCCGGCGGATCCACCCTCTTCCTTTCCCTGATCCTTCTGTGGGTCGGGGCCGCTCTAAGTTGGGTCCTGAGCTCGATCCCGGCGACAGTGACCCTCGTCGCCCTCGTGCGGGGTCTGGCGGGTTCGGGAATTCCCCTCGCCCCGTTGTGGTGGGCGCTCGCGTTGGGGATCGGCCTGGGGGCGAACGGCACGCCGCTTGGGTCGGCGTCGAACATGGTCGTGCTGTCGATCGCCGAACGGACAAGCCGGCCCGTCTCCACGCGGGCGTGGCTTCGGGAGGGGATTCCCGTCACACTCCTCTCCTGCCTCATCGCCAGCCTCTTTGTCGGGTTGGGAGTTGCTACGGGGTGGTTCCTGTGATTGAAGATGGCGTTTCGCTCGTTGAAGTCCGGCGTGGGGTGTGGCTTCTCGATGCTAATCAGTTCGGTGTTGCCGGGCAAGGGGGGGTGTACCTCCTGCCCGGAGAGCCTGCCGCCCTCGTTGAAGCGGGAACGTCGCTGGCACAGGAGAGAGTTCTTGCTGCGCTGCGGGGTCTTGGCGTTGCTCCAGGAAACGTGGGATGGATTTTCCTCACCCATATTCACCTCGACCACGCCGGCGGGGCAGGGGGGCTGCTGAGGGACCTACCCGCGGCGAAGGCGGTGGTCCACGGGAGAGGGGCGCGGCATCTCGTGGACCCATCCCGCCTGGTGGCCTCGGTGAACGAGGCGGTCCGGGATCGGTTCCCCCTGTATGGGAGCGTGGCCCCCATTCCCGAGGATCGCCTTCACGTGGCCGAAGACGGCGAGGTCTTCCCGGTGGGCGCGGTGCACCTCCAGGCCCTTGACACCCCAGGGCATGCCCCCCACCACATGTGTTACTTCGCCGAGGAGGGCGGGCTTCTGTTTACCGGGGATGCGGCGGGGCTGTACCTCGACGGGGTTCTTCATCCGTCCACCGTTCCCCCGAGCTTCGACCTCGGGCAGGCGCTGGCTACCTTGGACCGCCTTACCGCCCTCCATCCGGAGGCGCTCCTCTTCACCCACTTCGGGGCCGGACCTCCCTCTCTTCTTGCGCGGTACCGCGACCTCTTGAACGCGTGGGTGGAGCGGGTGCGGCGTCTACGCAGGGCTCACCCGGGGGAGGGCGAACTGACGGCAGCGGTCCTTCAAGAGGTGCAGCGGGAGGGCCTTCTTCCTCTCGGCCCGGCCCGGGGGGATCTGGCGATGTCCGTTCGCGGCGTGGTCGGGTACCTTTCCCGCCAGGAGGGGGCGGCGTGATTGCCCGGGTGGCCCTGCCCATCCCCCGGGCCGCCCCGTTTGACTACGAGGTCCCCCCTGCCCTGTCCGTGGCGGTGGGCGACCGCGTGCGCGTCCCGTTTGGGACGCGCCACCTGTGGGGGATCGTGGTGGGGTTGGCCGAGGAGGCCATGTTTTCCGGACGGCTCCTCCCGATCGAGGATGTGTCGGGATCGGTCGTGCCTCCTTCAACCGCTGACCTCCTCGTGGAGGTGGCCCGCCGGTCGTTTTCGTCTCCCGGCCTTGCCCTGGCGCGCCTTGTTCCGGCACCCAGCCGCGCCCGGACCTGCGAGGTGGAGCTTGCCCTCTCCAAAGAGGAAGCCCGCCGCGTGGGCTCGGAGCTTGGCCGGCGGGCCCCGGCCCAAGCGCGGGTCCTGGCCGCGGTCTCCGAGGGGACCACTGACGCCGCTGCGCTGCGGGGGCTTCCGGGAGGGGGGCGAGCAGTCGGGGCGCTTGTCCGCAAGGGGATCCTACGCCCCCAGCGCTTGCCGTTCTCCTACCGCGAAGGACTGAAGGCCGTTCGGCTGACTGCGGCCCAACAGGCGGCGGTGGAGGCGATCCGCGACGGGATTGGGAATGGCCGGAAGTACCTCCTCGTGGGTCCTCCCGCGTCCGGGAAGACCGAGGTGTACCTGCGCGCCGCTGCCGAGGGGTTAGGCCAGGACAAGGAAGCGCTTCTACTTGCCCCCGAGGTGTCCCTTCTTCCGCAGCTCTGGGCGCGGGCGGGACACGTGCTTGGTCTTCCGCCGACAACGTACTTCGGGGAGCTTCGCCCTGGGGAGCGATGGGAGACCTGGCAGGGGGCGCGAGAGGGACGGGTTCGCTGCGCGGTGGGCACACGATCGGCGGTGTTCCTCCCGTTTCCCAACCTTGGCCTTGTCTCCCTCGACGAAGAAGGGGAGCCGGCCTACAAGCAGGAGGAAATGGCCCCCTACTACCATGCCCGAGCTGTGGCCGAGATCCGGGCGGGGCGAGAGGGAGCGGCGGTGGTCCTCGGCGCGGCCGCTCCGTCCGTGGAGACTTACTTCCGCGGCGAGAGAGGAGAGATCGGCCTAGTTCGTCTTCCGGAGCGGGTCGTAGGGGCCCCGCCCACGGTGCGCATCGTCCCGCGAGAGGACGCGGTGGTCGGTCCGGCCCTGAGGGACGCGGTGGGGCGTCACCTCTCTCAGGGAGGACAGGCTCTGCTCTTCGTCAACCGTCTTGGGTTCTACACCGGAGCGGCCTGCCGTTGCCGGGCGATCCTCCGCTGCCCAGCCTGCGAGATCCCCCTCGTGTTCCACCTCGCGGACCGCGCGTTCCGGTGTCATGCCTGCGGGCGGGGGGTGGGGGACCCCGTGTGCCCGCGGTGCGGGGAGGCGCGCTTTCACCTGTTTGGCGTGGGCACGGAGCGGGTGGAGCACGAGGCGAAAAGGCTTTTTCCCTCTGCTACCGTAGCCCGCTTGGATGCCGACATAGCGCAGGAACGCGACCGGATCCTCTCTTCCCTCGCCAAAGGCGAGATCAAGATCCTGGTGGGAGCACAGATGGTGGGAAAAGGGTTGGACTTCCCGGGGATCTCCCTCGTGGGGATCGTCAACGCCGATCAGCTCCTTTCCACCCCTGACTTCCGCGCCGGGGAGCGGACCTACCAGCTCATCGCCGGCGCCGCGGGGCGGGCTGGCCGCGGCGAGCGGCCCGGGGAGGTGGTCGTGCAGTCCGATCAGCCGGACTACCACGCGATCCGCTATGGCGCGCGCGGGGACTACGGTGCGTTCTACCAGGAGGAGATGAGGTACAGGGAAGGCCTTCGCTATCCCCCCTTCTCTCGCCTCGTGCGGATCGTGGCTACAGGCCCTACCGCCGAGGGAAGGGCGAGGAACGTCGCCGCGGAGCTGGCGGGACAGGGCTTCGAAGTCCTCGGCCCAGCCCGCCTGTTCCCCCGGCGGGGAGTCTCCCGAGCTCAGCTCCTCGTGCGGGGAAATGAGGACGTGGTCGCGGAGTTAGCCCGCGCCCTTCCTGCGCTTCCGCCCTGGCTCAAGGTCGATCCCGACCCACTCTGGCTAGCCTAGAATGGCCAGAACTTCTGGTCGTTCCACACCTTCTGCTTGAGCTCCTCGTCCAGGGCGATCAGAAGATCGAGGTGGGATCGTTCCCAGTGGGCGAGCCAGCGGTAAAGGGACTGGGCCGAGCCGGTGGTGTTGCGTTCCGCGTCGGCGTAGAACGCAACTGCCCGCTCCTCGAGGGCCATCGCTGCGTACAGGGCCGCTGCCTCGTAGGAGGCGGCGGAGATCTCCGCGCGGAGGGCATCGCTGAGGACAGCGTTCCCGGCTGGGCGGGGTGCATCTCGCGGCGGGCGGTCGGGCATGCGGCCGGTGCGCGCGAGGTCGGCAAACGCCTTGGAGAGGGCCTCGATGTGGCGCCCTTCCTCCTGGGCAAGGTGGAGGAAGATCCCCCGCACCTCGTTGCTTTCCGCTCCGCTTGCGCTCGCCTCATAGAGCGCCTTCCCCCTTCGCTCGAGCAGCAACGCCTCCTTCAGGATGTCCTCGTGGTGTTCCATCTTGCCTCCGAATTGCACTCCATCTTAGCGCATCCGGGTCACACGAACCTCTCCGCGGTGCCCCGGCAGTAGCCGTTGAGGAACTCCTGCCCGGAGATCGCGCGGCAGCCGGCGGGTTGGAGTCCAAGGATTTCGAGGATCCCCTTCCCGGTGGCCACGAGCAACCGGTCGTGCCGGGGGGCGATTGTCCCCGGCGCTTGGCCGACCGCGTCCTCGTCCACCACCTGCGTCTGGTGGACCTTCACAAGCTTGTCGCGGAGGGTGGTCTGGGCGCCGGGCCACGGGGTTGTGCCCCGGATAAGGTTGTGGACCTCCCGCGCGTTGCGTTCCCAGCGGATCCGGCCGTCCTCTTTGTGGAGCTTCGGGGCGAGCGTTCCCTCTTTGGGTTGGGGGGAAGGAACTACATTCCCCTGGGCCCTCCGTTCGAGCGTCTCCACGATGAGGTCCGCACCCACGTGGGCGAGCCGCGCCTCGAGCTCGCCCGCCGTCTCGTCCGGGCCGATCAGGACCTCTCGCTGGAGCACAATGGGCCCGGTGTCCATTCCCTCGTCGAGGACGAACGTGGTGACGCCGGTTTCCGTCTCCCCGCGGATGATCGCCCACGCCACGGGCGCTGCCCCGCGGTAGCAGGGGAGAAGCGAGGCGTGGATGTTCACCGTTCCCCCGGGGGGGATGGAGAGGACCTCCGAGCGCAGGAATTGCCCGAACGAGGCCACGACGAGGAAGTCGAGGTCAAGGGACCGCAGCGTGTGGCAGACGTCAGGCGTGTTGATCGAACGCGGCTGAAGGACCGGAATCCCGAGCTCCTGGGCCGCTTCCTTTGCCGGGGGGGAAGTGAGTTTGAGACCCCGCCCCGCGGGACGATCGGGCTGGGTGATTACAAGGAGGATCCCGTACGTTGTCGCGAGGCGGCGGAGCGATGGAACTCCGAACGCTCCCGTGCCTGCAAACGCGATGCGCAACCCTACCCCAGTGAAGGCACCTGCTCCTTGGGCGCTTGGTCACGGGCGAGACGAACCTCGGCGAGGACGCGCCGGCGCTCGTCTTTGGGGAGGAGGTCAACATACAACGTGCCGTTGATGTGGTCCACCTCGTGCTGGACGACCCGGGCCTCAAGCCCGGACAGGCGGAGCTCGACCGGCGCCCCCTGTTCATCCACCGCGTGCACGATGACGTCCTTTGCCCGGGGGACCTCGGCCTCCACACCGGGGAGGGACAAGCACCCCTCGCTTTCGACCACGAGCTCCGCGCTCCGCGCGGCGATCTCCGGGTTGAAGAGGACGCGCTCGCCTTCGCTCAGCCGGACAAGGATCGCTTGCAGGGGGAACCCGATCTGGTTTGCGGCCAGGCCCAATGCCTCGATCCTCCCAAACGCCGCGCGGAGGGAGGAGGCCACCTCACGGGCCTCGTGGCTTCCCGGCGTGACCGGGCGCCCTGGTCGTCTCAGGACCGGGTGTGGATGAGTCAGGACCATCGCTATGGACCGCCTCCCGAGCGGCCTCTATTATAGGGGGATCGAATCGTGCCCACAACGGAGCAGGGGGAGAGCGGGCGCGCGCTTGTGGCCAAGGTCCTCTCCTTGGAGAGGGAGAAGGCGTTTTCCGACACGTCGGCCCTAGGGGGGCTCGAACGGTTCGTGTCCCGGCACGTTCCGGAGGCGGTCCACCTTGTCTCCGGCTACGCCGCGCTCGACCTGGCTTCCCGGGCCCAGGCGGTGGGGAGGGTCGAGCAGTGGCTCACACGCCCTTCTTCTCCCCACGCTGGGAAGCCGCTCTCGAAGATCCCGGTGTCCCGCCTTCCCGGGGTGGGGCGGAAGAGGGCCGAGCTCCTGTCGCACCTTGGGATCCGCAGCGTGGAGGACCTCCTCACCTTCTTTCCGCGGCGCCTGGAGGACCGATCCCAGCTCCGCTCGATCGCCGGGGTCCGGGATGGGGAGGCAGTCCTTGTCCAGGGGATCGTGCGCGCCAAGTCCCGGGTCAAGGTCCGGCGCGGGCTAGAGCTCATCAAGGTGGCCCTGGACGACGGAACAGGGTTCCTGTTTGCAATCTGGTTTAACCAGCCTTGGATATGGGACCAGATCGCGCAAGGGGAGAGGTACGCTCTTCACGGGAAATCCCAGCTCCGCTACGGGGAGCTGCAGCTGGAGAACCCGGTGTGGGAAAAAGAGGGGGCGGGGGTTCAGACGGGGCGCTGGGTTCCCGTGTACCCGACCACGGAGGGGTTGACCCAGCCCTTCCTCCAGGGCCTCATCCGAATGGCCCTAGATCGGTTTTCCGATCAAGTGGAGGAGATGCTCCCTGATGGAGTCCGGGAGCGTCTGGCGTTTCCCGCGCGGCGGGAGGCGATCGGGCGGATTCACGCCCCGCGGGACCCGTCTGACTTCGAGCGGGCGCGGCGGTCGCTGGCGTTTGAGGAGCTCTTCCTCCTCCAGGTGGGGATCTCCCGCCGGCGGACCCCGACCATACGGGGGGGGCGGAGTCTGGAACCCAAACGGGAACTTCTCGACCGGTTCTTGGGGCACCTCCCGTTCGCCCTCACCCCCTCCCAAGAGCGGGCACTGATGGAGGTCGAGGAGGACCTCCGCTCCCCAAGGCTCATGCTCCGGCTGCTCCAGGGCGACGTGGGTTCTGGGAAGACCGTCGTTGCCGCGGGAGCGTGCGTTCTCACCGCCGCGGCGGGGGCCCAGGCGGCGGTGATGGCCCCGACCGAGATCTTGGCTGAGCAACACCATCTCGTCCTCTCCGATCTGTTTCAAGGGCTTCCCCTGCGCGTGGGGTACCTTGGGGGTGGGGTCGGGCGCAAGGAGCGCCGGGCGATCCTAGAGAAGATCGCCGCTGGCGAGCTGGACGTGGTCGTGGGGACCCATGCCCTGATCCAGGACGACGTCGTGTTTCGCGACCTTGGGCTCGCGGTGATCGACGAGCAACACCGGTTCGGGGTCGTACAGAGGGCGGCCCTCGAGGCCAAGGGGGAGGGAACGAACATCCTCGTCATGTCCGCGACCCCGATCCCGCGCACGGTGGTCCTCACCCTGTACGGGGACTTCGCCGTGTCCGTGCTTGAGGAGATGCCGGCCTCGCGGGGCAAGGTGCGCACGGAGTGGCTTTCCTCGTTCCGGAGGGACGACGTGTACCGGGAGGTGGGAGCGTGGCTCGCCCGCGGGGCGAAGGGGTACGTCGTGTTCCCCCTGATCGAGGAGTCCGAGGAACTCGACCTCCGCGCCGCTTCCGCGGGGTGCGACGAACTGCGCGAGCGGTTTCCCGCGTACGGGGTGGCCCTCCTCCATGGCCGGATGTCCTCCGAGGAGAAGAGGCGGGCGATGGCCGCGTTCCGGACCGGGGAGGTCCAGCTCATGGTCGCGACGACGGTGGTCGAGGTGGGGCTTGACGTCCCCGACGCATCGCTCCTCGTGATCGAGCATGCGGACCGTTTGGGGCTGGCCCAGCTTCACCAGCTGCGGGGCCGGATCGGCCGCAAGGGCCAGGAGGCGGCCTGCTACGCGCTTGCCGACCCGACCACGGATGAGGCGCGGGAGCGTCTAGCCGCGTTTCGCGACCTCACGGATGGGTTCAAGGTCGCCGAGGCCGACCTCCGGATCCGGGGGCCCGGCGACCTATTGGGGACGGAGCAGTCCGGGTTCGTGTCCCAGCTCAGGGCGGCGGACCTGGCGCGGGACTTGGGGCTTCTGGAGAGGGCGCGGACCGAGGCGTTGCGCGTGGCCGAGGAGGGCGTGCCGGAGGCGCTCCTCGAAGCGGTTGCGCGCCGGTTTGGGGAGGCCCTGTCCCTTCTTGGGGTGTGAGGAAATGGAAAACCCAGTCCGCACGGGGTCCCGGTGGATTCTGAGCCGTGCGCGGCGGGTGCGCCTGGATCCCGTGCGCATCGCCGCCCTCGCCGAGCGGCTACGCGACCTCCCGCCCGTGGCGTGGGAAGGTCGGTACCACTTCCGAGGAGAGGAGGAACTCACCCTGCGCTACCTCCTCGTCCTCGATGCGCTCAACTTCTGCTTTTGGCCTCCCTCTTCGGTAACGGAGGAGAAGTGGTCCATCCCTGGACCGGATGGGGAGAGGCTCACCGGGTACTTCGCCCTCGCCTGGGCCCTACGCCGGGCTGCGGAAGGGGATCCGTCGTTTTTCTCCCCCGAGGAGTCAGCCGTGGTGACGGAGGACCGTGTGCAGGTTGCCCTGCGGGAGGTTCCCCTCCTTTCGTGGCGGGTCCGGGTCCTGCGCGAAGTCGGGGAGACCCTCCTTCTGTTCGGATCAGCACGGGAGTTCTTCGCCTGCGCCCGCGGGTCGTGCCGGAGGCTTGTCGAGCTTGTGACGTCGCACCTTCCTCTCTTCCGCGACGCGGCCGTGTACAGGGGGCGGGAGGTCGTCTTTCACAAGCGAGCCCAGATCCTGTGCGCCGACCTGTGGGGGACGTTCGGGGGGGAGGGGCCAGGCAGACTCCATGATCTCGACTGGCTCACCGCGTTTGCCGACTACAAGCTCCCCCAGTTCCTCTTGGCAGAAAAAGCGCTCGTCCTTCACCCCGCCCTCGTTGGGCGGATCCGGGACCTCACGCCGCTTGCCGCTGGATCCGCGGAGGAGGTCGAGCTCCGGGCGGCGACGGTCGTGGCCGTGGACGAACTCACCGCCCTCCTCCAAAACGAGGGAATGGACCTGCTCCCGTTTGCGGTGGACTGGATGCTGTGGAACCTGTCCCAGGGGCCGCTTTCCGTGCCCCATCACCGGACCCGGACCCCGTTCTATTGATGTTCCGGATTCTGAAGGAAGCGCGACCGTCCGCGGCCCGTCTGGGGGAGATCGTCACTTCCCACGGTACGATCCGCACCCCGGCGTTCGTAGCCGTGGCCACCCGGGGCACGGTGAAAGCGCTCGGCGCCGACGACGCCGCGGCACTTGGGGTCGAGGTCCTCATCGCGAACACCTACCACCTCGCCCTTCGCCCCGGAGGGGAGGCGATCTCAAGGCAAGGCGGCCTCCACGGGTTCACGGGCTGGGAGGGCCCGTGGTTCACGGACTCCGGTGGGTTCCAGGTGTTCAGCCTGGGGGCAGGAAAGGTCCACGGCGTCGGCAAGATCGCATCCATGTTCCCCGGCGACGCCCCGCCGAAGCCTACGGGGACGTCGCTCGTCGCGCTCACCGAGGACGGGGCCCAGTTCCGGTCCGTGGTGGACGGCTCCCCGGTGTTTTTCTCTCCAGAGGAGGTGATCCGTTTGGAGCGACTCCTCGGCGGGGACGTGATCCTCCCCCTGGATGAGTGCACGTCTCCGTTCCACGATCACCGGTACACGAAGGCGGCGATGGAACGCACCCACCGCTGGGCGGAGCGAGCCCTCGTCGCGTATGAGGAGGCCCAGGGCCTGGGGCCAAACCCCGGTCAAGTCCTGTGGGGGATCGTTCAGGGTGGGGCGTACGAGGGCTTGCGGCGGACGTCGGCCAAGGTCATCGGCGGGATGGGATTTCCCGGGTTCGCCATCGGAGGCTCCCTGGGCCAGTCGAAGGACGACATGCTCCGCGTGATCGAATGGACCGTGGAAGAGCTCCCCTCGGATCGGCCGCGCCATCTTCTCGGGATCGGGACGGTGGAGGACATCCTGGCTGCGGTGAACCTCGGCGTGGACACGTTCGATTGCGCTGCCCCAACGAGGCTCGCGCGAAACGGGGTCCTCCTCACGTTCGCTGAGGAAGGGTTCCGGATCGCGATCAAGAACGCCCGCTTCGGCCACGACGATCGCCCCGTGGAAGAGGGGTGCGACTGCCCGACCTGTGCCCGCTACCCGCGGGCGTTTCTCCGCCACCTCCTTCAGGCCGGGGAACTGTCCTACTACCGCCTTGCCACCCTCCACAACGTGCGGTTCATGGTCCGGCTCATGGACCGGGTGCGGATCGCGCTCGCTGCGGGGCGATCTCCCAGCGTGGGCACACTGCGCGGACCGTAGACACGACCTCCCTCACGCCCTCTGCCTGGGGACACCCATGTCGCGAGGCAAGACGCAACCCCAAGGTTCATCGAACTCAAGTCTACGACCCAAGACACCAAGAATAAAGACGTGACATGTGACCCCTTGACCCGGGCGATCGCTTCCAACGTTGCTTGCCCCATCTCCTCCCCCTTGTTCTGGACGCGGCTGCTCTGTTGGACAGGCCCTGGGTTGGTCGTGGAGACGCGGGTGTCCGCTCGCCACCGTGGCTGTTCGCCTTTCACCCGGAGCCGCTTCCGACAGAGTTCCTGTCAAATCGAGTCTGGCATTGGCTTGGGTCGTACACAACGCGAACGGCGTCGCCCTCGGAGACCTCCCCATTGAGGAGAGCGTTGGCAAGAGAGTTTTCGACCTCGCTCCGAATGCGGCGCTTGAGCTCGCGAGCCCCGAATTCGGGCTGGTAACCGACCTCGGCCAGGTGGTCCACGAGGGACACGTCGAACTCGAGTTCGATTCCCTGCCCCTTTGCCAGACGCTGTACCCGCTCCAACTGCAGGAGGACGATGTCCCGGATCTGTCCCTCGGTCAGGGCGTGGAACACGATCACCTCATCGATGCGGTTCAGGAATTCGGGGCGGAAGTACTGCCGCAGCACCTCCACAAGCCGTTCCTTGAGCGTGGCGTAATCCAACCGCTCCCCTGCCGGAGCGGCCAGATTGCGCTGGATGAGGTCGCTCCCGATGTTGCTTGTGGCGATGATGATCGTGTTTGCGAAGTCCACCACCCGCCCCTTCCCATCGGTGAGCCGACCATCGTCGAACACTTGAAGAAGACTGTTGTGGACCTCAGAGTGGGCTTTCTCGATCTCGTCAAGGAGGATCACGCTGTACGGCCGACGACGCACCCGCTCCGTAAGCTGCCCGCCCTCCTCGTACCCCACGTATCCTGGTGGGGCGCCGACAAGGCGGGACACCGTATGCCGTTCCGTGTACTCACTCATGTCAAGGCGGACGGTCGCTTCCTCGTCCCCGAACACAGCCCAGGCGAGGGTCTTGGCAAGCTCGGTCTTCCCGACCCCGGTTGGCCCAAGAAAGAGGAACGTCGCGATCGGGCGGTGGCCCTCCTTGAGTCCGGCCCGCGACAGGCGCACCGCAGCGCTCACCGCAGCCACCGCCTCATCTTGGCCCACCACCCGCTCGTGGAGGACCTCCTCGAGCTTGAGGAGCTTCTCCTTCTCCTCAGCCGTGAGTTCGGAGACAGGGATCCCAGTAAGGGACGACACGATCGCCGCCACATGCGCAACGCGTACCTCAGGTGTTCCGGAGGCAACGCCCTTCCGCCACTCTTGGGTCGCAGCCTCGCGTTCCTTCTCCTTGGTCACGATCGTGGTCTCGATCTCCTGCGCCCGCTCAAATTGCTTACGGGAGGTCGCGTAGTCCTGTTCACGTTTCAACGCCTGGATCTCCACCTCCAGCTCCTGAACCGCGGCCGGACGTGAGGTGGTGGCAATGCGCACCCGCGCTCCAGCCTGGTCCACAAGATCAATCGCCTTGTCAGGAAGGTAGCGACCGGTGATGTAGCGGTCGGAGAGCTCGGCCGCGGCCACGACCGCCTCGTCCGTGATCCGCACCTTGTGATGGGCCTCGAACCTGTCCCTCAACCCACGCAGGATGTGGATCGTCTGGTCCACGGTCGGCTCGGGGACGAACACCGGCTGGAAGCGACGCTCGAGGGCGGCGTCCTTCTCCACGTGTTTCTGGTACTCCCCGAGGGTGGTCGCCCCAACAAGGTGGAGTTCGCCGCGTGCCAGCGCCGGCTTGAGGGTGTTGGCAATGTCGAGGCCTCCCTCCGCCTGCCCTGCGCCGACAATTGTGTGCATCTCATCAATAAACAGGATGATCTCGCCTTGATGAACCAGGATCTCTTCCAGCACTTCCTTGATCCGTTCCTCGAACTCGCCACGGTACTTCGTGCCCGCAACGAGCGAGTTCACCGAGAGCTCGACGAGGCGCTTGTCACGGAGGACATCCGGTACCTCGCCACGCACGATGCGTTGGGCGAGGCCCTCCACAATCGCCGTCTTCCCCACCCCCGGCTCCCCGATGAGTACCGGGTTGTTCTTCTTGCGCCGGGCAAGGACCTCGACTACCGTCTCGATTTCCTTGGAGCGGCCGATCACCGGGTCAAGCTTCCCCTCCCGAGCAAGCGCCGTCAGATCGCGGGCGTGTTTGTCGAGGGTGGGCGTGGTGGACGGCACTTCCCCATGCCCTGTTCTCTCTCGTCCCCCCACCACCGCTGCTGTCCGCCGACGCACGGCATCAGGAGTCAGTCCGTACCGCCGAAGGATGTCCCCCCCAAGCCCGTCGGGTTCTGCCACGAGGCCTGTCAGAAGGTGCTCCGGGCCGATGTAACTCTGCCCGAGGTCGCGCGAGACGCGGAACGCCGTTTCGAGAACCCCCTTCACACGGGGGGAAGTCTCCACGCGCACCGTTTCCCCCCGCTCCGTGCGAAGGGCACCGCGAGGCGTGTTGTGCTCGATGTGGCCTCGCACATCCTCCGGGGAAACTTTGAACGCCTTCAAGATCGCACGGACCACCTCACTCTCGGTCAGGGCGTGGAGGAGGTGCTCCGTGTCGAGTTCCCGCCGGCGGAACTCGACCGCGACCTTGGCTGCACGTTGGAGGAGATCCCGGGCGTGGTTGGAGAGGTAAGCACCAATATCCGGTCCCTCCCGGTCGCGACGGCGCGACGGGTGGAAGAAGTCCTCCGTGAACGACTCCCACGGAGCGGCGCCATCCCGTCGTCGTAGCTCAGCGTAGTCCTCGTCGCAGAGGCGGACGAGACGTCGCTCGCCGTCTGTGACAACAGTAACCTCCATCGTCGCCGGACGAACGTGACACACATCACAAAGCTGCGTTGTGTAACCCATTCTCTTCCGTCTCCCCTTGACCCGCTGCCGCCGCACTGCGGAACGGGCGCAAGCCGGGCGGGGAGGGAGCGCATCCCCTCCCCGCCGCCGGCGCTACTCCACCTTCACATCGAACGCGCCCTCATCCTTGGGCGTCCGCTTCAGCGGCACCTCCACAAAGAGCACGCCGTTCTCGAACCTGGCCTTGATCCCCTTCCAGTCCTCGACCTCAGCCGGGAGCGGGAACACCCGGCGGAACGAGCCGTAGCGTCGTCCCATCCGGATGTAGCTCTCATCGCGGATCTCCTCGGAGCGCTTCACCTCGCCGGCGATGATGAGACGATCCCCCTCCACCTTGACCTGGACGTCGTCCTTCGTCGCTCCCGGAAGCTCGGTCTCGATGATGAGGGCCTTGTCTTTCACGTAGACGTCGGTCTGCCCAAACCCCGGGAGCACCTCAAGATCCGGGAAACTCCCGAAGTCCTTGAAGAACTCGTCCATCATCTTCCCCATGCGGGACGTAATCGCGAATGGATCTCGCCATACAATCGGTAGTCTCGGCATGACACCACCTCCTCTTTAGCAGTCGTCCATGCCGACTGCCAGATTCTAGGAGTGGGGCACCCTCCTGTCAAGGGGTACGAAAGAGCTTAGGGCTCTAGACCGCGGTGGCGAGGCCCGGGTTGGTCCACGGCGGCCTCGGTGCTCGGAGGACTCTGGACACCGCGCCGGCCCGCGCCCAGGGAAACGGTCGGGGGATCCGGAGGGAGAGACAGGGAGCGCCGAGTCAGATCAAGAGCTCCGTGCAGGCGGCGTGCCCCCTA
>JBBIQN010000021.1:0-21104 GCA_037442305.1 Candidatus Bipolaricaulota bacterium
AGTCGAACTCCCCCACGGTGAGGGGAGCGAAGTTGTTGAGGAGGAGCCGCGCCCATAGCCCATCCAGTCCTTTCTGGTGAAGCTCCGTGAGTTGGCGGTACAAGGCGCGCAAGGGGGTGGTAGAGCCCTCGCGTTCCCGCGCGGAGAGCTTCAGCTTGTCTTTCACGCTGTTCACGAACGTCTCGGGGGGCTCCTCCGTCTGCACGGCATCCTCAAGACGTGCGCAGAACCGGGGGAGCCGTCCTTGCGCGAACACGGCCTCCGGCACGGCGAACACGCCCACCGAAGTTCGCACCTGGTACAGCCCCGACGATTCGAGATCGTGGCCAATCTCGGGGAGGAGCACGGAGTCGGCAAGGTACACCGGGATCGTGATACGCCCCGTGTTGCCTTCGAGCAGGTCTCCGAGCGAGAGGAGGTAATTC
The DNA here is from genome assembly GCA_037442305.1 of Candidatus Bipolaricaulota bacterium. GTDB lineage: Bacteria > Bipolaricaulota > Bipolaricaulia > Bipolaricaulales > Bipolaricaulaceae > Bipolaricaulis. The sequence continues at coordinate 426 of JBBIQN010000021.1, forward strand.
ACCCGGGCGGTGATCACGGCAAGGGGGTTGATGTCGAACCCCACTACGTTCTGGAGAACCGCTTCCAAGAGCTCGCTCCCGGACAGCATGAGCTTGTCTCCAAGTTCGCGATAGCGTTTGATGAGGAGCACGAGGAACGTGCCCGACCCGCACGCTGGATCGAGCCAGCGGAGCGTGTCGATCCGCGGTCGTTGGCGACGCACTGCGGCTTCCCCATTGCTGAAGAACTCCTGATCCACCTGATCGAGGAGCCGCTGGGCGAGCCAGTCGGGCGTGTAGTACTCCCCCAGGTTGTGCCGCACCTCGCGAGGGAGAAGGTAGTGGTAGAGCTTCTTTAGGAGGTCGCGCGTTTCGTCGGGATCAATGCGCAAGGTCGTCGGGTCGTATTCCTCAAGGCGCGACACGAGCGCCCGCACGGCAGCCTCGACGGCTTCGCCGTATGCGTAGAGGTACCACGCGAAGAAATCTCCTTCGAGCAGGTTCTCGATTCCGAACTGGCGAAAGATGCCGCCCTGTTCCATCTTCCGGAGGCGATCGCGGAGCTCGGAAGAAGAAGCTTTGTCCAGCTCCTCGAACAGCGGCGCTCCGATCCGCGGCCCGAGATGACGGGAGAGGGCGAGCCAGGCGATCAGCTTCACGAGGAGCGCGAAGTACGTGTGAAGGGCGAAGAAGAACCGTTCTGCCTCCTCCGGCGTGTGGATCTCAAGCCCGGCCTTGGCGACCCACTTCTTGAGCGGGTCGAGCTTGCGTCCGCCGAACGCCTCTTGGTAGTCAACCGCCTCGGAGAAGAAGAGCTTCCACTGCTCGAAGAGTTTCGCCACCATTCCTTCGGGGTCGGCGAGGACGGCCCGGGTGAGCGCGGAGTAAAGGGCGGCGATGGCCTCGCGACTCCGTACATGGTCGGTTCCGAAGTCGCGAGCGAGGTTCTCGGCGGTAAGCGCGGTGCCGATGAGACCCGCGAGCCACCACAGAAGATCCGAAAGGGTTTGTGGATCCGCCGGGCGAGGAGACTCGAAACCGACGTGACCGTCCCGCAGCCGGGCGAAGATCAGATGGTGCCCGTCGAATACCACCCCACCGAGGCGACGGTGACGCCCGCTTGTCGCGATGGATTCCATATAACCGACGAGTTGCTCCCGGGCCTTGGCACTCGCCTGGCTCGACTCCAGCGTGCCCGGACGCTTGAACTCGAGGACGAGCTGGTCGAACACGGCATCGGCAATCCCGCCTTCGGCCACCACGTATTCGTCCCGGACGGTGGGCTTGACGCCGGCCGCACGGCAGAATCCGTTCAGGATAGGCTCGACCCGGTGTCGGAGGTCGGCTTCGGTCGCGTCGGAGGGCAAGTCTTCCACCGCTTCGCGGAGGCGGCGGGCGTGGGTACCAACAACGCTCTCAAGTTCCTGCCCCTTTGCCATCGCCCGCGAGTATAGGGGGCGTCGCACTCGCCGCCAAGAACCGGTTAACCGATGCGTCGTGTTGGCGCGTACCGGTCGCTCGTGTAGAGTGGCCGAGTGCCCCTGAACTGGTCAGTGGAACAGGCGCGACTCTACCAGCTTGCTGCAGTGGGACTGCACGGGAAGCGCTACTCCGAGGGCGAAGCCGGGATCCGCGAGGCGTTCCGGGATCTCCGGGCGGTGCAGCTCGATCCGCTCCCCATCCTGGGGAGGAATCACGACCTCGTCTTCCAATCCCGGGTGGAGGGCACGCACCCCGGGATGTTCCTCGACCTCATGCACGGAGAGCGGCTGGGGTTCGAGTACTGGGACAAGATGCTGTGCGCGGTCCCGATCGAGGAGTTTCCCCTGTTGCGGGCCCTCATGGAGGCAGGAGGGGAACGGTGGGAACGGCTGCGCGAGGATCGGCTCGACCGCGACCACCCTGGGGCCAAGGATGCCGTCCTGGAGGCGGTGCGGGCGAACGGCCCCCTGTCCACGGTTGAACTGAAGAAGCTTTCCGTAGCGCAGGGCGCGCATCGCGGGTGGAAGACGACCCAGGCTGCAGGAGCAGCGCTCGAGGTCCTGTGGAACCGGGGTCGGCTCTCTGTTTCGCACCGCGTGAACTACCGGCGCTACTTCAACCTCGCGGAACGCGTGATCCCGCGGCGGATCCTCACCCGAACCCCTCCGAACGGAGAGAGGTTCCTACGTCAGCTCCTACGGAAACGGGTGGACACGGTGGGGCTCCTCCCCGCGGGCGGGGCTGCTGAGACGTGGATGTCGCTGCGTCAAGCTCGCACCGGCGGGCTGCCCCAGAAGATGGTCGAGAAAGGAGAGCTGGCCTTGGTCCACGTAGAGGGGGTGCGCACGTCGTTCTATGCCCGACCCGACGCGGCGAAGCTCCTGCGCGCGGCGGGGAAGATCCCTTTTGATGATCAGGCGCGGATGATCGCCCCCCTCGATCCTCTCGTGTGGTGCCGGGACGCGCTGGCCAAGGTGTGGGGGTTCTCCTACGCGTGGGAGGTGTACAAGAAGCCCGAACAGCGTGCCTACGGGTACTACGTGCTCCCCGTGCTCCACCGGAATCGGTTCGTGGGGCGATTTGACGGGCGGTACGACACGAAGACAAGGACCCTCCGTGTCCTCGGGTACTGGAAGGAACCGAACGGCCTCTCCCTCAAACACCCCGCACTACGGGACGCGTTCGCGCGGTTCCTCGGTTATCTCGGTGGGAAGAAGATCGCCTGGCCTGCGCGTCCTGAGTAGCGTCAGGCTTTGTGCCTGCCGCCGAACCTGAGTACGGAACCATCCGACGACGTCGCACACAGGGTGCGACGCTACGGAACCGTTGCTTTCCGTAACGTTGGGGTTCATCCCCGACGTCGTCGCTCTGGGTAGAATGGTCCCAGCAGTGAAGGAGGTGGCTTCGATGAGGTTGATCACGAGATTGGTGGCAGGTGGCGGCGTGGCCGCGTTTTTCTTCTTCTCGTGGGTCATCATGATGCTCTGGAACAGCATTGTCGTTGGGCATCTGGGTTGGGCGCGGTCCCTATCCTACCTTCAGACGTGCGGACTGTGGCTTATGACCAGCCTTTTCCTTGCATGGGTCGGGGTCGGTATGGGGTGGCAGTTCCGGGCCATCGTGCGCCAGCAGAGGCGGGAGGAGCGAGGCCGGGACCTCGAGCGGCGGATCAAGGGGGCCTTCGCCCGCTGGGTGGGCGCGGAGAGGGACATGGACTGGGACGAGCTCGGGGAGAGGATCGAGAAGAAGATCAAGTCCCGCATCAAGGAATGGCTTGCCGAGGACGCTGACTGAAGCTCCGTCGCCGCTGGGAAACTAATCCTCGCGGCGCACGGTGAGGTTCGACCGGTCTTGAGCTATAACCCGCACCCGATCGCCCTTGCGAATCGGCTCACTCTCCGCGCGAGCCCGCCAGTACTCGCCCTTCACGAGCACCCATCCGTCGGGCAGGAGATCATCCTGGGCCACCCCGGACAAGCCGACCATCGTCGTGAGGGGGCGGGGCTTCCGCCGCTGGGCCAGCAATCCCTTCGAGGCGATGAACAGGAACAGGAGGGTCGCTGTGCCCACTGTGGCCGCAACAGTGAGCCAGGACAGCCGGAGCGGTGTTCCCTCGAGCTCAAACAACGAGAACGACCCGATGACCAGGCTCACCACTCCCCCCACGGTGAGGATCCCATCGGTGGGGGTGAATGCATCGAACACCATCAACAGGACCCCAAACAGGATCAGGCCGACCCCGACGAAGCTGATGGGGAGAATCTGTAGGCCGAGAAGGGCGAGGAGGAGGGAGATCCCGCCCCCGACAAGGCCGATCCCGATCCCCGGAGTGAAGAACTCGTAGATCAGGCCGTACAGCCCGAGCATGAGGAGGATGTAGACAAGGTTCGGGTCGGCGAGGTACGAGAACAGCCGATCCTTAAACGTCATCCCGATCTCCCGCACCGCCAGGCCGGCGGTGCGCAGCACACGCCCATCGCGAAGGGTATAGCCGTCGAGCGCCGAGAGGAGGGCGGAGAGGGAATCGGCGAGAAGCTCGATCACCCCGAGGTCGAGGGCCTCGGTAGCGGTCGAGGTCGCTGAATCCCGCACCGCTCGCTCTGCCCAGTCGGCGTTCCGCCCCCGCAGCTCGGCAACAGCCCGAATCCGCGACACGGCGTCGTTCACCGCCTTCTGGACGAGGGGATCGTTTTCGCCCGCTGTTTCCCCCGTGATCGCCACCGGATGGGCGGCGCCGGTGCTCGTGCCGCGGGCCATCGCTGCCACGTCGGCGGAGATGAGGATGAACGTGCCCGCCGAGGCGGCCCGCGCCCCGGCCGGACCGACCCACACCACGACCGGCACTTCCGAGGCGAGGATCGCCTCCACGATTTCCTTCATCGCCGTGTCGAGCCCGCCCGGGGTATCCAGGACGAGCACGATCAGGGAGGCCCCGATCCGGTTGGCGTCCCGGATCCCCCGCACGACGTAGCCGCTCGTGGCCGGGTTCACCGTACCGTCAAGGGATAGGCGCACCACCTCCCCGTGCGCGGGGAGGAGGACAAGCAGAGCCACAAGCGCAGAGAGAACAGACCGTCGCATCGCCCTCATTGTAGCGCGGTCTGACCCTCCCTCTCCGCGAATGACCCGGCAGAAGGGGCCGAGAGAACGCCGGTCTCCGCTATACTCACCGCAATGCGGCGCGTGATCGGCGGGACCGTCGTGGGGGGGCTCTTGTGGGGGATGTGGATCCTCCTTTGGCGGGGAGGGGATCCTGCCGTCCTCGCTGCCGGAGTTGTGTTTCCCCTCGGAATCGCCGCCGCCACCTCCCTCGGGATCCTCAGGTTCGACTTCCCCGGGGCGGCGTGGTACCGCCTCGACCTGTGGTTCCGCTTCGCCCTGCTCGTCGCGGCCCTCGTTGTGCAGGGCGTGACCTGGACGGGGTGGTCGGTCCTTACCGGCCGCACCCAGTCGGGGATCGTGGCCATCCCGTTGCGCGTCCGGTCGGAGATGGGGCGGCTCCTCCTCCTGTGGGCGATCACCGTCACCCCCGGCACGATCGCCCTCCTCGCCGAGGGCGATCTCGTCTACATTCACTGCCTGCACCGGCCCGACGGCCCCCAGCTCCGGGGGGAGAGGCGGATCCAGGGGATCTTGGAACGGTTGTGGGGATGAGGACCTACGTGATCGCCGCCCTCTGCCTCACCGCGGTGCCCCCGCTCGTGCGGCTGTGGGTGGGGCCGACGCTGTGGGACCGGCTGACGGGCGCGGCGTCGCTCAACGTGCGGGTGGCCCTCGCCTTGGCGGCAGAGGCCGCGTTCGCCGGGCACGGAATCCTCCTCGACGTGGCGCTCGCGTATGCCGTGCTGGGGTTCCTGGGCACGGTCCTCGTGGCCCGGTTCGGGGAGCGGGGGCAACGGTGATCGGGACCGTTCTTCTTGTCGCCGGGTTGGCCCTCCTCTTCCTCGGTGGCGTGGGGCTGCTCCGGTTCCGCGGACCGTACGAGCGGCTCCAGGCATCCGGGGTGGGGGACGTCGGCGGCGCAGTGCTGTTCCTGGTGGGGTTGATCGTCCATCTGGGGTGGAGTGGCGCGGGGCCGATCCTCGTGCTCCTGATTCTGTTCTTCGTCTTCACGGGCCCGCTTTCCACTCACGCCATCGCCAAGGGCGCGTTCGTGCGGGGCGAACGCCCCCGGGAGCGCTAGCGATGGGCACCGTGCTCCTCTCCGTGCTGACCCTGGCGTTGGCTGTGTTCGCCCTCACCCAGCGCCGCCTCCTGTGGGGGGTGATCGGGGTCGGAGTCCACTCGCTGGCCCTGGCCGGGGTGTACCTGTTCCTCGCTGCGCCGGACGTGGCCCTCACCGAGGCCGCGATTGGGTTCGGGTTGGTCACGTTCGTATACCTCCTCGCCTTGCGGCGGACGGGCCGGCTCGTGGTGGCGGCAAGCGAGGCCTATCCCATCCTTTACCAAGAGGGTGAGCGAATCGTGGGGTTAGAGTGGGAGATCCTCTCCCGATTCGGGCGGTCGCTCCACCGGGACGTGGAAGTGCTGTGGGTGCCTCGGTCGGAGATCCCCAGGCTCCTTGCCTCGGCCGAGGTAGACCTTGCCGCCGGCGGGTTCCTCCCTCGGGACGGGGAGGCGGCTCTCCTGTCCTCTCCCCTCGTGCCCACGCGGCTCGTGACGGTTCGCACCGGGGAGGGCCCGTTGGGGGCCGTGGCCGGCGACCGCGGCCAGGACCATCTTCCTCCCGATGCGCCGACCTACGAGGACCACGAGGCCCTCGTCCGCGCCCTCGCGCGTGGCGAGATCGGTGGGGCGGTGGTGGACCTCCTCCGGGCCCGTCAGTGGTTTCTCGCGGGGCATCTCCGGGACGCGGAGATGACTCCGGTCGAGGACAGCCTCGCGTTCCGGTTTGCCGTCGCCGCTAGCGAAACGGAGACCTACGCTGCGCTTGAGCGCTTCCTTCACGACTTCTCCGCCACGGGGGAACTGGCGAGATCGCTTGAGGAGCATCTGTCGTGAAGTGGGCGTCCGGGATGGCCATCCTCGCTCTCGTCCTCCTCGTGGCGGCGGGAACGTGGTCCCTCTTTCCCCGGCCGGATGTTCCTCCCTGGGAAGAGGAGACCGCGGCGTGGGGAGCCAAGAACGCGGTGGCGGCGATCGTGCTTGGGGCGCGGCTATGGGACACCCTGTTCGAGGTCCTGGTGTACGCGATGGCGATGGTCGGGGTGCGGCTCGCTCTGCGCCCGCTCCGAAGGACCGAGCCCCAGGCCCCGCTTCCGGAGACCCCGCTCCTCCGGCGGGCGGCCGACGTGCTCCTTGGGCCGATCGTTGTGTTCGCGATCTACCTCGCGGCGAGCGGCCATCTCGGGCCAGGCGGGGGGTTCCCAGCCGGGGCCCTCCTCGGCTCAGGGCTGCTGCTCCTGGCGCTCGCCAAGGGGGCCGACCGGCTAGGGGGCGAGCTCCATGAGCCGATCCTGGAGCGCGGGGAGTACGGGGCGATCGTGGCCCTCCTCGCCGCGGGGTTGGGCGTGCTGTTCCTCGGGTGGGTCGGGGGGGGCCTGTTCGTCGGGCTCAACCTTCTGATCGCCCTTGAGGTCGCGATCGGGGCGTGGGTCGTGCTCCACCACTTCGCAAGCTCGCGGGGGGAGGTCTAGCATGGACGGGATGGCTGCTTCCGCGCTGGCGATCGCGCTGGTGGGGCTAGGCTTCTGGACGCTTCTCCGTCGGCGGAACGTGATCTGGAAACTCCTCGGCCTGAACGTGGCCGCGGGGGGCGCAATCCTCTTTCTCGTCGCCATCGCCCATCGCCCCCAGGCCCGGCCCCCGATCCTCGGACTGGGCCCTGGCCAGAGCGCGGATCCTCTCCCGCACGCCCTTGTTCTCACCGCGATCGTGATCCACTTCGCCACGCTGGCCCTGTCGCTCGTGTACGTCATCTTCCTCACCGAGCGGCGACACAGCCAGGACGTGCACAAGCTCGAGGAGGAACGATGATCTACGCGGTCGGCGGGGTCGTGATCTACCTCGTCCTGGGGGCCGGGGGGTTCCTGGTGCGGCCGCGGTGGCTCCCGGGAACCCTTGCGCTCCTGGCCGGCGTCGCTTCCCTCGCCCTGTGGGCCCCGGGGTTCTCGGAGGGAGTCCTCGGGGGTGGACGGTGGGGGATCTCCGTGGCCGGGGACTCCCTGGCGCTAGGGATGTGGGCCCTGGCCCTCGTCATCCACGGCGCGGTCCTCCTCCACGAGCGAACTCGACCGGGACCGTTCCACCCTTTGCTGACCCTTCTCGTGGGAACTTGCCTTGCCGCCGCGCTTTCGCGGGACTTGTTCAACCTGTACGTGACCCTCGAGCTCGCGTCCCTGGTCTCGTTTCTCCTCGTGGGGTACGAGGGGAAACCGCGGGCGGTGTGGGCAAGCCTGCAGTACCTGATCCTGGCCACGGTGGGAATGACCCTCTATCTCCTTGGGGTAGGCCTGGTGTACGGGAAGCTCGGCACATTGTCCCTGAGCGCGATCGCGGCGCTCGGCCCCCGGCTCTCCGATCCGGCGGTGGGGATCGGAGCAGGCTTGCTCGTGGCTGGGGCGGCGATCAAGAGCGGGGTGTTTCTGTTCGGGCTGTGGCTACCCCCCGCCCATGGCTATGCCCCGACCACGGTATCGGTCGTCCTGTCGGCGGTGGTGGTGAAGATGGGCGCGGTAACGTTAGCCCGGCTTACGGAGGCCCTTCCCGTGGGTCCAGCGTTGGTGGTTCTGGGTATCCTGACCGGGTTCGGTGGACTCCTGTACGCCCTGTGGGAACGTGATCTGAAGGTCTTCCTCGCGTTCAGCACCGTGTCCCAGTTGGGGTATATGTTGCTGGGGTTCGGGCTCGGAGGTGGGGCAGCGTTCGGGGCGATGCTGTACGCGGTCGCCCACGGCCTCTTCAAGGGGCTCCTCTTCCTCGCCGCCGGCGAGGCTGTGGAGCGGGTCGGGCGGCGGGAGATCGCGCGCTTGGCAGGGCAGCTCTCTGTCCCCGTGGCGCTCGCCTTAGCGGTGGGGACGTGGGCGATCGTTGGGCTCCCACCCCTCGCCGGGTTCGCGGCGAAGGGGATCCTGGCGCAGGATGCTCCCAATTGGGCGAAGGCGGTGCTGTTCTCGCTGGAAGTGGGAACCGCAGCTTCGTTCGCCAAGCTCGTCCCCTTGTTTCGGCCGCAGGGCACGAGCCCAATCGGCGGCCTGGGCTTCCTCGCCGCGGCCGTGGTCGCGCTCGGTGTAGGGGGGCTCCTTGTGGTTCCTGGCTTGTTCAGCTTGTGGGCGTGGGGCGAGGCGTTCCTCGCGGCGGGGATCGGCTGGGGCCTGTACCTTGGGCTGCGGACCCTCCGCCCGATCCTTCCCCGGTTCACCTTCGACCGGGCGCTCGGGAGCCTGTTCGTGGGAGCGGTGGTGGCAACGGGGATCCTGCTTCTGTGGTGAGGCCTGGGGGGCGCAATTGGGCCGCCGGACACGAATCGCTACAATGTGCGGCAAGGAGGGGACATGTCCGAGAACAGGATCCGGGTGAAAGGGGAGTGGGCGGGGATGTTTTGGTTTGCGGGATGGCTCTTTACCCTCGCGTTTACGAAGCTCCTGTGGTGGCAGGCGATCCTCGCCCTTGTCATCTGGCCGTACTACCTTGGGGTGAACCTGAGGTAGCAAGGATCAGAACCCAACAAGAGCAAAGCGGGGGCCAGCCCCCCGCTTCCTGGTACCCCTAACCGTTCCCAGTTGGAACGCAGAGGATGCGGTGCTGGGGTACAAGCAGCTGTGGCAGATCGAGCGGGTGTTCTGGGATCTGAAGCACTTCATCGACATCAGACCCGTGTACCATCGCCTGGAAGACAGGATCCGGGCGCACGTGCTCTTGTGTTGGCTGGCGATGATGCTCATCCGCCTGGCGGAGAACGAGGCAGACCGCACGGGGCGCCAGATGCGGCGGGACCTCCGGCAGCTCGAGGTCGGGATCCACGAGACGCGGTCGGGAGAGGTGTGGCAGAGCAACCGTCCCACGGCGGAAGTCGAAGGGCTGTTTCAGGCGCTCGGGATGAAGCTCCCGCCCCGCTACCTCGCCATCCCTACCGCCGGGGCCGCCCCGTAGGAACAACCCCCTCCCACGTTCCACATGCCTTCAGCCTAGATCAGGACTGCCCTCATAGGCTGTCGTTGTGCTCACTAACTGTACAACGCCAGGTTGAAAGGGCGATGCGAAGCTGGGGATCAGACACTCTTGGAGCGCAGCTACCCTTGTGCATGGACGTCCACCGTTACCCAAGACCCTCCCGCATCGGCTCCCTACCGCCTCACGTACAGGTGGCGCTTGATGTCCTGTTTGGTGCTCTTCTCGAACGGCTGCTCGACGATCGTCACGCACTCCTTATCTTTGAGCCGCTTGAACGAGGCCAGGTTCCGCTGCGCCTCCCGGATCGCCTCCCACACCCGCGCCTTGGCCCGGTCGCGGTCCTCGATCCCTAGCTTCTTCAGAACCTGCCAGTTCGGGTACACCATCGCCGCCACCATCGGCTCGCCCCGGCTCGTGTCCTCGTACACGAGCACTTCCTCAACCACGGGGATCCGCGCGAACTCCCACTCCAGCTCCTCGGGATGAACTTTCTTCCCCGACTCGAGGACGACGAGGTTCTTCTTGCGGCCCGCCAGGAACAGCCTCCCCTCGACGTCGAGCTTGCCGATGTCGCCGGTGCGGAACCACCCGTCGGGAGAGAGCACCTCGGCGGTGCGCTCGGGGTTCTTGTAGTAGCCGAGCATCACGTTGGGGCCCCAGGCGATCACTTCGCCGTACCCCTCGATGTCGGGCTTGTCCACCTTCACCTTCACCCCGGGAAGCGGCCGGCCGACGTTCCCCGGGACCGGCGTGAACGGATCGCTCACCGTGAGGACAGGTGAGGTCTCGGTGAGGCCGTATCCCTCGATCATCCCCAGCCCCAGGCGCCGCAAGCCCGCCCCCACCTCCGCCGCCAGCGGCGCCCCGCCGGACACGAAGAACCGAAACTGCGGCCCAAGGAGTTTGTTCTTGAGCATCTTCCCCACGGCCTTGGGAAGGTAGCGATGGAGAAGACGGCGTACGGCGTCCCCTTCGATGTTCTCTAGTATCCTTCGCCACAGCTGGTGGTGGAGCTTGGGCACCCCAACGAGCACGGTCACCCCCACCCGGCGCGCAAGCCCGACGAGGTTCCGGTAGTCGTCGGTGTAGGTCACCTTTGCCCCCACCCAGAGGGGAGCAAGCAGGGTCGCGGTGAGGCCGTAGATGTGGTACCAGGGGACGATCGTCACCACGTTGTCGTCGGGGGTGAACTCGATCGCCTTGAGGAACGCCTCGATGTTTGCGGTGACGTTGCGGTGGCAGAGCATCACGCCCTTGGAGTCGTCCGTCGTGCCGGAGGTGTACATGAGGACAGCGAGGGACTCGCAATCCATCTGCGCATCGGGGACCTCCACCCGCCCCTCGGGAAGCACGTCCCACAGGGACACCGCCCCAAGCGCCGCGTCCACGGAGAGCACTCCCGTAAGGGACGGGACTTGCCGCGTGAGAGGGGTGAACTCGTGGTACCGATGCGGGGCACAGAAGAGGAGTTTGGTCTCCGACTCCGTCAGGAAGCGCGCCACCTCAGCGGGCTGAAGCCCGCCGTCGAAGGGAACGATCACCGCCCCTAGGCGCTGGACGGCGAAAAACGCCACTGCCCACCCCACCGAAGGTTTGGAGATGAGCCCCACGCGGTCCCCCGCGCCGATCCCTTGCCCAGCGAGCCACGCCGCAAGCTTGCCGGAGAGATCCCACAGTTCGCGGTACGTCGCGTCCTGGAACTGCAAGACGCCGCCCCGCGACACCGGAAGCCGCACCGCCACCTTTCGACCATGCTGCTCTACGGAACGAGAAAAGAACTCTGGTATGGTCATGTGACGCTTGAACCGCGTCGCCATCGTCGTCCTCCTTGAACAGGCTGAAGGATCAAACCAACCGAGTATACCCCTCCGCGGACAGGGCGGCTAGTGCCCCTTCTGCAGCGGCAATCACTGCTTGGGCCCGGCGAGTGGAGGGGTCGCGCACATCGCCCGCTGCGAACAAACCTGGCCGATCGGTGCGCATGAGGGAGTCGGTCGTTACATATCCGCCTTCGGTGAGATCCAGTACACCGCGCAGCCACTCTGTGTTCGGTTTCCACCCGATCTTGACGAATACGCCGTCCACCGGAAGCTCGCGCCGCTGGTCGCTCAGCACGTCGCGCAAGACGACGCCGGCCACCTCCTTCTCTCCCCTCACCTCGACCACATCAACGCCCCACAGGATCTCGACCTTGGGGTCGGCGAAGACTTTGCTCGCCAGCGCCGCCTTGGCGCGAACGGCGCGGGGATCGCTCTTCGCGCGGTGGACCGCCACGTACACGTGGCGGCAGAGGTTGGACAGGACAAGGGCCTCGGTGAACGCCCCATCGCCGGCTCCCACGACGAGGACGGTCTTGTCGCGGAAGAAATAACCGTCGCAGATCGCGCAGTAGGAAACCCCGCGCCCAACGCGTTCCTTGGCCCCCTGGGCGGGGAGCTCCTTGGGGTAGGCCCCTGTCGCCGCGATGACCGAGCGGGCCCGCACTTCACCGCCCGCCGTCGCAAGAACCCATTGCCCATCTCCGCGGGCAAGTCCCGTGACTGTCGCCACCTCGAACTTCGCTCCCAGCCGCTCGGCCTGCGCACGCATCCTTTCCGCAAGCTCAAGGCCGGAAATGGGCTCGGCGAACCCGGGGAAGTTCTCAATCGCCGGGGTGTCGAGCATCTGCCCCCCGGGCATCTCCTTCTCCACAAGAAGGGTGGAAAGGCCGGCCCGCGGGGCGTAGATCGCAGCGGAGAGCCCGGCCGGTCCCCCTCCCGCAATCGCCACATCCCACGGCTTACCCATCGTGCCCCGATGATACTCCTTGCCTCCACCCCTGGCCTGGGCTAGGGTGAGGGAGTGGACCGAGCGACAAGGAACCGCAGGGTGACCATGGACGGCCAAGGGCTTCTGCGCATCGAATTCTCCTACGATCCCCGCCTCGTGGCGCTCGTGAAGGGGCTCCCCGGGCGACAGTGGAACAACGGGGAGAAGTTCTGGACCGTCCCCAGAGAACACGTCGTCTCGCTGGTCGAACTCCTCCGCCCCCACGGGTTCTCCTTCGATGACGAGACCCTCCGCCTGTACGAAGCGGGACACGGGGCCTCCGGCGATCACCTCACCGTGTCCCAGCTCAACCTCCAGGTTCGCGATGCCGTCTTGAAGGCGTTCCCTGTCCCACTGTGGCTCGTCGGGGAGGTGAGCGGGTTCAATCGGAACGCGCACAAGAAGTGGGTCGGCTTCCACCTCGTGGAGCGGACGGCCAGCGGGGAGATCCCCCAGGTGGAAGCCGTCCTCTCCCCCGAGGACCGTCAGCACGTCGAGGCAAAGCTCCAGCGCGAGGGAGCCCCGTTCCGGCTGGAGGACGAGGTCCAGGTACGCGTCCTGGTGACGGTGGACCTGCGCGCGGACTGGGGTCGGTACCAGGTTGTGGTGCGTGACATAGACATCGCCTACACCCTGGGCGAGGTCGCGCGCCGACGGGAGGAGATCCTGCGCAAGCTCACGGCAGAGAGGATCCTGGACCGGAACCGATCGCTGCCGTTCCCGGACCTGCCGCTGCGGGTGGGGATTGTGACGAGCCTTGGCTCAGACGCCTCGTTCGATGTCCTGCGCACATTTCGAGAGTCGGGGTTCGCGTTTCAGGTGGTTGTGCACGGAGCGCGGGTCCAGGGGCCGAACACGGAGGCATCGGTCCTGAATGCGCTCGACTGGTTCCGGGACCACTCTCTGGAATTCGACCTCGTGCTCATCTGCCGGGGCGGGGGATCGCGCACCGACCTCGCTTGGTTCGACTCGGAGGCCCTCGGACGGGCGGTGGCGACGTTTCCCCTCCCGGTGGTGGTGGGGATCGGCCACGAGGAGGACCGCTGCGTCCTGGACGAGGTGGGGTGGCGCCAGAAGACCCCCACCGCGGCGGCCCAGTTCCTCGTGGACCGGGTACGACACTCTCTGAGCCGCGTCGAGGAAACTGCGGCGAGGGTTCTCGACCGGGCGAGGGCCCGGGTTGAGGAGGCAGACAAGGCCCATCTCCAGCGGGCGGAGCGCCTCCGCCGCGGGGTGCGGGGCCGTTTGCAGACGGCGCACCGAGACGCCGCGCGGTTCCGAGCTGCCCTCCAGCGGTCCGTGGACGCCCTCCTCGGACGAACGGCCACCCACCTCAACGACGTGGCCGGTCGCCTCGCGCGCGGGGCACAACGCGACCTCTCATCGTCGCGCCAACGGGTCTTCCGGACCGCCCTCCTCGTTCCAGTGCGGGCCAGCGTGCGGGTCGCCCGGTCCGGAGAGCACCTGGAGGGCCAGGCGAAGCGCCTCCACGCCCTCGACCCGCGGCGGGTCGTGGAGCGGGGGTACGCGATCGTCCGCCTGGCGGAAGGTTCGGTGGTCACCGATGCTCGCCAGGCCCCGTCGCAGGCGTTCCTGCGGGTCCAACTCAAACGAGGGACCCTCCGCGCCCGCTCGGAGGGAGAAGAGGGAGGTGAGTGACGCGATGGGGAAGGAGAAGGCAACCCCGAAGGATCGGTCCTACACCGAGGCCGTAGCCCGGCTGGACGAGATCCTCGGCCTGATCGAAGAGGGTGAAGTGGACATTGACGCCCTATCCGGGCTCGTGGCGGAGGCGGCAGAGCTCGTGACCCTGTGCCGGCAGAAGATCACCGCGGCCGAGATGCAGGTGAAGGAGATCACGGAGCGCCTCGAGCGCGAGGTGACGGAAGGAACGAAGGAACAGCCCTCAGAGAACGAGCCCCCGTTCTAGGGCCTCAGAGAACGGTGAGGACCCGGACGAGGTTCGTCGTCCCGGGCTCGTGGAAGGGAAGCCCGGCGGTGAACACGACCCGGTCCCCGGAGGCGAGCACCCCCGCGTCCTTTGCCGCACAGAGCGACAAGCTGATGAGCTCTTCAACATCCTGCGCCTGGGGAATCGCGCACGCCTGGACGCCCCACACGAGCCCCAGCCGACGCACGACGTCCGGGTGGGGCGTCGTCGCCACAAGCGGCATCCGCGGCCGGTGGGCGGCGACGAGGCGGGCCGTCCATCCCGAGGAGGTAGCGCACACGATCGCCTGCGCCCCGACCTCGAACGCGATGAGGGAGGCGGCGTGGGCGATCGCTGCGGACACATCCCCCACGAGCCCCCGTCCCAAGCCCGGGACGCGGATCACGACCTCTCCTCCCTCCGCGGCCTGCACGGCTCCCGCCATCGCCCGCACCGCCTCCCGCGGGTACTTCCCAACCGCAGTTTCCTCGGAGAGCATCACCGCGTCCGCTCCGTCCCACACAGCGTTGGCCACGTCGGCGACCTCGGCCCGGGTCGGGACGGAGGCCTCGACCATCGACCGCAGCATCTGGGTCGCCACGATCACCGGCTTGGCCTGGGCATTGCACAGGTCCACGAGCCGCTTCTGGACAAGGGGGACTTGGTAGAGGTCGATCTCCACCCCCAGGTCGCCGCGGGCGACCATCGCCCCGTCGGCGGCAGCGACGATCTCTTCCATCTGCCGCACCGCCTCGGCGAGTTCGACCTTGGCCAGGATCCACACCCCCTTCCCCGCCAGTTTGCGCGCCTCATCCACGTCCTCGGGCCGCTGCACGAACGATAGGGCCACGCAGTCGAACCCCATCTCTCGGGCGAGGGGAAGGGCCTGGCGGTCAAACGGGGTGAGCGAGGGGATGGGAAGGGCTACGTCCGGGATGTTCACCCCTTTCCCCCCGTGGAGGGGGCCACCCCTCACAACGCGGCACCGCACCCCGTCGTCGGCCCGGCCGAGCACCACAAGCTCCAAGGTCCCGTCCGCGAGGAGGACGCGCGCCCCAGCGGGAAGTCCGACCACGGCCTCCGGTTGGGTGACGGGGATCCCCCGCCCCCCGAGGACCACCTCTTCCCCCACGGAGAGTGAACAGGGTTCAAGGAGCGGGCCCACCCGCACCTTGGGCCCGCGCGTGTCCAGAAGAAGGGCCACCTCCCGGCCCACGGACGCCGCCGCGGACCGGGCCAGCCGCGCGAGAAACGCGTGATCGTCGTGGTCGCCGTAGGAGGCGTTCACGCGGAGAGCATCCACCCCTGCGGCGATCAGCTCCGCGAGGATCCCCGCGTCCCGCGAGCGCGGACCCACGGTGGCCACGATCCTCGTCCGCTTCATCCCAAGCGCGAGCTTAGCAGCTGCCCTCCGAAGGGGCCAGTTGATCGCCGCCCGAAAAGGGGGTATCTTCGCGGTGAACATGAGCCCACCCCTTGGGCGCGAACACCGCCTCCGCCGCCGGCAGGAGATTGCCCAGGTGTTTGAGCTCGGTCAGCGGTTCGACGCCCGGCTGTTTTCGTTCCGCATCCTGCGCAAGGAGGCGCCCACCCCGCGGTTCCTCGTCGTCGCCGGCCGGCGGCTCGGGGGGGCGGTGACGCGGAACCGCGTGAAGCGGGCGGTGCGCGAGGGGTTCCGCACCCATAAGGACATGTTTTCCCACCTGGACGCGGTGGTCATCCCCCGCCCGGAGGCGGCCCGGCTGCGCCCAGGGGAGCTTGCGGAGAAGTTCATCGCGGAGTTCCAGGAGGTGAGCCATGCCCAAGGAAACCCTCCTCACCAAAGAGGGCTACGAGCGAAAGAAGGCTGATCTGGAAAAGCTCGAGCAGCGGCTGTACCAGGAGATCCCCGAGCGGCTGAAGGAAGCCAAAGACCACGGCGGGGGCGATGTGCGCGAGAACCGGGAGTACCTGTACCTCAAACAGGAACAGGACATGATCGAGTCCGAGGTGCGCGCCCTGCGCGAGCTTTTGGAGACGGCGCGCATCATGACGGAAGGGGACTTCCGCCCGGACCAGGTGGGGATCGGGACACGCGCCATTCTCGAGGACACGGAGACCGGGGAGGTCGGAACCTACACCCTCGTCCCTCCAGCCGAGGTTGACCTTCTGCAGAACCGGATCGGGATCGATTCGCTCGTCGGACAAGCGCTCCAGACGTACACGAAGGGGAAAGCGATCGCGGTCCAGGTCCAAGGGAAGAAGATCAAGTACAAGATCCTCGGGATCGAGCACCGCTAGGGGCGGAGAGTGGAAACGATGAACTACACCGCCGAGACCCCCAGGGAGAGGGTCCGTGGCTGAGGCGGATCTCCTCGCCTCGCGCCGGGAGAAGCTTGCCCGCCTGCGGGCCCAAGGGATCGACCCGTACCCCTACCGCTACCCCCGCACCCACACCGCGGGTGCGGTGCGGGCCGCGTACGGAAACCTCTCTCCCAACGAGCGCTCCGGTGCGCAGGTGGGCCTCGCCGGGCGCATCACCGCCCTCCGCCGAATGGGGAAGGCGGCGTTTGCCGACCTCCTCGACGGCTCGGGCCGGATCCAACTCCACCTGTCCACAAACGGGCTTGGGGAGGGGGCCTATGCCCGATTCGTGGGAGACCTTGACCTCGGGGACATCGTGGGCGCGGCGGGAGAGCCGTTCGCCACGAAGACCGGGGAGCTCACGGTCGAGGTCCGCGAGTTCACCCTCCTCGCTAAGTCGCTCCGCCCCTTGCCCGAGAAGTGGCATGGCCTCAAGGACGTGGAGACGCGGTATCGAAACCGGGCCCTGGATTTCATTTCCAACGAAGACGCCCGGCGGGCGATCGTGGGAAGGGCCCAGATCCTCCGCGCGTGCCGCTCCTACCTCGATCAGCATGGGTTCATCGAGGTCGAGACCCCACTTCTCCAGCCCATCCCCGGGGGGGCAACCGCCCGCCCGTTCGTAACCCACCACAACGTCCTGGACCGCGATCTCTACCTCCGCATCGCCCCCGAGATCTACCTGAAGCGGCTCCTTGTGGGAGGTCTGGAGAAGGTGTACGAGATCGGACGGAACTTCCGCAATGAGGGGATCTCCTCGATGCACAACCCGGAGTTCACCGCGCTTGAGGCCTACGAGGCCTACGCCGACTACGAGCGGGCGATGGAGCTCGCGGAGGGGCTCGTGACGGCGTGCTCCTTGGCCGTCGCCGGGACGACGCGGATTTCCCACGGGGGGCGGGATCTCGACCTCACCCCCCCGTGGCGACGGGTGCCCCTTCTGGAGCTCGTCGCCGAGAAAAGCGGCTGCGACGTGGAAAAGTCCCACTCCGACCTCGTGGCGGAGATCGAGAAGAAGGGGATCCCGCTCCCAAGCCCGTTGCGCAAGGGCCCGAAAGGCAAAGTCGTCGAGCATCTCCTGGAAACGTGCGTTCAGGACGATCTGTGGGAGCCGACGTTCGTCCTCGACTTCCCGCTGGACATTTCCCCCCTTGCCAAGCGCAAGCGCGGGCGGCCCGACCTCGTGGAGCGGTTCGAGCTCTACATCACGGGGCGGGAGATCGCGAACGCCTTCTCTGAGCTCAACGACCCCGACGACCAGCGGGAGCGGTTCGCCCTCCAGGAGGCTCTGCGCGCCGCGGGAGACCTGGAGGCACAGCCGCTCGACGAGGAGTTCTTGCGGGACCTGGAACTGGGGATGCCGCCTGCGGCCGGGATCGGGTTTGGGTTCGACCGCCTGGTGATGGTGCTCCTTGATGCCTCGTCGATCCGGGAGGTGTTGGCGTTCCCGCCCCTGCGATGACCCTCGTCCACGCGGTTCGGGTTACCGCCTCCTGGGTTGGAGATGCCCTCAACCGAGGGACGGATTGGGTGTGGGCGTGGGACGAGGAGATCATGGATGCCGTGAGTTCATCCCGGCTCCTTCGGAAGCTCGATCTTCTCCTCGTTGTGGCGACCTATTTGGGATACGGGTACCTGTGGGCGGCGCTCGCGTTGGCCCTCATCGTGTTTGGGAATAGAGCCGACCACGCCGCGGTCCTCGTCGGGCTGGGGGTGATCATCGTCGCGGTGTTCCTCTCTCAAACGATGAAGTCCATCACCCGGCGGCCCCGACCCCTGTTTCACCGCCAGGGTTTTCACCACCAGTTCCTCACGAGCACCTCGTTCCCCTCCAACCACACCGCCGCCGCGTTCGCGATGGCCTACCTCGTGTTGCGGCTCTATCCTTGGTGGCCAAACGTGGCCCTTCTTTACTCTATGGCCACACTGATTGGGCTATCCCGAGTGTACCTGCGGGAGCATTTCCCGCTCGACGTTGTGGGAGGGGCGGTGCTTGGGACGTGGGTGTCCCACGCTCTTATGCCCCTGCTGGCGCGGTTTGTGCAGTGACCAACAAAGGGGGGATGGCATGAACCCGTTGTACGCGGAGCGTGTGAAGACGGCGCGCCGGTCGGTGATCCGCGAGCTCTTGAAGCTCACGGAGCAGCCGCACATCATCTCGTTTGCGGGGGGGCTCCCTGACCCGGCGACCTTCCCGCGGGAGTTCCTGGCGCGGGTGGCCGCCGACGAGATCCTCAGCAACCCTGGGAAGACCCTCCAGTACACGACAACCGAGGGCAAGCTCCCGTTGCGGGAGGCCCTCGCGCGGTGGTTCGCGGAAGACGGGATGAACTTCTCCCCCGATCAGATCGTGGTCACGAGCGCCTCCCAGCAAGGCCTGGACCTCGTAGCCAAGGCGTTCCTCGATCCCGGGGACGCGGTGTTCGTTGGCCTTCCCACGTACATCGGCGCGATCCAAGCGTTCCAGGCGTTCCAAGCAACCCTGGTCGGCGTGCCCCTCGAGGACGACGGGATGAACCTGGACGCCCTCGCGGCGGCGATCCGCACCGCGCGGAAGGAGGGGCGCACCCCCAAGTTCATCTACGTTGTCCCCGACTTCCAGAACCCATCCGGGATCACATGGTCGGAGAAGAAGCGGCGGGGGCTCCTTGCGATCGCGAGCCGCGAGGACCTCGTAGTGGTGGAGGACATGCCCTACCGGAAGCTCCGCTTCTCGGGAAACCCTGTGCCCGCGGTGGCGTCCTTGGACACGGAGGGCCGGGTCATCGTTCTGTTCACGTTCTCCAAGACCCTCGCCGCCGGGCTGCGCCTGGGGGCCCTCGCCGGCCCGCGGGAGATCGTGGAGAAGATCGTGACCCTTAAACAGGCGACCGACCTGTGCACCTCGTCCCTCACCCAGCGCCTCGCGATCCGCTTCTTCCAGGAGTACGACGTCCAGGGGCACATCCGCATGATCTGCGACCATTACCGCGCGAAGAGGGACGCGATGCTCTCCTCCCTCGACCGGCACATGCCGGCCGGAGTGGGGATCACCTGGACGAAGCCTGAAGGAGGGTTGTTCCTGTGGGTGCGGTGTCCGGAGAGGCTGGACACGGAAAACATGCTCCTCCGGGCGATCGAGCACCAGGTGGCCTACGTCATCGGGGCCCCGTTCTTCGTAAACGGAACCGGTCACAACACGATGCGGCTCTCGTTCTCGAGCGCCGGCGTGGACCAGATCAAAGAGGGGATCCGGCGCCTAGGCCTCGTGGTCGAGGAGGAACTGGCGAGCCTCCGCTCGCCGCAACGCGTGTAGGCCCCCCAGCTGGAGCGAGACGAAGCCCATTCGGGATACCCGTCCGGGCCTCCTGGCTGAGATCAGAGGAGCTTGAGCTCTCTCTTCTTGGTTGCTGCCACCGCCGGCCCGTCTGCCCGAAGTGGCGCCGGGTCCACAACTGCGCCGAACTCCTCTTGGGCCATCTGAAGCAGCAGCTTGCGATGGCAAGGCTTGTCGTTTCCTTCGTAGCAAATCAGGAAGATGTCACGCTCCCTGGCACGCCCCGCGAGTTCCTTCAGCCGCGTGAGTGCCCGGGGGTCTCCCTTGATCTGGGCTCGAAAACGCCTCTCGTAATCACTCTTCTCCCACGCATAGTGAACTTCGCTCTCATACCCGCATCCAGGGATGAACTCCTTCTTGAGGTCATTGAACTCGCGGAGAAGATCCTCGGTGGGGGCCAGTTCATCGTTCCCGCGGCCGCGCATCACAAGCACGACTCCCGCTCCGGGGGGTAGCCTGCGCTTCATGCTAAGATAGGTCTGTCTCAGAGCCAAACCGTCGCCTCATTGAGAGCAAACACACAGCCAACCACAGACTCGCGGCAGCCTCCTGCACAGGGTTGCGGGACATACCGTCCACGACACACGTTCCGAGGGGTCTTCCCGGCCTCACTCCCAAGCTGTATCTCTTGGTGGCAGCCCACTCCTTCACACGACGGCCTGTTCGGTCTCCTTGTCGAAGATGTGGAGCCGCTCCATCATCGCGATGA
>JBBIQN010000021.1:21204-27860 GCA_037442305.1 Candidatus Bipolaricaulota bacterium
ACGGCCTGTTCGGTCTCCTTGTCGAAGATGTGGAGCCGCTCCATCATCGCGATGAACGTCACGTCCTGACCCGGCTGAATCGGTAGATGCGGGTCGAGCTTGGCCACGATCTCGTCACCGGCGCAGTCGGCGTACACGATGAGCTCGTCGCCGAGCGGCTCGCGCACGCGAACCCTTCCCGGGAACGCCCGACCGGGCGTGTCGTCCCGCACCATCTCCGGGGTGCGGATGTCCTCCGGCCGCAGGCCGAACATCACGTCCTTCCCCACGTACCCGCGCAGCCCAGACGTCGCGCGGTCCTCGGGCACGAGGAGCTTGAACCCCTTGCCCTGGACGTAGAGGCGGCCGCCGTCGGAGATGAGGCGTGCCTCGAGGAAGTTCATCGGCGGCGAGCCGATGAACCCGGCGACGAACATGTTCGCCGGCCGGTCGTAGATCGTCTGGGGGTCGTCGTACTGCATCACCACCCCGTCCTTCATCACCGCCACCCGCTCTCCCAAGGTCATCGCCTCGACCTGGTCGTGGGTCACGTACACGGTGGTCGTCTTGAGGCGGAGGTGGAGCTCGGCCAGCTCGGCCCGCATTCGCACGCGGAGCTTGGCGTCGAGGTTGGACAAGGGCTCGTCGAACAGGAACACCTTCGGGTCGCGAACGATGGCCCGCCCAAGCGCCACCCGCTGCCGCTGCCCGCCGGAGAGCTCGCGCGGCTTGGCCTTGAGCTTCTCCGTGATCCCGAGGAGCTCGGCGGCGGCGTAGACCCGGCGCTCGATCTCCTTCTTCGGGAACTTGCGGAGCTTAAGGCCAAACGCCATGTTGTTGTACACGTCCATGTGCGGGTACAGGGCGTAGTTCTGGAACACCATTGCAATATCGCGATCCTTGGGGGGGACGTCGTTGACGCGGCGTTCGCCGATATAGATGTCGCCGCCGGTGGCGTCCTCGAGCCCGGCCACCATGCGCAGGCTCGTCGTCTTCCCGCAGCCCGAGGGCCCAACGAGCACGACGAACTCCCCATCGCGGACCTCGAGGTTCACCCGGTCCACCGCCGTGAAGTTTCCGAACTTCTTCGTGACCTCGTTCAGCCGAACCTCCGCCATCCCTGCCCTCCTTGGCGCGCCCCCGGGGCGCGAACTGGGTCCAGCATAGCCTTCCCAAGTGCACGGCGCAACGTGTCACCCCCCGCTGATCGGAGGGAAGAAGGTCAACGTGTCGTCCGGGGAGAGGAGCGTTGCCTCCCCGTGCAGATGCGCCACGTTACGCCCGTTCACGAACACGTGGAGGTGGTCGCGGAGCGCCTCCCCGACGAAGAGGAGCCGGCCAAGCATCGGCTCTCGCTCGGCCATGGTGCGCAATGCCTCGCCACAGGTCGTCCCCGGCGGAAGGTCGAGCTCGAGCCGGTCCACCCCGCGGACGGTGCGGAACTCCCCAAACAGCTTCACGGTGACCTTCACGCCTCGAAGTATACGCCCCTACGGGCTGGGCCTCGCCCGGCCGCGGATGAGCGCCCGCAGCGCCTGGAGGCGCTTGGCGATCCGGCCCTCCCAGCCCGCGTCCTTGGGGCGATAGTACTCCCGGTCGCGCAACCCCTCGGGGAGGCTCGGCATCGGGGCCACCCGCTCCGGCTCGTCGTGGGCGTAGCGGTAACCCTTCCCGTAGTCAAGGCCCTTCATCATGTCCGTGACCGGGTTGCGGAGGTGCAGCGGCACCGGCTCGTTGATCGTCTCCTCGACGTCGCGCTTCACCTCGCCGTGAGCGAGGTAGAGGGCGTTTGATTTGGGGGCCAAGGCGAGGTACGCCGCTGCTTCGACCAGAGCCAGCGCACACTCCGGCATCCCCACCTGCTCCACGGCTTGCGCCGCCGTCACGGTGAGGGGCAGGGCATCTGGGTCCGCCAACCCTACGTCCTCGCTCGCCATCCGCACCAGCCGCCGGGCGACGTACCGCGGGTCCTCTCCGGACTCGAGCATCCGCACCAGCCAGTACAGGGTCGCGTCCACGTCGGAGTTGCGGACCGACTTGTGGAGGGCAGAGATCACGTTGTAGTGCTCCTCTCCCGATCGGTCGTAGCGGGGAGCCTTCTTCCCCACCGCCTCCGCTACCTGCGCTAGCGAAAGCTCCCCTTCCCCGCGCGCGGCGACGGCCGTCTCGAGCGCGGTAAGGAGCCGCCGCGCATCGCCGTCGGCGTGGCGGATGAGGAACTCCGCCGCCTCGGGCCGCAGCGTGACCGCGCCCGCGCACCCCCGCTCGTCGGCGAGCGCCCGGGCGAGCAGAAGGCGGAGATCGTCCTCGGAGAGGGGCTCGAACACGAACAGCTGAGCCCGAGACAGGAGTGCCGAGCGAAGGGCGAACGACGGGTTCTCGGTCGTGGCCCCGATGAACAGGATCGCCCCCTCCTCGAGGAACGGGAGAAGCACGTCCTGCTGGGCGCGATTCCAGCGGTGGATCTCGTCCAGGAACAGAAGATCCCTCTGCCCGGCGCGTTGCCACATCTCGCGGGACGACAGGAGCGCCGCGCGGACCTCGGTCACCGTGGCCAGGGCCGCCGACCGCTGGACGAACCGTGCCCCCCACCGGCTGGCGATGAGGCGTCCAACCGTGGTCTTCCCCGTCCCCGGCGGGCCCCAGAACACGAGCGGGACCGACACTCCCCCCTCGATGAGCGCCCGCAGAGGGCCTTTCTCCCCAACGAGGTGCCTCTGGCCCACGGCCTCCGAGAGGTCGCGCGGCCGCAACCGTTCCGCCAGAGGCGCCCGCCCCTCCCACAGGCCTCCCATCAAGAATGATTGTAGCTGCTTGACGGAACCGGCCCACCGCCCGTACCATACGGACGGTCGCAGGTCAGCCATTCCCAAGCCGGCTGCGGTTCGCTTGACTTGAGACGTGCGGACGTGCGACTGGAAGACCGGGTCGTTAGCTCAGTCGGTAGAGCAGCGGACTCTTAATCCGCGGGCCGGGGGTTCGAGTCCTCCACGACCCAGAAGGAAGAACCGTCACCCGTCGCCCCACGATCACCTGGTCCCGATCCTCTGAGACGCGGGACGTGCGGCGGGAGGACCGGGTCGTTAGCTCAGTCGGTAGAGCACCGGCCTTTTAAGCCGGGAGCCGCAGGTTCGATTCCTGCACGACCCACACGGACAGTCGCAGGTCGGCAAGTCCCAAGTCGAACCGGCTTGGCGTTCCCGACTTGCAGGCCTTAGACTTGTGACTGTGGTCCTGTCCCCGTCGTCCAGAGGTCCAGGATACCGGGCTTTCAATCCGGAAACGGGGGTTCGAATCCCCCCGGGGACACTTGCCGCGCTCGGCGGGAGGGGGGTACACTTCGGGGCGAGTAGCTCAGCGGGAGAGCATCCGGCTTACATCCGGAAGGCCAGAGGTTCGATCCCTCTCTCGCCCACTGCTCGGGGGGACGTGGTCCAGGCTGGACTAAGACACCGGATTGTCACTCCGGAGATCGCGGGTTCAAATCCCGTCGTCCCCGCCAGACAACGAGTCACACGTCGGCAAGTCCCAAGTCAAACCGCGGACTTGCGACGTGGGACTCGATTGCGGCGAGGTAGCTCAGGTGGTAGAGCACACGGCTGAAAACCGTGGTGTCCCCAGTTCGACTCTGGGCCTCGCCACCACAGCCGCACGTTGGATCGCCGGCGAGGGGAAGGAGTCTGAGGGAGCCCATGGGCCACAGCGCGGATGACATTTGGCAGAAGGCGAAGGCCCTCCTCGTGAAGGAAATCCCTCCCGCCAACTTTGCGGCTTGGATTGACGACGCACGCCCTCGGAGCGTCGACGATGAGAACCTCGTTCTGGAAGTCCCCTCTCACCTCGCCAAGGGGGGCATCGAGCGTCGCTATCGGTCGCTTGTGGAGCGGGTGGTAGAGAACGTCGCCGGGCGCCCCCTGGGAATCCGGGTCCAGGTGGTGGAGCAATCTCCCTCTCCTCCCTCGCTCCCCCCCCACCTTGCTCGCCGCTACCACGGCGCGGTTCCTCTGAACCCGGAGTACACGTTCGACACGTTCGTGCAGGGCAAGAACTCCCAGCTTGCGTTCGCCGCCTCTCGCGCCGTGGCAGAATCCCCTGCCCGGGCCTACAACCCCCTGTTCCTCTACGGCAGCGTCGGCCTGGGGAAGACCCACCTCCTCCACGCCATCGGCGCTTACACCCTGAGAGCCTCGCCCGAAACCACGGTCGTGTACACGACCTCGGAGCGATTCGCGATCGAGCTCATCCAGTCCATCGCTGCCAACACCACCGAGCAGTTCCGCGCCAAGTACCGCACGGTGGGGGTGCTCCTCATCGACGACGTCCATTTCCTCAAGAACAAGGAAGGAACTCAAGAGGAGCTCTTCCACACGTTCAACGAACTTTACGGAAACGGGAAGCAGATCGTTCTTTCCTCCGACCGGTCCCCGGACGACCTCCAAGGCCTGCAGGACCGCCTCGTGTCGCGGTTTCGCTGGGGCCTTGTCGCCGATATTCAGGCCCCTGACTTTGAGACGCGGGCCGCGATCCTGCGCGAGAAGGCCCGCAGGAGAGGGCTTGCAGTCCCCGACGAGGTAGTGGAGCTCATCGCCTCGCGGATCACCACGAACGTCCGCGACCTCGAAGGGGCCCTCATCCGCGCCCTGGCCCATGCCGAGCTGTGCCAGGGCCCGATCACCCCCGCCATGCTCGATGAGATCCTTCCCAAGGAGGACCTAGCGCGTAAGCTCACCGTGGAGGCGATCAAAGACGAGGTCGCAGCCACATACCGAATCCCAGTGGGCGAGATCGAGAGCCCGTCGCGGAAGAAGGAGCTTGTCCACGCTCGTCAGATCGCGATCTACCTCGCCCGCGAGCTCACGGACAGCTCCTTCCCGTCCCTCGGCCGGTCGTTCGGGGGACGGGACCACACCACGATCATGCACTCCTACCAGAAAATGCAGGATCTCCTTCGCCAAATGCCCCTCTTCCGGAGCGAGATTGACTCCCTCCGCTCCGCGATCCTCAATAAGTACGGCCCATGAGGATGTCCCCACGGTGGCGTGGAGTTCCCTGGGGAAAACGACCGCCGCCCCTGGGGATAACGCGCTCTCCCGTCGGGAAAAACCATGTGGTCTCTCGCACGGGAACCCTTTCCCCAACGTTATTCCCCTGGACACGTGTCCTCTCCCCAGGTTTTCCCCAACTCTCTCCCCACGCCCCTGTCTCGTCCCCTACGCCCGTGTTGTGGTTATCCACAGATCGAAGGCGGCATCAACTACAACAACATTGGTTATGAAAACGAAAGACATCTGGCAGTGGTTAGGTCCGCTTGCCCACAGCTGGGGAGGTGAAGAGAGGCTTCGAGAGCAGCTTCCCGTTCTTGCGTGGCTGTCAACAAGCCTTGGCTCCCTTGCGCGGCCGCTCTACGTGGACCAAGGCGTCCTTCACCTCGCCGTGGAAAGCCACGTTGTCGCCTCCGAACTCAACTTAGTCAAAGAGAGGATCCTCTCCCGCCTTGGTGAGGTCACTTCCGAGAGCACGGTCGTGGACCTCCGGTTCCACGTGCGGTTCAAGGGCTCTCCCCTGGCGAAGGTTGGGGTTCCTCCCCCCACCCCTGCGGAGCTAGGTGCGGCGAGAAAAGCCCTGCCGGAGGGGATCCCCCGGTCCATCGGCGACGCCTGCGCCCGAGCGCTGGCATGGGCGCGGGCCCGGGACGAGGCGCTTCTTGCACGGGGAGGCTGGCCGTGCCCAGGATGCGGCCTTGTGCTCGCGGAGGAGAAGGCCACCTGCCCCGAGTGTGGGATTGAGCGTCCAGCGCGAACTCGCTAGACTCGATCGATGCCTATGGTCTCCAGCACCATCCTTGCTCTTCGCTCAGAGAAGGACCGTATTGCGGTGATGGCTTGCGACGGGCAGGCGACCATGGAGAGCCGGATCGTGAAGACGGCGGCGCGCAAGGTGCATCGCGTGCACTCGGGGCGCGTCCTGGTAGGCTTCTCCGGGAGCACAGCAGACGGGACGACGCTCCTCGAGCGGCTGGAGGCGAAGCTCGCGTCCTACGGCGCCCTGCGCCAGGCGGCGGTGGAGTTGTCGCGGGAGTGGCGCACCGATCGCGCCCTGCGGCGGCTGGAGGCGGTGGTGGTGGCGGTGTCGGACGAGGCCCTGTTCCTTCTCACGGGTGAGGGAGATGCAATCGAGCCGGACGACGGCCTCGTCGGGATCGGCTCCGGCGGCGGGTACGCGGTGAGCGCGGCGCGGGCCCTTCTTCGCCATGCCAAGCTTTCGGTGGTTGACGTGGCGCGGGAGTCGCTGCGCATCGCTGCCGAGCTCGACATCTACACGAACGACCGCGTGGTCCTGGAGTCCCTGACTTGGTAGCTGGGCGCGTAGCGCGGTGGCCTCTGCCCGCGCGGTACAATCCGCTGGGGTGATCCGCATGAGGAGAGGACGACGGAGCGCGCTCTGGTCTCGAACGATCGGCGGTTGGCTCGTTCTTCTCGGGCTGATGATGGCCGCCGTGCATCCCGCCATCGCCCAGACCACCGACTGGTCGGCGATCGTCATGGCGGCGAAGCCGGCGGTGGTGTGGATCCGCTGCGACGTCCCCGGCAAGGTTTCAGCGGGAACCGGGGCGCTCATCTCGCCTGATGGGTACATCCTCACCGCGGCCCACGTGGTCAAGGGAGCGACGCGGATCA
>JBBIQN010000022.1:0-26711 GCA_037442305.1 Candidatus Bipolaricaulota bacterium
GGGCTTGTGGTCACAGCGAGGGTGGCCTTGGGGCGGTGGATGCGGAACCTTGTCCACGCTGCCCCCCACCTCTCAACAACCCTCTCTTGCAGCTGCTTGGCGAAGGCTGCCGGGCTGGCAAATGACAGGAACACGTCCTTCTCGAACGCCTTCGCCTCGTAGAACGAAAGCGGCCCCTCAGTCGCGACGAGTTGGAGGTATTCGATCCCCTCGGGCTCGGTCACCCGCAGGACCCATCCCTTCGTGGGCAGGGTGTGTTGCCCTGGCGGGAACCGTGGATCCTGGAGGAACCGGTTAGGAACGAGGAGCTTCACCTTCCCGTCCGCGGTCAGGTTGTACAGGTAGACGTAGGAGCTGTGGGATAGAGCGAAGGTCAGCGTGAGGGCATCCCCCGGCGCGTAGGTCGCCTTGTCCGTCTTCAGCGAGACAACGATCCCCGGCTCGACGGGGACGGGGATGATCCCCTGAGGGACGACCGGGGCTTCTCCCTGTCCTAGCGCGAGACATCCCCCCAGGGCGACCCCGATCCACCCAGTGAGAAGCCGACGCGACGACGTGCGGTCCATGGTCAAGCACCTCCGCCTTAGTCTACACCCGCCCCGGTTCGATTGGCTACGCGGCAGAGGCGTGGGAAGCAAGCGCCCTGCGGAGGGCGCGCAGGGGAAGGACGGCGCAGCTGAGGCGCGTTTTCACCACCCCCCCAAGAGAGGAAAGAAGGTCGTCGTCCTTGATCGCCATGGCCTCGGCGACAGGCTTCTCCCGAACGAGCTCGGTGAGGAGGGACGCTGCGGCCTGGGAAATCGCGCACCCCTCGCCGGAGAACCGCACCTCGGCGACCTTCCCCTCCTCCACCTTCACTTCCATCCGCACCACGTCCCCGCACAGGGGGTTCGCCTCCACCGCCGCGCCGGTGGGGTCAGGAAGGCGGCCCTGGTTCCGCGGGTGGCGCCAGTGGTCGAGGATGATCTCCTCGTACCCGCTCATCCGAGCGCCTTCCAGACCCGGTCGAGGGCCTCCAGGAACTGGCCGATCTCACGGTCGGTGTTGTACACGTGGAACGAAACGCGACACGAGGAGGCGATCCCGAACCGGCGGTGCAAGGGCTGGGCACAGTGATGCCCACCGCGGATCGCGATCCCCTCCTGGTCGAGGAGCGTTGCTACGTCGTGGGGATGGATCCCGTCGATGGAGAACGAGACGAGCGCTCCGCGCGCTCCTGGCTCGCGCGGCCCGTATACCGTTGCGTACGGTCGAGAGAGGAGCCCGTCCAAGGCGAGCGCGGTCAGCTCTTGCCCGTGCCGGCGGACTTCGTCCATCCCGATCGCGTTCAGGTAGTCCACTGCTGTCCCGAGGGCCACCGCCTGGGCGATCGGGGGGGTCCCCCCCTCAAACCGGGCCGGCGGGTCGTCCCACGTTGCCCAGTTGAGCCACACCTCCCGCACCATCTCCCCACCGACGACGAAGGGCGGGAGTTGCGACAGGAGCTCGCGTTGTCCCCACAGGACGCCGATCCCCGTGGGACCGAGCATCTTGTGCCCGGAGAACGCGACGAGGTCAGCCCCCAACTCCCGCACGTCCACCGGCATGTGGGGCACCGACTGGGCGGCGTCGATAACGACGAGTGCCCCCACGCGGCGGGCGAGGTCCGCGAGCTCGGGAATGGGGTTCACGGTCCCGAGGACGTTTGAGACGTGGACGAGGGCCACGACCTTCGTCCGCGGGGAGAGCTTTCGCTTGAAATCAGCGAGGTCGATCTCTCCGGTTGAGGCCACGCTGCTGGCGAGAAGGTGAGCCCCTTTCCGGCGCGCGGTCTCCTGCCAAGGGAGGAGGTTCGCGTGGTGCTCCATCTCGGTGACGAGGATCTCGTCCCCGGAGATCACCCGCACCTCCCCCAACGCCCACGCCGCAAGGTTCAGGGCCTCGGTCGTCCCGCGGGTGAACACGATCTCGTCTTTCCCGGCGCCGATGAACGCGGCGACCTTGGCCCGCGCCCCTTCGTAGAGGTCGGTCGCCTCGGCGGCAAGCTGGTACAGCCCGCGCCGCACGTTGGCGTAGTTCTCGCGGTAGAAGTGAGCCTCGGCCTCGATCACCGCGGTTGGCTTCATGCTCGTGGCCGCGGAATCAAGGTACACGAGCGGGTGCTCGTTCACCGTGCGGCGCAGGATCGGGAAGTCGCTCCGGATGCGGTCGTCCATCAGCCGATCGCCTTCTCGAAGCTCATCTCCAGAAGCCCCCGCAGTTCGATCGAGTACTCCAAGGGGATCTCCTTTAGGATCGGGGACACGAACCCGTTCACGATGAGGCTCATCGCCTGGGCCTGGGAGAGCCCGCGGCTCATGAGGTAGAAGAGCTGATCCTGGGACACCCGCCCCACCGTCGCCTCGTGCCCCAGCTCGACGTCGTCGGTCTCCGCGTTGAGGATGGGGATCGTCTCCGTCTTCGCGTCTGGGGTAAGGAGGAGGGTCGAGCACTCGACGTGGGCCTTCGATCCCTTGGCGAGGGGGGAGACGTGGACCGTGCCCCGAAACACGGACTTCCCGCTCCCTTGGACAACGGACCGCGAGATGAGCCGCGACGTCGTCTCGGGCGCCCGGTGCAGGGCCCGCGCCCCGCTGTCGAGCCACATCCCCTCTTGGGCGAACGTGAACGCGAGGTTCTCCGTGCGCGCGCCAGGGCCGAGGAGCACCGTGGTCGGGTAGAGCATCGTCACCTTGCTCCCGAGCGACCCGGACACCCAATCCACCGCCGCCCCGGCGTGGGCGAGCGCCCGCTTGTTGTTCAGGTTGTATACGTTCTTCGACCAATTCTGGACGGTCGTGAACCGGACCTTCGCTCCCTCTTTGGCGAAGATCTCCACCATTCCAGAGTGGAGCGCGGCCCGCGAGTGGCGAGGCGCAGAACAGCCCTCGATGTAGTGCACCGAGGAGCCGGGCTCGGCCACGATCAGGGTGTGCTCGAACTGGCCCACCGCCTCCGTCTGCATGCGGTAGTAGGCCTGCAGGGGAACCGTGACCTCCACCCCAGCCGGAATCCAGATGAACGTGCCCCCGCTCCACACCGCGCCGTGGAGGGCGGCGAACTTGTTGTCCTCTGGGGGAATGGCCTTCATGAAGTAGTCCTGGACCCACGGGTGCTCGCGAACGGCGGTGTCCATGCTCGTGAAGATGACCTCCTGAGCGCGGACCTCGTCGAGCATGGACCGGTACACGACCTCGGAATCCACCTGCGCCCCCAGTCCGGCCAACGCCCGCTGCTCGGCTTCCGGGAGCCGCAGGGCCTGGAACGTGCCGCGGATCTCGTCAGGGAGGTCCTCCCACCGCTTCACGGGCTCCACCGGCCGGGCGTAGTAGGCGAGGTCCGCGAAATCGAGCGAGGAGAGATCCGGCCCGAACCGCGGCATGCGAAGCCCCTCGAACACGGCCAAGCAACGCTGGCGATGGGCACGCATCCAAGCGGGTTCGCTCTTCTCCCCGGACAGCTGCTCCAAGAACTCGCGGGTGAGCGCCCTAGGCGTAACCCTTCCCGTCATCGCCGCACCGCCTCGAACCCGTCCTCCCCGATCCGATCCGCCAGCTCGGGGCCGCCGCGCTCCACGATCCGGCCTTCGTCCAAGACGAACACATCGGACGGCGGGACGTGCTCCAGGATCCGCGGATAGTGGGTGATGATGAGGACGGCCGCCCCGCCCAGCGCGAGGTCGCGAATCGCACTGGCGATCAGCCGCAGGGCGTCCACGTCCACCCCGGAATCCGGCTCGTCGAGGAGAGCGACCTTGGGCCGCAGGAGGTAGAGCTGGAGGAGCTCAGCCCGCTTCTTCTCCCCGCCGGAGAACCCGACGTTCAACTCGCGGCCGTCGAACGCCTCCATTCGCAGCTGGTTGATTGCCTGGGGGTAGCTCTTGTGGAACTCGCAGAACCCCTGGCCCCGCTCGCCGCAGGCGAGGCGCAGGAACTCCTTGAGCGCCACCCCTTCGATCTCGGGAGGGTACTGGAACGCGAGGAACATCCCCCTCCGGGCCCGCTCATGGGGTGCCAAGGCGAGGATGTCCTCGCCGTCGAGGGAGGCCCGGCCCCGGGTCACCGCGAATCCGGGCTGCCCGGCCAGGCTGAGGGCGAGGGTGGACTTGCCCGACCCGTTGGGCCCCATCAGAGCGTGGATCCGGCCGGGCTCAAGGGCGAGGTCCACCCCTTGCAGGATCGGTTTCCCGCTCACCGAAACGTGAAGATCCTCGACGGCTAGAACTGGCATATGGGGAGACGAGGCTACCCCCACCGCCAACAGCCCGCAACCGTGGTCTGATTTCGTCGGGTTCGGCCCGGCAGCGTTCACAGTGAACCACGATCGGGCTGCGGCGGGTCGGCCCCGCCCGCGGCAAGTCCCCTCCGCAATGCGAGCCTACGGGTTAAGGAACAGGAAGGCCGGGTCGGAGAGCTGGATCTCCGGGATCCCTTGGTAGAGCTTGACTTCCCCGTACGCCCGCACCACGGTCCCCTTGAGCTTCGTCCAGAACTTGGCACCCAACTGGGCCTCAAACCGCCCCACGTACCGGGCAGGGATGAACAGGGTGAACCGCCCCGGGTTAGGGAAGGCGAAGCCGAGGTTGAGGAACACATCACCGCCGGCACTGGTCCCCACACTGGCGATGGGCCCCTCCACGCACAGGGTCTCCCTGATCCGGGTGCGGGCCTCGTTCCAGGGGACGACCGGCTCGCAGCGCGCGACGGGTTGCGGGCCGGGGATCGCGTCGAGGTAGGTGAAAAGCGCCTGGTACCGTTCTGCCCCCCTGTCCGTGCGCGCGGAGACGAAATCCGCCATCACGAGGACGAGGTTCACCATCAGGTACCCCGTGGAGTCGAGGTAGACGTAGGCGAGGAGCCGACCGTGGTCATCCCAAGCTCGCTCGTCGAGCTCGAGGTACACCGCCCTTCCCCCGACGAGGGCCGAGTTGAGCGCGGATGCCGTCTGGCCCTGCGGCTGGTCGAGCTCTGGGGCGTCCACGCCGATGTAGCGGACCCGGATCAGGAGCCCTACCGCAAGCCCTGGGGGAGGGGGACGGGGGAGGGCGTCCACCCGGACCTCGATCGTGTCCCCATCCACGACCCGGATCACCGTGGCCACGATGTCGGGGGGAGAGAACGGCGGTACGGCAAGAGCAGCGAACGCCAGCCCGAGGATCGCGCCCAGCACAAGGAACGTGCGCATCTCCCACCTCCTCGCGGGCTGAGAATAGTGGTTTGCGGACCAGGCTGCAACCCTTCTACGGGAGGGCTTCGACCGTAAAGAGATCGGCCAGAGGGAGGGCTTGCGGCATGAGGCCGCGAGCGACGAGGTAGGTCTGCATTGCCTCCCACCGCGGCAGGTCGTCGTGTCGGGCCCCGCGCGCGTAGAGGGGGAGGGTCGCCCAGAACGACCGGCGGGTGAGGTCCTCGTCAGCGCGCTCGGGAACCGCGGCCTCGAACACGTCCAGCGCCACCGCGGGATGGTCTTGGGTGAAGGCGATTCCCGTGGCGAGCGCTTGGAGGAACCCGCGCACGCGCGCCAGTCCCTCGCGAAGGAAGGCGGGATGGACGACGATGACCAGCTCATAGGTGTCCGGGACCCCGTATGCCTCCTGGGGGAAGAACACGGGTCGGTGGCCGAGGCCCTCCACGGCGAGGGCCTCGTAGTTCCGGAACGCGCCGATCGCGTCCACCCGTCGCGCGAGGAGGGCGAACAGGGTGTTCATCCCCACGTACACAAGCTCGACCTCGTGGGGCTGCACCCCAACGTGGCGGAGCATCGTCCGCCACAGGACCGGCTCGAGGGGCTCCAGGGCGTATCCGATCCGCCGGCCCCGGAGGTCGGCCAGCTCCCGAATGCCGGATCCATCGAGGGCGAGGAGCCCGCCGAGGGCCCCGTTGATGAGCGCCCCCACCGCGAGGAGGGGGAGGCCGGCCCCCTTGGCGATGAGGTAGTTCATCTGGGGGGTGAGGGCAACGTCCACCGCCCGCGCTGCTACGAGCTTGGCGGGGTCGCTCGGGTCGGAGGGGGCGATGAGCTCGACCTCGATCCCCTCTGACGCGAACATCCCCCGCCCTTGGGCCACGTAGAGCGGGACGTGGTTTGGATTCGGATAGAAGTCGAGCATCACCCGCAGCGGGGCCCCGTGGCCGAGGGCGAACGGGAGAACTAGGACCCATAGCCACCTCATCTCGGTCCTATCTTGCGCCCGGGTGCCCTCGGGCGCCAGCGAAGGATGTACCGTTCGAGGAGGGATACGGAAGAGAACAGCCCGACCCCGAGGAGAGTGAGCACGAGGAGAGCGGCGAACACCCGGTCCGCGCGGAGGAGGGCGTTGGCCTGGATCATGACGTAGCCCAGGCCCCCCTGTCCCCCGATCCACTCCCCGATGATCGCCCCGGCGAGGGCGAGCGTGGCCCCGACCTTGAGGCCGGTCAGGGCGAACGGCGTGGCGATGGGGAGGCGCACCAGGAAAAGGATCTTCCCCTCCCGCGCCCCGAGCGTGTGCAGGAGATCCACGAGGTCCTCCCCAACGGCGCGCAGACCGTCCGTTAGGTTGACCGCGATAGGGAAGAACGAGATCAGGCCGACCACGATCACCTTCGGCCACAGCCCGTACCCGAACCATAAGACGAGGAGCGGGGCGATGGCGAACACGGGGACGACCTGGGAGGCGAGGATGAACGGGTGAAGGGCGTGGCCGATCGCCGGGACGTAGAACCCGGCGAGGGCCACGGTGACCCCGCCGGCGCTCCCGAGGAGGAGCCCTAACCCCACCGCGCGAAGCGTGAGCCCCGCGTGGCGGAAGAGAAACGGAAGGTCGGCGATGCAGGTCGCCAAGATCCGCGTGGGCGGAGGGAGGATGTAGTGGGGCACGTGGGCAAGCCGCACCCCACCCTCCCACAATAGGAACGCAAAAATGCAGAGCCCGACGCTGGGGAGGTAGCGGAGAAGGTTCCTAGCCATGGGCGGAGAGGCGACCCACCACCGTGGCCCTCGCCTCCGCGACCCCAGGATCGGTGCGGAGGCGCGGACGGGGGAGGGCAACGCGGTACGTGGCGACGACGCTGGCGGGACGGGGACTGAGGACGTGGACCTGGTCCGAGAGGAGGGCCGCCTCCTCTACGTCGTGGGTCACAAGCAGGATCGTCTTCCGGTGGGACATCCACACCCCGGCGAGCCATTCTTGGAGGGCAGCGCGGGTTAGGGCGTCGAGCCCCCCGAACGGCTCGTCGAGGAGGAGGACGTCGCGGTGGGTGAGGAGGGTGCGCATCAAGGCCAAGCGCTGCCGCATCCCTCCCGAAAGCTCGTGGGGGTAGCTCCGCTCGAACCCGGCCAGCCCGAACTCATGGAACAGGGCTTGCGCCTCTGCCCGCGCTTGGTGGAGGGGGCGGCCGGCCACCTCCGCCGGGAGGAGGGCATTGCCAAGCGCGTCCCGCCATGGGAGGAGGGTGTCCGACTGGGGCATGTAGGCGGCGGTTGGCCTTCCACCGGCAAGGCATACCTTGCCTGCGTCGGGAACGAGGAGCCCGGCCCCAACCTTGAGGAGCGTCGTCTTCCCGCATCCCGAGGGGCCGACGAGGGTTACCCACTCGCCCGGCGCCACGTCGAGGGACACCCGATCGAGTGCGGGGAGCGTACCGCCTCGGATGGGGTAGGCGAACGAGACCCCCCGGAACTCCACCGCGGCCCCGCTTGGCATAGGCCTAGCGGGTGGGGGAGGCGAAGTGCTCCCGGCAGCGGGGCTCGTAGCTCTCCAGGCCTCCGATCAGGACCTCTGGCCCGCCTGTGACGGGCACCCCGTCCACGAGGCGCTGGGACCGGGTGGCCGGGGCTCCGCACGAGGAGCACACCGCGGTGAGCTTGATCGCTTCGTCGGCGAGGGCGAGGATCTCCGGCATGGGCCCGAACGGCTCGCCGCGGAAGTTGAGGTCAAGCCCGGCCACGATCACCCTCGTCCCGAGGTACACCAGCCGTTCGCACAGCTTTGGAAACGACGGACCGAAGAAGTGCGCCTCATCGAACGCGAACACGTCCGTACTGGGTGATCTGGGATCCGTGATGCTCTCCGAGAACCCTTCCCAAGCGATGTCCGTGGGCAAGCGGCGGCAGGCGAGCGCCCGTCCGTAGTGGGTGACCACCTGCTCGATGGCGTAGCGGGTGTCGAGCTCGGGCTTGAAGAGGAGGACTTCTTTCTTGGCGATCCGCGCCCGCTCCGCGCGGCGGAGAAGCTCCTCCGTCTTCCCAGAGAACATGCACCCCGTGACCGCCTCAAGCCGCCCCGCCATAGAGGAGATGGTAGCAGCGCCGTCCGTCATTGGCGAGTCCCTTCGGGGAATGAGTTCCCTTCGCGGATGTTTCCACACACTTTGGGGTCTCCTTGTGGACGAGCGGAAGTTGACGGGTCTCCGCTCGGTCGCGGGGAACAGCCGCGGTAGAATCGGGGCGGAGGTGGACGATGCGCATCTTGTGGATAACCGGCGCCGTGCTCCTCACGGCGTGCTCTACCGGCCTGTCCAAGGGCCCCCTCAACGTGGCGATCGTGTGGCATCAGCATCAACCCCTGTACTGGAATCGCCTCACCGGGGAGTACGAGCTCCCGTGGGTCCGCGTGCACGGGGTTCAGGAGTACCTCGATTCCCCGCTCATCCTCCTCGAGCACCCGGGGATCGTGGTCACCTACAACCTACAGCCGAGCCTCCTCTGGCAGCTCCTCGATCACGCCGAGATCACGGACGAGGAACGGGCAAAGGGAGGCCTCTACGAGGTCATCGGGGCGGTGGATAACCATCTTCAGTGGACGTGGGCACTCGTCCACAACCCCGGCTCCCTGCCCCCCGAGGATCGAGGGCGGATGCAGGAGCAGTTCTTCTGGATCAACCCGTACATGCTCCGCCCCGGCGGGCCGTACTACGACCCTCGCTATGCTCAGCTCAACGCGCTCAAGGGGACTCGGCCGCTGACGGACGGGGAGCTTCTCGACGCGGCGGGGTTGTTCCTCTTGTGGCAGATCTCCCCCGAGCTCCACGGGGAGCTGGGGATCGTGGGTCTGCGGGGAAAGACTGGCTGGAACGAGGCGGACGTTGCGCAGGTTATCCGAGCCCAGCATGAAGTCTTGACGCGGGTCGTGGACGCGTACCGGGCGGCAGTGGATCTGGGGACGGAGCTCATCACGAGCCCGTTCTACCACCCGATCCTTCCCCTCCTCGCGGAGCGGGGGTGGAACGAGGACGCCCTCGGACAGCTCTCCCGTGCCCAGGACCAGCATCGCCGTCTGTTCGGGGCTCCCGCGGCCGGCGTGTGGCCGCCGGAGCAGGCGGTCTCCGGGCGCGCGGTCGACCTCCTCGCCCAGGCGGGCTTCGTTTGGACGGTGGCCGACGAGTGGACGCTCGCGGCGGCGCTTGGCCGCACGCCAACGCGGGATGAGATCACCCGGCCATGGCGGTTCGGGGACATCGTCCTCTTCTTCCGGGACCACAACCTGTCCGACAAGATCAGCTTCGCCTACGGGAACAAGCCCACCTCCGACGCCGTGGCTGACCTGATGGACGAGCTCCGGCGCTACTGGGAGGCCCTCGCCTCACCTGAGGAGCGCGTCCTCACGATCGCCCTCGACGGGGAGAACTGGATGTTCATGGCTGGCTACCCCGACAACGGTCGGGAGTTCCTCCGCGCGTTGTACGAAGCCTTTCTCGAGGCCGACTGGGTGAACACCGTGACCCCGGGCAGGTTCCTCGCCTGTCGTCCCGTTGCCAGCGAGTTGGCGACCGTGCCCACCGGGTCCTGGGCCGGAGACCTCTCCACTTGGCGCGGCGAGCCGGAAGAGGACGAGGCTTGGGAACGGCTCGCCGCAGCGCGCGCTGCCGCGTTCGCCCGCGATCCTTCCCTCGCCGCCCGCGACGCCCTCCATGCCGCTCAAGGATCGGACTGGTTCTGGTGGTACGGGACCGATCAGGACTCGGGAACGGACGACTTGTTCGACTGGCTTATGAAAGCCCACCTTGTGGGCGCGTACCGGGCAGCGGGGTATGCCGACGCGGACGTCCCGCCGGTCCTCTTCCTGCGGCTGCGGACTCCGGTCATGGCGAACCTGGGCGAGGTCAAACCGGTCTTGGACGGGAAGGTAACGGACGGCGCGGAGTGGGCCGAGGCGGCCCTCGTCCCTGGCGTGGCCGCGATCCAGCGGGTGGCGGTCGCCTACGGTGAGGGGTCCCTGTTCGTGCGGGTGGACGTAGATGCACCAGCCCGCAAGCTGATCGGAACGGACGTGAAGCTCGTCCTCTACGCCACGGGGAAACCCGGGGAGAAGGCGAACGTCGCCACCCGCCACAGCGGCGATCCGCTCGGGTTCTCTCTCGTATCGGCGGTCGAGCTCGACCTAGCCAAGGTGAGGCCGGACGGCTCGGGGTACGTGTTCCGCTACGCGGCCGACGGCAGGGGGGGGTGGCGGCTCGCCTCACCCGTGCGCACCCTCACCTCCCGCGTCGCCCGCGTGGGCGAGGTCATCGAGTTCCAGGTCCCGTTCGAGGAGCTGGGGGTAGAGCCCGGACAGAGCTTCGTCCTTGCACTTGCGCTCGAACGGAAGGGAGAGCTCCACGGGACGGCCCCGAAGCGGCCGCTTGAGGCGCGGATCCCGACCCTCATCCAAGGGGCGGAGGTGTGGGCGGCCGAGGATCCGGCGGGAGACGACCACGGGCCGGGGACCTACGTCTACCCGCTGAATTCTGTGTTCGCGGAAAGGGGGCTGTTCGACCTCGTACGGTACGGGATCTACGATGCGCCCGACCGCTGGCAGCTCGCGTTTGAGTTCCCGACCTTGCCCAACCCGTGGAATGGCCCCCAGGGGTTCTCCCACCCCATCCTCTACCTGTACCTCGACGTCGCACCGGGAGGGCGGACCGAATCCCACGAGGAAGCCAAAGCAGCCCAAGTCGCGTTCGATCCCGATCACCCGTGGGACGTCTTCGTGAAGGTTGCGGGGTGGCCGGCCTACGGGCGGCACTTGTGGCTCGCCACCGGCGAGGGCCCATTCCTCGTCGAGGTGGCGAGCGATCCCAAGCGGGGCCGGATCATCGTCACGATCCCCAAGGCCCTCATCCCGGAGATGCGCGGGGCGCACTACATCCTCGTGGGTTCGCAGGACGGCTACGGCCCGAACCACCTCCGTCCGATCGGGGTGACGGCCGGGGAGTGGACCGGCGGGGGCTGCCCCGACCCGTTGTGGGCGCCCCAGATCTACGACTACCTCGCCCCGACGGGCGTCCTCCAACAGGCCCTCCTCACCGGGCATGATGGGGCGCGAAAGCGGTACACTGTGCTCCCACCGGTCGGCGTGGACTTCTAGGAGGTGAGATCGGAAGCAGCGCAGCACTCAGGCGAAGGTGGATCGGGGACAAAGGATGGAGAAGAACTAAGGAGGTCAACGTGCGGAAACTTCTGTGGGTAGCGGTAGCGATGGTGGGGCTGGCGGCGTTCGCTCAAGCCCCCAAGCTCGTGATCTGGGCCGATGACACGCGAGCCCCGGTGCTGCGGGACCTCGCGGTGACGTTCAAAGCCCAGACAGGTGTCGCGATCGAAGTCATGGAGATCGCGTTCGACCAGTTGCGGGGGCAATTCATCACCGCGGCCCCGACGGGCCAAGGCCCGGACATCCTCGTCGGCGCCCACGACTGGGTGGGGGAGCTCGCCGCGAACGGCCTTCTGGAGCCGGTGAACTTTGGGCCGAAGCTCGCCGAATTCAGCGCAGTCGCGGTGCAGGCGTTCTCCTACGGCGGAAAGAACTACGGCGTCCCCCAGGGGACGGAGAACATCGCGATCATCTACAACAAGAAGCTCGTGCCCCAGCCTCCGCGGACGTGGGATGAGCTCCTCGTCCTCGCTCGCCAGATCACGGACCCGACGAAGCCGATGTACGCCCTCGTATTCCAGAACGGACCGGATCCGTACCACTGGTTCCCGATGCTCTCCGCATGCGGGGGCTACGTGTTCGGCACCAACCGCGACGGCTCCCTCAACCCGTGCGATGTCGGTCTGGCGAGCGCGGGCGCGATCCACGGGGCGAAGCTGTTCGCCGACATGATTGCCGAAGGGCTCCTCCCCGCCGGCGTAGGCTGGGACACGATGCGGGCCCTGTTCTTCGGCGGGAACGCGGCGATGGTCATCTCCGGTCCGTGGCTCGTCGCGGACACAAAGGCGGCGGGGATTGACTACGGGATCGCCCCCATCCCCGCGATCACGTGCCCCAATGGAGCGCTCGGGACGCCGCGGCCGTTCATCGGGGTCCAGGGGTTCATGGTGAACTCGTTCAGCAAGAACAAGGTCCTCGCGTTCGATTTCCTCCTCAACTACATCGCCACCACGGACACGATGCTCGCCCTCTACAACCGGAACCCGCGGCCGCCGGCCCACCTGCCGACGTTCGCCCTCGTCGCCTCCGACCCGGACATCGCGGCGTTCGGGACCCAGGGAGCATTCGGGATCCCGATGCCCAACATCCCGGAGATGGCGTCGGTATGGGGGGCGTGGGCCGATGCCCAGAGCCTGATCGCGAACGGCCAGGCCACGCCGGAAGAGGCGCTCAAGGAGGCGGTCGCCAAGATCAAGGCCGCCCTCAAGTGTAAGTAGGTGAACCCGAGGGGGGCAGCCTCGGGCTGCCTCCCTCTTTCCTATGAACGGGGGGTCTCTCCTCGCGCAGGGGCTCAAGTACGGGCTCGTTGCCCTCTTGGACGCGGTGGTCGTTTGGGCCGCGATGGCCCTTCTGCTGCGTGGGGACTACCTCATGGTGGCCCTCTTGGGGGTGGCGGCCCTCCTCCTCAACTTCCTCGTCCTCTCCCGCCGCGCCTACCCGTTGCGGTTTCTCCTACCGGGGCTCGTGTTTTTGGTCGCGATGGTTGTGTACCCAATCGGGTACACGATCAGCGTCTCCCTCACCAACCTCCAGACGGGGAACCTGCTCACCAAGGCCCAGGTCATCGCCCAGCTCGAGGGCCGCTACTACCTCCCTCCCGCGCCGGAGACGTTCACGTTTTGGGCGTTCCGCAATGCCCAGGGCGACCTTCGGGTGATCCTCACCGCGCGCGACGGCCGGACGTTCATCTCCCGCGGGAACGAGCTCGTCCCGGTAGACCTCTCCGGTCCGCGGTACGTGCGGGGCGCGGGCGGGACGGTGACGGGGTTCGATGGCTACACGCGACTGACGCTCCCCGAGATCTACCAGTCCCTGAGGGCGCTCGAGGGACTGGATCTCGTTCTCGGGGACGAACATGTGCGCTTGACGAGCGTGCGGGAGTTCGGGACGTACCTGCGAAAGTACAGCTACGTACCCGACCAGGATGCGGTGGTGGACCTCGAGACGAACGTGACGTACTACGCCCGGGAGGGGTCCTTTACCTCGCCCGACGGGATGCGCATCGAGCCTGGATTCCAGATCTACGTCGGGTTCCGGAACTACCTCGACGTTCTCACCCACCCCGGCATCCGGTCTGACTTCGCGCGCGTGTTCGGGTGGACGGTGGTGTGGTCGTTCCTCACCGTGTTCTTCAGCTTCTGGGTTGGCCTCGGGCTCGCCTACCTCCTCAACGACCCCTACGTGCGGGGCCGGTTCGCCTACCGGTCGCTCCTCATCGTGCCCTACGCCATGCCGGCGTTCATCTCCGCCCTCGTCTGGGCCGGGCTGTTCAACGCCGACCTGGGGGTCATCAATCGCATCCTCGGCGAGCTGTTTGGGACGAAGGTGCGTTGGCTCCAGGATCCGATGTGGGCTCGCGCGGCGCTCATCTTCATCAACGTCTGGCTCACCTACCCGTACATGATGATCGTGTCACTCGGGGCCCTGCAGAGCGTCTCCCGGGAGATGTACGAAGCGGCGCGGGTGGACGGGGCTACGGGATGGCAGAGATTTTGGACGATCACGATGCCCCTTCTGTGGGTGAGCGTGGCCCCGCTCCTCATCGGGTCGTTTGCGTTCACGTTCAACAACTTCACGATCATCTGGCTCGTCACCGCCGGCCGGCCGGCCGTGCTCGGCGCGGCGACCCCGGCCGGGGCAACCGACATCCTCATCTCGTGGACGTACCGGCTGGCGTTCGAGGGGGACCGCGGGAACCAACTCGGCCTCGCCTCGGCCGTTTCGATCCTCATCTTCATCATCATCGCCGCGATCAGCGGGGTGAACTTCCGATTCACCCGGGCGCTGGAGGATGTGAGCCGCGGTGTATAGCCGCCCGAGCTGGCTTGGACTCGTCGTGCGCCACGTCCTGATCTGGATTGGGGTGATCTACGCCCTGTTCCCGGTCCTGTGGATCCTGTCCGCCTCGTTCAACCCCACGAACAACCTCCTCGATCAGCGTCTGTTCCCGGCGAACCCGACCCTGGACCACTACCGAAGGCTGTTCACCGACCCCGCCGTCCCGTTCCCAAGGTGGATCCTGAACACGCTCATTGTCTCGGGGACAACGGCCGTGATCACGGTGTTCCTCTGTGCGCTTGGGGCGTACGCGTTTTCGCGGTTCCGGTTCCGCGGCCGGCGGGCCGGGCTCCTCTCCCTCCTCCTCGTCCAGATGTTCCCCCAGATGCTGGCGATGGTCGCGATCTACCTGCTCCTCATTCGGATCAAGGAGATCGTTCCCTGGCTGGGGTACAACACCCACCCCGGGCTGATCATGGTCTACCTCGGGGGAGCGATGGGCTTCAACACCTGGTTCATGAAGGGTTACTTCGACACGATCCCCCGCTCGGTCGAGGAGTCGGCCCTCGTGGACGGGGCGACCCCGTTCCAGGCGTTCCTGCGGATCGTGCTCCCGCTCGCCCGGCCGATCCTCGCCGTGGTGCTCATCATCCAGTTCATCACCACGTACTCGGAATACGTCCTGGCGAGCATCCTCCTCAAGGGGACGGACATGTACACCCTCGCCGTGGGGCTGCGGTTCTTCATCCAGGCCGCCTACGATCGGCGGTGGGGCGCGTTCTCGGCGGCGGCGATCTTGGGGGCGCTCCTCATCCTGGCGATCTTCCTCCCCTTGCAGAAGCTCATCATCTCCGGGCTCACCGGCGGGGCGGTGAAGGAGTAGCCCCGTCAGGCAGCCCCCCGCCGCAGGAAGCAGAACTCCATCCCCGGAACGTTCACCTCTCCCGAGATCCGTTCTCCCGTGCGGAGGTCCATCCACGGGCCTCCGCCCGGCAGGGGGAGGGACTCCGCCCCCTGGCCCGCGTTCAGGGCGAGGCCG
The DNA here is from genome assembly GCA_037442305.1 of Candidatus Bipolaricaulota bacterium. Taxonomy (GTDB): domain Bacteria; phylum Bipolaricaulota; class Bipolaricaulia; order Bipolaricaulales; family Bipolaricaulaceae; genus Bipolaricaulis. The sequence continues at coordinate 15,225 of JBBIQN010000022.1, forward strand.
ATCTCGGTCGGGGCCTTGCTCCGGACGAGGACGAGGGCCCGACCTCGGGACGCGGCCCAGCGCATGTCCCCTTCCCGCAGGGCGGGCTCCTCCCGCCGCAAGTGGGCGAGTGCGCGAAACACCTCCCGCAGGTCGCGGTTCCACGTCCGTTCGTCCCACGGGAACGTGCGGCGGCAATCGGGGTCCTCCCCTCCCAGAAGCCCGATCTCGTCCCCGTAGTAGATGGCCGGGGCCCCGGGGAACGCGAACAGGAACGCCGCCGCGAGCACGAGCTTCCGCACGTCGCCCCGACACAGGGTGAGGAACCGCGGTTTATCGTGGCTCCCGAGGAGGGTGTAGCAGGCGTAGTTGGCGTCTCGAGGGTAGCTCGCCCAAAGCCCTTGCACGTAGCGGACGAACCGCGGGGCGTCCCACGCCCCCTCGGCGAGGAAGCGGACTAGGCCATCACGGAGCTTGTAGTGCATGACTCCGTCGAGGGCCCCGTGGCGGAACCACGGCGTCCCCAGGCCCATCACCTCTCCGAGCACGTACGCGCTGGGGTTCGTCTCCTTGGCGGCCCGGTACACGTCGCGCACGAAGTCCGGGGGGAGGTACTCCACCGTGTCCAGCCGCCACCCGTCCACCCCGTATTCACGGAGCCAGTGACGCACGACGGAGAGGAGGTAGTCCCGGACCGGGGGATGATCGTGGTTCCACTCCGGGAGCTGGGGATGCCCAGCCCAGCACGCGTAGTTAGGGTGAGGCTCCGCATGGGGCCGATCGCCGTGGATCCGGAACCAGTGCCAGTAGGGGGAGCCTCGACCTCGCTCGACTGCGTCGCGGAAGAAGGGGTGCCCTATCCCGCAGTGGTTGAACACGCCATCGAGGACGATCCGCATCCCCCGCGCGTGGAGGGCGAAAACAAGCCTCTGCAGCGGCTCGTCTCCTCCCAAGGAGGGATCAACGTGGAAGTAGTCCTCGGTGTCGTACCGGTGGTTCGTGGCGGCCGTGAAGATCGGGGTTAGGTAGACGGCGGTCACCCCGAGGTCCTGAAGATAGGGGAGCTTCTCCAGCCCCCCCACGAGGTCGCCTCCAGAGAACGAGTCGTGGGTCGGGCGGTCGTCCCACGGCCGCGTGCCGGGTGGGTCGTTCCCGGGATCTCCGTTCCGGAACCGGTCGGGGAAGATCTGGTAGAACACGGAATCTCGGACCCAATCCGGGGGGTGCAGAGTGGGCTTTACTTCCACCGGGTGAGGATCTCCTCGCGGCGGAACAGCTTCACCGCCAAGCAGAGGAGGGCGGAGTTGAGAACGACGAGGATTCCCCCCTCCAGGATCACGAGGAGGGTGTTCACCGCCGTCATCTGGACGGAGTAGACAATCAACGGGATGAGGGTGGGAACCACCGCTAGCCCCGCGAACTGGTACGCGGCCCGGGGGTCGCTCGTCCGGGAGGAGACGAGCATGGACACGAGCACCCCGAACACGGCGAGGAGGGGCGAGAGGACTCCGATGGAGAGGAGCCACGGCAGGGTGAGGACCCCGGCGGGGATCCCGCCGAGCATGAGGTGCGCGGCAGAAAGGAACAGGAAGAATACGCCCCACGTCAAGCCGACAGAGGGGATCACTGCCACCAGGGCCTTCCCGATGAAGATCTCCCAGTCCGTGAGCGGGGTGGCGAGGAGGGGTTCGAGGGTCCCCTGCTCCTTCTCCCCGACGATCGAGTACACGGCGAGCGTGACCGGGATCATCACCGGGAGGATGAGGAAGTACATGAGCGCGGTGTTGAACAGCGCCGCCTGGCCCTCAGGCGGCAAGCCCTGGCCCTGCCATACCATGAACCCGGCCAGGCCGCCCATCAAGAGAGGGAGGAACAGGGCGCCGTAGAGGACCATCTTGATCTTCGAGAGCTCCTCCCACTCCTTCACAAGGAGGACCCTAAGCCGTGCCATCGTTCCCTCCCACGAGCTCGAGGTACACGTCCTCGAGCGTCCGCTCGTCGCGCGTCACAGAGCGGACCTCCGCCCCCAGTTCGACCAACCGGTGGACGAGGATCGGGTTGTCCCGGTTTGGGTCCACTACCTCGACCGAGAGGGTGAACCCGCTTACGGACGCGCTCCGGACGAAGGGCAGCCCAAGCTCGGTCGCGAACTCCGGCCGCGGGTTCGCCAATTCCACGGTGACGCGGGACCCCGACATCCGCTGCTTCAGCGCCTCAGGGCTGTCCAGGGCGATGAGCCGGGTGCGGAGGACGGCGATCCGGCCGCACAGCTCCTCTGCCTCGGGGAGGTTGTGCGTACACAAGAGCACGGTCCGTCGCTCGCTCGCGAGTTCCCCGATGAACTGGCGCACATCCCGCGCGCTCTCTGGGTCGAGGCCCGCTGTCGGCTCGTCGAGGAACAGGACCTTCGGTTCGTGGACGAGGGCTCGCGCCAGGGCCATCCGCTGGCGGAGGCCCTTGGAAAGCGTGGCCACCGCGTCATGGCGGCGGTCCCACAGCCCCAGTCGCTCCAGGTACCGCTGGACCGCGGCCTGGTGGTCAGCTACTCCGTACAGCTCGGCAAAGTACCGCAGGTTCCGCGCGAGCGAGAGCCGTTTGTAGAACCCGGGGGACTCGGTGAGGATGCCCACCATCGCTCGGATCGTCTGGGCGGATTGGTGGATGTCGTTCCCCGCCACCCAGGCCCGGCCGCTCGTCGGGGAGAGGAGGCACGCGAGCATGCGCACGGTCGTCGTCTTCCCGGCCCCATTGGGCCCGAGAAGCCCGAGGATCTCCCCCTCCCGCACGTCAAGGGTAAGCCCGTCCACGGCCATGCGGTTGCCAAACGTCCTTGTCAGGCCTTCGGTGTGAATCATCGGCCATCCCCTTTGGCCGCCACTCCTGCGGCCGCCGCGGCGGACGCGGTCATGACGAGGATCTCGACCCCCCGGCCGAACAACCACCGTCCCACGGTCAGTCGCTGCTCGACGGCGAACCCCACCTTCGCGTAGGCATGGATCGCCCGGGCGTTCGTGGCATGGACGCAGAGCGCAACCTGGCGCAGTCCGAGATCGTTGTAGGCGTAGTCGAGAAGGAGCCGCAGCGCTTCCGGTCCGTGGCCCTGGCCCCAGGTGTCCCTCTCCCCAAGGAGGATCCCCACCTCCGCCGTTCCCTCCTCTCGCGAGATCCCATAGAGCCCGCACACCCCGATCGGGCGTTGCCCTTCCCGAAGGAGGATGAGGAACTGGGCATCGTCGGTCCGTCCGCTCCCCGGACCGCCAGGAAAACGGCGGCCCGCCAGGCTCCGCAGCTCAGGGTCCCCCAGCCACTTCCGAAGAAGCGGGCGGTCCCCCGCACGGACAGTACGAAGGACCGCCCGCGTTCCTCGGAGTTCCTCCATTGCTCCTACCGCATGAAGAACGGGACCACGGGGAACAGGGACGCGAACAAGAGCGAGATCACGCTCATCAGCTTGATCAAGATATCCAGGCTCGGCCCCACCGTATCCTTGAGCGGGTCCCCCACCGTATCCGCGACCACGCCGGCGGCATGGGCCTCCGACCCCTTACCGCCGAAGTGCCCTTCCTCCACGTACTTCTTTGCGTTGTCCATCGCTCCGCCGGCGTTGCCGCAGAAGATGGCGAGCATGATCGCCGACAGCAGCGCCCCCACGAGGAACCCGGCCAGCGTGTACCGGCCGAACAGGAGGCCCACGAAGAGGGGCATCCCCAACGCGAGGAGGGAGGGAACGACCATGCGGCGTACCCCGCCATGGGCGGTGATCGTGATGCACCGCTTGTAGTCGGGCATCGCCTCCCCGGACAGGATCTTCGGGTTCTCCCGGAACTGGCGCCGGATCTCGTGGATCATCACATCCGCGGTGCGGGATACAGACCGGATGAGGAGGGCGGAGAACACGTACGTGACCATCGCTCCCACGATCAGCCCCGCCACGACGAGTCCCCCCACCTCGGGGCTGATGATCGGGATGTTCGGGACATGGACTTCATCCGCCCGTCCCGCTGCCGACCACAGGTAGGCCGCGATCAGCCCCAGCGCGGCGAACGCCGCCGAGCCGATCGCGAACCCCTTACCGATCGCGGCGGTCGTGTTGCCGATCGAATCGAGCTCGTCGGTCTTCTCGCGCACGGCAGGGTCGAGCTTGGCCATCGTGGCGATCCCGGAGGCGTTGTCGGCGATCGGCCCGTAGGAGTCTACAGACACGGTCATCCCCACGAAGGACAGCATACCCAACGCGGCGTAGGCCACGGCGAGGAGACCGCCCATCTGGTAGGCGAGGACCGTGGACACGGCGATGATGAGGCACGGCCACAACGCGGACAGCATCCCCACCGCCATCCCCTCCGTCACCCCGATCGCTGGCCCCGATTCGTACGCCTTGGCCAGCTCCCGGGTCGGCTTGAAGCGGCTCGAGGTGTAGTACTCGGACACGAACCCGATCCCGATCCCGCTCGCGATGCCCATGATCGCGGCGTAGAACGGGACGAAGTTGAACGGGGAAAGCCACGTCGTGAGGGCGGCGAACCCAGCGGTGAGGACCGCCCCCAGCCGCGTCCCGTTCATGAGAATCCCCTGCATGTTCGTGTCGCGGCGAGAGAAGCGGATGTAGGCGATGGCAATGAGACAGGCGACGATCCCGCCGGCCACGAACAGGATCGGGAGAAGTACGAACCACCAGAAATCCTGGGTGATGTTGGTCCCGAGGCCGAACTTCGCCATCAGTCCCTGGATATCAAGGTTGGACCGCCCCACGTAGACGTAGAGGGCGATGACGATCGAGGAGATGACGGCCCCGATGAACGACTCTAGGAGGTCCGCGCCGAGGCCGCCCACGTCGCCCACGTTGTCCCCGACGTTATCGGCGATCGTCGCCGGGTTGCGCGGGTCGTCTTCCGGGATCTTCAGCTCGACCTTGCCCACGAGGTCGGCCGCCATGTCCGCCGCCTTCGTGTAGATGCCGCCTCCGACCCGGTCGAACAGCGCCACGAGCGACGCTCCGGCGGAGTAGGCCGACACGATGAGGGCGCCCTTGATGAAGTTCAGTTCAGCGCCCGGGATCCCAAACAGCGTCTTCGTGTGGATATACAGGACCCCTGGGTCGAACTCCCGGCGGAAGAGAGCGATGACCAGGGCCAACCCGCCCACGGCCAGGCCGGCGACGGCCATCCCCATCACCGATCCCCCCGAGAACGCGACGGTGAGGGCGTCCTTGATCGAGCGCTGCGCGGCGTGCGTGGTGCGCGCGTTGGCCAAGGTCGCCGCGTTCATCCCGATGAACCCGGCAGCGGTGGAGACAAGCGACCCGATCACAAACGCCAGCGCCACTTCCCAGTAGAACACGGCCCATAGGACCGCCCCCACCGCAACCGTGGTGAGGACCATTACCTTCGCCTCGGCGATCATGAACGCCCACGCCCCGTCGCGGATGTAGTTCTGAATCTCCCGCATCCGTTCGTTCCCGGCCGGGCGGCGTGCGACAGAGTACGTGCCGTAGGCAGACCAAGCGAGCGCGGCGAGGGACACGAGGGCTGCGGCCCCCAACATCCAACCCATAGTTCCAGCCTCCTTTCCTACGTTGTGGTGCGAAAGAGCAATCGAGCGGAACTCTACCCTCGAGGGGGAAGGCCCTCAAGGCGAGGGGGAGATCCTCCACTCGGGAGGGAGACCCGTGTCCGACTTCCTGGCGACGAACACGGCGTCTTGGAAACCCACGGGGCGCTGCCTCCCTAAGTTCGGTCGGCTACGGTGCTCATAGGATCGCACCCGAGTGGCAATGAGGAGGGCACGCGTGATGGCAAAACGAGTTGTGGTGGTCGGTGGACTTCTGTTGGTGTTGGTTCTGGGAACCGCAAGCGGCCTTGCCCAAGGTGGGGTCGCGCTTCCCCCTGCGGAGGAGGAGGTCGCGGCGCTCGAGAGCGCCTTCGCCCAGATCACGAAGTTCTTCTCCGGGTTCATCGGGGACGTCAAGGGGTCGCTGGCGATGCTTGGCCGGAAGGTCGACGACCTGGAAAAGGCGACCATCGTCTTCCAAATGGGTTTGGAGGGACTGGCTCAACGCTTCAGGGACCAAGCGGGGCAGCTTTCGTCGCTTGCCGACCGCGTCACCACGATTGAACGGGCGATCGAGGGCTCGATTGGACCTGCGCTTCTGAATCTCGATCGGCGGATCAGCGCCCTGGAGAAGTATGACTTCGCGTCGTTCGAACGGCGCCTGGCCGCGCTCGACCATGCCCACGGCGCGCTTTCCGTACGCATCGACAATAACCGGTCAAAGATCGAGGCCCTGGAGGCAGCGCTTGCCGCCACGAGCGCAGGACTCGACGAACGCCTGGCCGTGGTGGAAGAGGTCCAGGTCGAGGCCGCGACCCAGCGCGAGGAGATCGAGGCCCTGAAGGCCGAGCTCGCGCGGTTGGCGCAAGCTCAACAGGGGCAGTGGGCGGCGATCTTCCTCGTCCCGCTCGCCGTAGGGGCGTTGCTCTTCCTCCTCTTGGGGAGCTGAGCCCTCTTTACGCGGAACGGAAGGCGGTGGGGACCGGGCTTCCCCACCGCCCGTTGTTGTCCCGTACCTACTTCTGGACAGCTGTCCGTTACGGTTGTGACAAATCCCACCCCCGGGGCGCCCAGTGGCCCTCACGGAGCAGAGCTCATCCCAAGTACGCTCCACTGCCGGATGCTCAAGACAAGGAGGTTGTTCCGATGACGAAGCGGGTGATTGGAGGGTTGGTCGTGGGGGCGGTGTTCCTCGGCGGGATCGCGCTGGGCCAGGGTACGGTCCAGCTTCCCCCAGCCGAACAGGAAATCGCCGCCATGGAGAGCGCGTTCAACCAGGTGAGCCTATTCTTCGCCGGGTTCATCACCGAACTCAAGGGCGCGGTGGCTGCCCTGAACGCGGTGGATGCGGACTTGGCGGCGAGGAATCGGGCGGTCGCCGCTCAACTGCAGAGCGCGGAGGTCAAGATCCGCGAGATCCAAGAGGTCTGCGCTAAGGTCCCCGGGCTCATGTCGCGGGTCGACGGCCTCGCCGTGCGGTTGGACGAGGCGTGGGCCCAGATCGTGGCCCTGCGCGCTGCCGCCGAGGTCCTGAACAAAACGGACCAGCAGCTGGCAGCAGGCCTGGCCACGCTTGCCGAGAGCATGGAGAAGATGAGGCAGGACTTCGCCACGGCGATCGCCACGCTTGGGGACAGGGTCTCCGAGTTAGCCAAGCAGGGAACGGTCCATGGGAACAGGATCACCGCCCTTGAAGGTGCGGTCCTCGCCCTGAAGGCCTCCATCGAGACGTGCGAGGCCACGCTCCGGGCCGAGATCAAGGCCGTGGGCACGAAGCTGGATGAGCAGGTGTTGACGCTGCAGACCTCGATTGCGGGCATCCATCGCCAGCTCTCCGACCACACCGGGCGCATCGCCGCGCTTGAGGCCCAGGACATCGGCTCGATGCAGCGCCGAATCCTCGCCCTCGAGCAGGCCGTGCAAGCCCTGAACATCAAGATCGAGAACAACCGGGAGAAGATCGGGTACCTGGAGAAAGCGATCGGCGGGTTCACCGCAGACCTCAGGACGACGATCGGGGTCCTTCAAGCCAAGGTTGACGACCACGAGGCCCGCTTGGCAACGGTGGAAACGACCGTAAGCGGCCTCGACGTGAAGGCCCTCCAGGACGGGATCGCGATGGCGCAAGGCCTGGCGATCGTCGCCCTCGTTGCGGGACTGGCTGCGCTGGTGATGGGCCTCCTTGGTGGATGACGTCGTACAGAGATGGGCGCGGTGCCGGGGCCGCGCCCTCTTTCTTTGCCGCCCTGCGTAACGAACGTTACACTACCCCCGAAGCTCGGGAGGCGGAATGGGACAGGTCGGAGCGAGGCTCAAACGGTATAGATTGCGTCACGGTCTAAGCAAGCGCCGCCTTGCCTTGCGGATCGGCGTCTCCGCTCCCACGCTCGTGCGATGGGAGGAGGGCACGGTGGATCCCACCGACTACAACCTCTACCGGATCGAGCAGCTCCTGGCCGAACCCGAGTCGCCGGCGCGGCGAACGGCCCTTCCCCGGACTGGAGGGCGATGACCTCGCTCCGCCGCCTCGCCGTCCACGGGTTCAAGTCGTTCCGGCGCCGGGTGGCCCTCGACTTCTATCCCGGGTTCACCGCGATCATCGGCGAGAACGGGACCGGGAAGTCGAACCTCCTCGATGCCCTTACGTTCGTGATGGGCCGCCGCTCCCAATCTCTTCGCGCTGAGCGGATCGAGCACCTCCTCCACGCCCCCCCGAAAGGGGATCCGGTGGAGGAAGCTGAGGTGATCCTCATCCTCGATAACCGCGCCGGCGCGTTTCGGGAACTCCTCCCCGACGCCGGGGACGAGGTGCACCTGTCCCGGCGCATCACGCGCACCGCCTCCTCCTACCGCGTCCAGGGCCGGGTCGCCGCCGCGCGGGACGTGGAGGCCCTCCTTTCCCTCGCCGGGATCGACAAAGACGGCTACCACATCGTGGAGCAGGGGATGGTGATTGACGTTCTGGAGCGTTCCCCGCGCGAGCGGCGGGAGATCTTGGACGAGGTGGCGGGGATCGCGGCCTACGAGGAGCGGAAGGCGAAGGCGATCGAGGAGCTCGGGGAAGTGAAAGAACGGCTGAACACGAGTCGGATCCTCCTTGCGGAGCGGCGGCAGAGGCTGGCCGCCCTGTACCGGGAGCGCGAGGCGGCCCTGGAGTACCAAGCGCTCACCGCGGAGAGGGAAAAGATCGCGGCCACCCTCGCTTGGCGACGGTTCCAGGCGCGCAAGGCGGCCCTGGACAAGGCCCAGGCCCAGGTCGCCCGCCTCCGCGACGCGGTAGAGGAGCTTGCGGCCGAGGTCGAGCGCCTGGACCGGGAGATCGAGGCCCGCGAGCGGAAGGGCGAGCCGCGGCCGGAGGCCGACGGCCTGGCCGACCTTGTGCGGGGAGTGGAGCGGTTGCGGGGCGCTCTCGCTACGAAGGAGGCCGAGGCCCGGGTCACGGAGCGGGAGATCGCCTCCCTCAAGGAAACGATCCACGATATGCGCGACCTCCTCTCCCGCGGGGAGCGGTCACCTGACGCCGTGGACGCTGTCCTTTCGCTGCGCTGGAAGGGGGTGAAGGGGACCCTGGGGCAGCTGGTGACCCCCAAGGAGGGGATGGAGGTCGCGTTCTCTACAGCCGCTGGGGGTCACCTCCACGATCTCGTGGTCGAGACCCGCGAGCTAGCCCTGAAGGCGGTCGAGCACCTCAAGGAGAAGAAGATCGGACGGGCGCGGTTCCTCCCGCTGAACAAGCTCGCCGTCCCTCCCGTGTCCGCCAAGGCCCGCGCCGCAGCGCGCTTCCCCGGGGTCTTGGGGTTTGCGTTCGACTTCGTGGAATGCCCCACCGAGGTTCGTCCCGCGCTTCTGTACGTTCTCGGCGACACGCTGATCGCCGAGTCGTTGGTCGCGGTGCGCGACGTCCTGGGGGTGCGGGTGGTGGCCTTGGACGGAGACCTCCTCGAGCGGGGAGGGGCGCTGGTCGGCGGCTCGCCGGCCCGCCGGGCAGGGGTGGACCTTGGCCCCCGCCAGGCCCAGCTCCGGTCCCGCCAGGAGGCCCTCACCCGCCTGCGGGCGGAGATGGAGAAGCTGTCGGCGGAACTCGCTACGGCCGAAGCCCGTCTCGCCGAGCGGTCGCGGGAGCTTTCCCAGGTTCAGACTGTCCGGGCGCGCGCGGAAAGCGATCTTCAGGCGCGCCGTGACCGCCGGCGCGAGGCGTATCGGGAACTGGAGCGCCTACGGGCGAACCTCGCCCGCCATGAGCGCGAGGCTGCGGAGATCGAAGGGGAACTGGGGGCAATGGGGGAGGTCGCCCCACCCGCCGATGGCGGAGAGGAAGGATCGCTGGAGGTCCTCCAAGCCCGGCTCCGCCAGGCCGAGCGGCGCCAGGCGGAGTTGGGGACGGTGAACCTCAGGGCGATCACCGACTACGACGCGTTCCTCTCCGAGTTCCAGGACCTGAAGAGGCGCGTCGAGACCCTGGAGGCTGAGAAACACGAGATCGAGCGGTTCATTGGCGAGATCGAGGGGAAGAAGAAGGAGAAATTCCTCGTCACGATGGAGACGGTGTCTGGCGAGCTCAACCGGCTCTTCCAGGTCTTGTTTGGTGGGGGGCAGGCGCGGCTGGCGCTTGCCGAGCCGGGGAACATCGCGTCCGGCCTCCTCGTCGAGGCCCGGCCCCCAGGGAAGGAACCCCGGCTGCTGGACGCGCTGTCAGGCGGGGAGAAGACCCTCGTCGCGATCGCGTTCGTGCTGGCGTTGGCGTCGGGGAAACCGGCCCCGTTCTACTTCCTCGACGAGGTGGATGCGGCGCTGGATCAAGCTAACTCTGAACGATTGGCGCGCCTCCTCCGGGAGTTCGCACGGGAGGCCCAGGTGATCATGATCTCCCACAACGAGGAGGTCGTCCGCCACGCCGATCGGGTGTACGGGGTCCTCCTGCGGGACGGGTCCTCGGACGTGGTGGGAATGGAGCTTGAACATGTCCGAGCTTGAGCTCTTCGAACCGCAGTCGTTCACCAAGGCCGATTGGGAAGGCCTGTTCCGGGGCCTGACCGCGGATCTCGACCCGTGGGCGTTCGACCTGGTCGAGCTCATCGGCCGGTTCCGCGCCTACGTGGCCGGGCGGGACCTTGAGTTCGCCGTCCCCGGCCGGATGGTGCTCGCCAGCTCGGTTCTTTTGCGGATGAAGTCAGACTGGGTGCGGGAGGGGGGCGTTCCCCCCACGGTGGAGGAGGCGGCGGAAGAGGTAGCGGCGGAGGTCGAGGCCGCGGAGGCGACCGTGTACATCGCGCCTGAGCTCAGGCTTCCCCTGCGGCGGGCTCCGCGGGGCCGGGCCTCGGTAGGGGACCTCGGCCGCGCGCTGCGGGCCGCCCTCGCCTCGGAGCGGCGCCGGGCCTCGGTGCAGGCGGAAGTCTCCCCCGAAGACCTCGGCTTCGACATGGCGGAAGAGACGTTCACCGACCGTGCCCAGAAGCTCCTGCAGGTGATCCTGTCGCTCGTGAACGGGAACCGGGTGATCCCGTTCCGCGACGTGACCGGCGCGAACCCCCAGGAGAAGGTGGCCCGGCTGATGGAGCTCCTTCACCTCGATGCCAAGGGCAAGGTGCGGCTGTTCCAAGAGGAGTTCCTGGGGGAGATCCTCGTCGAGGTCCCGGATGGAAGCCAAGGCCCTCGTTGAGGCGGCGTTGTTCGTGGCCAACCGACCGCTGTCCCTGGCGGATCTCGGCCGGACGCTCGGGCTCTCCGAGGAGGCGGTAGGCCGGCTGGTCCAGGTTTTGGCCGACGAGTGCTCTGCCCCCGACCGGGGGGTGGAGCTCGTCCAGGAAGGGGGTGGGTACCTGCTGCGGGTGAAGGGCGAGCTTGCCGCGGCGGTCCGGCCCCTTGCCCCACACCAGGACATCCCCGAGCAGACCCTGCGTACGCTCGCCGTGATCGCCTACCACGCCCCGGTGCTGCAATCGCAGGTCGTGAAGATGC
>JBBIQN010000023.1:0-24269 GCA_037442305.1 Candidatus Bipolaricaulota bacterium
TCGCGGTAAGGTCCCCTCGTCATGCCACACGGGAAATCAGGGAAGCGCCTGTTCACAGGCCGCCCGCGTGAACGGGAAGGAACCCTCATCCCCACGCTTCAGGAACTTCAGAATAGGCTCCGACACCTCCCGGCAGCCGAGCTAGCGGAAACCAGCCATCGGCTGGAGATCCCGTTGAGTCGTGTCTTTGGGGTAGCCACGTTCTACTCCCAATTCAGTCTTCAGCCACGGGGCAAACACCTGATTCGAGTGTGCCTGGGCACCGCGTGTCATGTGCGGGGCGCGTCCCATGTGCTGGATGAACTCAACCACAGGCTGGCGGTAGACAAGGATGGGCTCAGCGAGGATGGGCTAGTCTCCGTCGAAGCGGTCCGGTGCCTCGGGGCGTGCGCTCTGGCACCGGTGGTAGTTGCGGTGGACGGGAGATATCTCGGAGGGATGACTCCCACTAAGGTCGGGAAGCTTCTCCAGGAACTCCTGGGAGGGGAGCGTGGCTAGGTTGCGTCATCCCGCCGAGCTAGCTGCGCTGGCGGAGGGGCTTGTCCGGGCCAGAAAGCGCGATCAGGTCAGCATTACGGTCTGCGGCGGAACAGGATGCCGGGCCTTTGGCAGCGGCGAACTGGCCGCCGGTCTACGCGAGGAAGTGGACAAGCAGCATCTGAGCGGAGAAGTCGAGGTCAAGCTAACCGGTTGCCACGGTCTCTGCGAGCGCGGACCGATCGTGGTTATCCAACCCGAGGGACTATTCTATGCTGGCCTCAGGCCCGAGGACGCGGCGGCGGTAGTACGAGCTCTTGCCCACGGACAGGTCGCTGACCAGTTCCTCTACGTTGACCCGGAGTCAGGGGAACCGGTATTGCGCGAGGAGGACATCCCGTTCTACCGAAAGCAGAAGCGGCTGGTGCTCGCGGCCAACGGCCGCATTGATCCGACCTCGATCGAGGACTACATCGCGATCGGGGGGTACCAAGCCCTGGCCAAGGCGTTGTCTTCGATGGACCCCGAGCAGGTGGTCGGAGAGGTGAAGCGCGCCGGGCTACGGGGACGGGGGGGGGCAGGATTCCCCACCGGGGTGAAATGGGAACATTGTTGCCGCGCGACGGGTGAGAAAAGATACGTCATCTGCAATGGCGATGAAGGCGATCCGGGTGCGTACATGGACCGGAGCGTCGTCGAAGGGAATCCGCATCTGGTGATTGAAGGGATGCTGGTGGGCGCGTACGCGATCGGGGCGGATGAAGGCATCGTCTACGTCCGCGCCGAGTACCCGCTGGCGGTGGAGAACCTGCGGCTGGCCATCGCCCAGGCCGAGGAACTGGGGCTCCTCGGCAAGGGCATTCTGGGTAGCGGTTTCTCCTTGCGGCTCCGGGTGTTCGAGGGCGCGGGCGCGTTCGTGTGCGGCGAGTCCACCGCGCTGGTTGCCTCGATCGAGGGCAACCGGGGGATGCCCAGACCTCTGCCACGTCCCCGCACCACCGAAGCCGGGCTGTGGGGAAGTCCCACGGTGATCAACAACGTGGAAACGTGGGCCAACGTCCCGGCCATCATCACCCAGGGGGCGGACTGGTTCCGCTGCTTCGGCACCGAACGCAGCCCGGGGACGAAGATCTTCTCCTTGACAGGGGACGTGCGAAATGCTGGGCTCATCGAGGTCCCGATGGGAATCACCTTGCGGGAACTGGTGTACGGGATCGGTGGAGGAAGTCGGGACGGAGGATCGAGCAAGGCGGTGCAGATCGGGGGGCCGTCCGGGGGATGCCTCCCGGCGGGACTCCTTGATCTTCCCATCGACTACGAGTCGCTCACCGACGCCGGCGCGATGATGGGCTCAGGCGGCCTGGTGGTCCTGGACGAGGACACCTGCATGGTGGATATGGCGCGGTACTTCCTCGAGTTCACCCAGGCGGAGTCGTGCGGGCAATGCACCCCGTGCCGGCTGGGCACGAAGCGCATGCTCGAGATCCTCACCCGGATCACGCGAGGACGAGGGCGTAAGGAGGACCTCGACCTCCTTGTCGAGCTGGGCGAGACCGTCGCCACAGGCTCGCTGTGCGGCCTTGGGCAGACCGCCCCGAACCCCGTCACCTCCACGCTCCGCTACTTCCGCGACGAGTACGAGGCCCACCTCGACGGTCGGTGCCCGGCGGGGACGTGTCGAGAGCTCGTGACCTACACGGTCAACGCGGAGCTGTGCGTCGGATGCGGGCTGTGCGCCAAGGGTTGCCCCCAGGGGGCGATCTCCGGGGAGCCCCGCTCCCCGTACCGAATCGAGCCCCGACTCTGCTCCCGCTGTGGGGCCTGCGTCTCTGCCTGCGCGAAGGGGGCGATCTCCAAGCAGTGAAGACCCAGGTGCGCCTGGCGATTGATGGCCAAGATGTGGAGGTCCCTCCAGGGACGTCCATCCTGGATGCTGCCCACGCCGCAGGGATCGAGATCCCCCATCTCTGCCACCATCCGCACCTCACGCCCGCCGGGATCTGTCGGCTGTGCCTGGTAGAGGCAGATGGGAAGCTCGTCACCGCCTGTCGCCAGCCTGTTCGCGACGGGATGGCGGTCCGTACCGACGAAGAGCGCGTACGGCGCATTCGGCGCGCGGTCCTCGAGCTGATCCTCTCCGATCATCCTCAGGACTGCCTGACCTGCGACGAGAACGGGGCCTGCCCGCTGCAACGTTACGCGTACGAGTACGGGATCGAGGAGAACCGCTTCCTCGGCCCCGACCACGAGCGGAGACGGGTCCCGCCCCGCGAGGACAACCCGTTCATCCGCTACGAGGCGGAGAAGTGCATCCTGTGTTGCCGATGCGTGCGCGCCTGCGCGGACATCCAAGGGAGACATGTCCTGGGGTTCGCCGGCCGGGGATTCCCCACGAGCGTCGGCCCGGCGCTGGCGAGGCCCCTCACCGAGACGAACTGCGAGTTCTGCGGCCAATGCGTGGCGGTGTGCCCGGTGGGCGCCCTCCGGGCGAAGGGGCGGCGGTTCCAGGGCCGAGAGTGGGAGCTCCGCACGGTTCGCACTGTGTGCCCGTTCTGCGGCTGCGGGTGCCGGCTCGTCCTCCATCTCAAGGGGCCGCGGATCGTCCGGGTGAGCGGCGGCGCAGACGGGTTCCGGCTGTGCGTGAAGGGCCGGTTCGGAATGGGGTTCGTGCATCACAAGGACCGCCTCCGCGCCCCGCTCATCCGCAACGGAGACGGCTCACGGGAGGCGAACTGGGAGGAGGCCCTGTCCCTCGTCGCCCGTCGGCTCACCGAGATCGTGGCTCAGTACGGCCCAGACGCCGTGGCCGGGCTCGCCTCCGCCAAGTGCACGAACGAGGAGAACTACCTGTTCCAGAAGTTCATGCGGGCCGTGGTGGGCACGAGTCACGTGGACCACTGCGCCCGGCTCTGTCACGCCCCAACCGTGGCCGGCCTCGCCCGGGCGTTCGGGTCGGGGGCAATGACGAACTCGACCGCGGAGATCGAGAGCTCCGACTGCGTCTTGGTCACGGGATCGAACACCACCGAGGCTCATCCGATCGTGGCCCAGGCGATCCACCAGGCGGTGCGCAATGGAGCGACCCTCATCGTGGTGGACCCGCGGGAGATCGAACTCGCCGACATCGCCCACCTGCACCTCCGCCAGCGGCCGGGGACGGACGTGGCGTGGCTCAACGGCCTCGCCCACGTCATCCTCGCCGAAGGCCTATGGAACGAGGCGTTCGTTGCCGAACGCTGCGAGGGGTTCGACGAGTTCCAGCGAACAGTGAAGGAGTACACACCGCAGCGTGTGGAGGAGATCACGGGGATCCCCGCGGAAGAGCTGCGGGAGGTGGCGCGGGCCTACGCCCGAGCCAAGCGGGGAACCATCATCTTCTCGATGGGGATCACCCAGCATACGACGGGCACGGACAACGTGCTCGCGCTGGCCAACCTCGCGCTCCTCACCGGCCACATCGGGCGACCCTCGACCGGGGTCAACCCTCTCCGTGGCCAGAACAACGTCCAGGGGGCGTGCGATATGGGGGGCCTTCCCAACGTCCTCCCCGGCTACCAGCCGGTGGCGGACCCCACGGCCCGGGAGAAGTTCCAGGAGGCATGGGGAGTGAACCTCCCCGAAGGGCCCGGGCTCACCGTGGTCGAGATGATGGAGGCGGCCTTGGCCGGAGAGATCAAAGGGATGGTGATCATGGGCGAGAACCCGATGGTCTCCGATCCCGACATCCGCCACGTGGAGGAGGCCCTGCGGCGGCTGGAGTTTCTCGCAGTGCTCGACATCTTCCCCTCGGAGACGGCGGAGCTGGCTCACGTCGTGCTCCCGGCGGCGAGCTTTGCCGAGAAGGACGGCACGTTCACGAGCACCGAGCGGCGCGTGCAGCGGGTGCGGAAGGCCCTCCCACCCCCCGGGGAGGCCCGCGCGGACTGGGAGATCCTGTGCGAGCTTTCCACCCGGATGGGCCATCCGATGGATTACGGCTCTCCGGCAGAGATCATGGCCGAGATCGCCTCCCTCACCCCGATCTACGGCGGGATCTCCTACGACCGCCTGGAGGGGGCGGGCCTGCAGTGGCCGTGCCCGACCCCCGATCACCCCGGAACCCCGTTCCTCCACGCGGGCAAGTTCACCCGGGGCAAGGGGCGGTTCCACGCCGTTCCCTACCGCGGCCCAGCGGAGGTCCCCGACGCCGAGTACCCGTTCGTCCTCACCACCGGTCGTATCCTGTGGCACTTCCACAGCCGGACGATGACCGGGCGGGTCGCGGGCCTACAGGAACTCGTGCCGGAGGCCTACGTCGAGATCCACCCCGCGGACGCCGCCGCTCTTGGGATCGCGGATCGCGATAGAGTGCGGGTTTCTTCCCGGCGGGGGACGATCGAGGTTCGGGCAAGCGTCACCGAGCATGCCCTACCCGGAACGGTGTTCATCCCATTTCATTTCGGGGAGGCCGCAGCCAACGTCCTCACCCCGTCCGATCCGCTAGACCCGGTAGCGAAGATGCCCGCGCTCAAGGCGTGCGCGGTGCGGGTGGACCGGATCTGATCCAACCTTCCCCGCTGTAGACGTTGAAGCGCCCTGCCCGGAGGAACCCCACCAGACCCAGGTTGTGCCTCCGAGCCAGCGTGATTGCCCCGAGGAGCGCCGCCCCCTGCGACGCAACGAGGGGAACCCCCGCCCGCAGGGCCTTTAGGGCGATGTCGGCCGAGACCCGCCCAGTGGTGAAGAGGATTCGCTCCGCGAAACGCCCCTCCCCGAGGAGTTCTTCCCCGAGCGCCTTGTCCACCGCGTTGTGACGCCCGATGTCCCACGCCACGACCCGCAGGCGGGGCGTGAAATCGAACAGGAACGCGTAGTGGTACGCCCCGGTGAGCCGGAACCCCTCGGCTTCCCCGGACACGAGGCCGGGCAGCGCGAGCAGCGCCTCGGGGCCGATCACGGGACTCGGTTCGAGCGGCGGGAGGGCGGGGGAGTCCGATGGCCCGTCTCCGCACGCCGTCCAGATCAAGTCCTTCGTCAGGGGAACGGTTGGTGGCTCGCGAAGCCGCACCTCGACCCGGAACACCTCCCCGGGCAGGCCCACGTGGGGGTCGGTGTGTTCCCGATACCTGATCACGTCCTCGCTCCCTTGGATGAGCCCCGCGCCAAAGAGGTGGCCGTACACGAACTCCCGCACGCGGTCCGGGGTGATCACCGCGGAGAACCCCTGGCCGGGGGGGATCTCCACAGACACAAGGCCCTCCTCGGCCACCCAGTCCTCGATTTCGTGGAACCCTTCGCGCTGAAACCGGGCGATCCGGATCCGCCGCACTTAGAGCCACCTCCGCACGTCCTGTGGGGTGTTGAGGTTCACGAACGAGCGCAGCGCGGGGTCTGCTCGCCGCGCTTCCTCCTCGGGGAGAGCGACGTGGGAAACCCGCGCCAGGAACGCCTGGACCCCCAGCCCCTCGCGGGTAGCCGCCTCAACCTGGGACAGGAATACCCGGGGGTAGACGCCGGGAAACGGCTCGATGTACCCGCGGATCCGGCACACCGCGGCCCACGTAGGGCCTGCGGCTTCCCTGAGGAGTGCGAGAAGCTCGGGTGCGGGGAACGGCATGTCGCACGCCACGGCGAGAACCCGCGGATGGATCGCCCCAGCGAGGCCGGCGTGCAGGCCAGAGAGCGGCCCGTATCCGGGAATCAGATCTTCCACCTCACGTCCTCCAGCCGGGAACGGGAACGTCCTCCGCCGTCCCACCGCAAGGAGTACCTCGGGAAACTGCCGCTCCAGCGCGGCTACCAGATCCGGGAGGAGTGGCCTCCCGTCTCGACAGAGACAGGCTTTGTCCAGCCCAAGCCGCCGACCGTTTCCTCCGGCCAAGATCACCACCGATGTTGGGCTCATCGCTGCTGTTTATACCGCGGAGGGGATTTGTCTACCGCCGAGAAGCGGAGGACGCGGACGAAATCGGTTTCGGAATTGAACCCAAATCGACGGGGAGGGGCGAGGCATGCCTCGCCCCTCCTTCCTCCGGGCACCGGAACGCGCACTTGCGGAGGAAGGGGTAGACTGAAGACGTGTACTGTTACGCGCAGGCCGGGAAGCGCGTCACCCAGATTGGCTCTCTCCCTCTCACCGACGTCGAGGAAGCCGTGGCGTACAGCCTCCGGCACGACATCCCGTTCCTCCCGGAACTCCCCCGCCGCGGGGACGCTATGCTCACCTATATCAAGAACCCTGGCCGGCTCAGCGCGCTGCGGGCGTTTCAGCGCCACCGGTTCGCCACGGTCAAGGTCCAGTCCGTCGGTCCCGCCACGTTGATCCTGTCTGGCTACGCGGAGGAAGACGCTCTGCTCCGAGTCCACCAGCACATCGAGGCGATCCTGGATGGCCTCGTAGCGGAGGAGGTGATCCTGTTCCTGGACGAACCGGCGCTCGGGCAAGCGGGGTTCGACTTCCAACGCCTGTGGGAACCGCTGTTCGCTGGCCTTCCGGTCGTCCGCGGGGTGCATGTGTGTGGAAACATGCAATGGGATCATCTCTTCGCTGCGGAGATCGACATCGTGAGCTTCGACGCGTCCCGCTACGACATCCGCGGGTACTACCCGCGGCACGAGAAACGCATCGCCTGGGGAATCTCCGACCCGTCCCAGATCCGGGACCTCCAGCAGGGAGACCTCGTCACCCCGCCGTGCGGCCTCTCCCCCCACTCCTACGACGATCACGACCTGGAACGGGTCCTCGACCTCCTCAACCAGGCGGCATCAGCCGAGGATGCGTAGGGTGTCGTCCCGCTCGGACCACTCGAATCGGCGGACGTTCTCGACCCGAATCTCGGCGGAAAAGAGCTTCTTCAAGGTCAGGGTCCCGTCCTCGTAGCGGAACTCCACGACCTCCTCGGCCAAGAGGTCGTCTCCCTTCCGCACAGTGATCGCACACATCTTCACCTCCGTAATCGGTTCACCGCGGAGGCGCGGAGTTCGCAGAGAAACCTCGGAGTGAAGATTCATCCGGCTTATGGTTTGGGGTCAATCCCGAAACCGCTTTTCTCCGCGTCCTCTGCGTCTCGGCGGTAAACGAACACCATCACCCTTCACCGAACCCTTCAGCCGACCGCATCCTGCAGCTTGAGGGCCCGGCGCTTCTCGTCGATCTTCTCGATCAGAAGACGCGCCATCTCCAACGGATCGGGCTCGTGGACCCACATCCCCCCGGTCAGCTTCTCGATTCCCTCGAACAGGAACTCGCACACCGTCTCGCTTCCGGTGGTAGGGAACCCGACCCCGAACACGACCGGAACCCCGCTCGCCACGAAGTAGTGCCCGATCGCCACCGCCTTCTCGCTCATCCACTCCGGCGCGCAGCCGGCGGCCGGAACATCGGACAGGTCTTCCCCTAACCCGCCCTCGTGAACGATCGCCGTGGCCGCAACGAGGAGCCGGGAGTTGTCCACGCACGCCCCCATGTGGAGGACCGGAGGGATTCCCACCGCCTCGCACACCTCGCGGAGGCCCGCGCCCGCGTACTCCGCTGCCTCGGGCACGAGGAGGCCGTCGCGAGCGGCGGTGATCGCCCCGCAGCCGGTGGTCAACACGAGCACGTTGTGGGCGATCAGCTCCCGGATGAGCGTCGTGTGCACCTGTCCCGCGTTGACCCGGGGATTGTTGCAGCCCACGACGCCCACCACGCCCCGGATGCGGCCGTCCATGATCGCATCGTTGAGGGGGCGGTAGCTCGCGCGGTACCGCCCGCCCAGCATGTGGTTCACCGTCTCGTGGCTGAACCCGGCGATCAGGTCGAGGGACTCGCTGGGAATGTCCACCGGGCCACGGTTCCCGAAGTTCGCGATCGCCCGGAGGACGATCTCCCTCGCGACGTCGCGCGCATCCCCGTGGTGGAACGGCATGTGCACCGCCCCCGGGATCTTCGCCTTATCCGAGGTGGTGATGACCTCAGTGTGGAAACAGGAAGCCACCGTCGGCAGGGACGGCATCACGCACTGCACGTCCACCACCATCGCGTCCACCGCCCCGGTCATGATCGCCAGCTCCTGCTGGAGGAAGTTCCCAGCAACGGGGACCCCATGGCGCATCAAAACCTCGTTGGCGGTGCAACAGATCCCGGCGAGAACGATTCCGGTCGCCCCCTTCTCCCGGGCCAGGGCGAGGATCTCCTCGTCCGCGATCACCTGGACCATGATCTCGGGGAGCAACGGCTCGTGGCCGTGGATCACGATGTTGACCTGGTCTTCCTTGAGGACGCCGAGGTCTACCTTGGCCCGCAGGGGCTCGGGGGTCCCGAACAGGATGTCCTGGAGCTCGGTAGCGATCATCGAGCCGCCCCAGCCATCGGCGAGCGCGGTGCGGGCGGCGTGGAGGAGGATGTTCTCCGGCTCCTGGTCCACCCCGACGCTCGTCCGGTGGAGCGTCTCCACCACCTCGCGGTCAATGCCCCGCGGCACGATCCCCAGCTTCCGCCACCGCTTCTGGCGGCTCGCCGGGGCCCGACAGATGAGCGACAGCTCCCCTTCCTGGCGGCCGAAGTCCTCCAGGAGCCTCTCCCCAACCTCGAGCGCGATCGCGGTCGTGTCTTTCCCCTCCACCGCGATCCCCAGCGTACCGGCGAGCATCCGCAGTTTCCGCTCGTCCCGGATCTGGTATCCCGGTGCCTCGCCCCGGGCCACGGCCAGGAACAGGAGCGTCACCTCCCGGCCGTGATCCGAGTGAGCGGCTGTACCGGCGGCGACCATCCGCGCGAAGTTCTTGGCAGCGATGGACGCCGCGGTGGCCCCGCACACCCCGATCCCCCGCCCGTCCCGGCCCTCCAACACCCGGCACGGTCCCATGAAGCAGGCCCGGCAACACGTGCCTCCCGCCCCAAACGGGCACGGCAGGTGGTCCTTCGTTCGTTCGAACACAGACGGAACCTGGGCGGTCTCCACCGGTGTCCTCTCGGCCAACTCCGTGCTCGTTCTGTCATGTGCGGTCATGGCTTCACCTCCGTGGCAAGCTGCGCAAGGCGGGACCGATGTGTCCACGGTTCCTCCGGAAGGCTGAACATGGGAAACGTCGTGGTGGGGACAGCGACGGTCTTCGCCGAAGGGATCTTCGGGAACCGGGGTTCCCGGCCCGGCGGCACTCCCGCGCTGAGCCCCTGGTACTCCGCCTGCACGTCCCCCGCCGACCGGTACGGGAGGCGGACCCCCAGCGCGTCGGAAATCCGGGCCACGACCTCCCACGATGCGGGAACCGGGGTCGGGACCGCGCGACTCAACCGACGGGGTTCGCCTCCAGGGCCCCACAGCGCGCCCTCCTCCTCGGCCAGGCCGGGGAGTGGCAACACAACATGGGCCAGCCTCGCCGTCTCGGTGAGGAAGAGATCCTGGACCACAAGGAACTCCAGCGCCGTCAGCCGCTGACGGACCTTTCCCGCGCCGGGGAAGCCGCGGACCGGATCGGCTCCCATGACGTACAGACCTGCGATGGAGGACCCGTGCCGCAGCATCTCCGGTCCCGTTGCTCCGGGCTCTTCTGGAAGCTGGGTGTCCCACGCCCGGGCGAGCTCTGCGCGCGCTGCACGGTCCGCGACGAGGCGAGGTCCGGGGAGGAACTCGCTCCACGTCCCCAACGCCACGGACCCCCACGCGTTGGCAAACGGATCCAGGGGAAGAAGCGCCCGTTCCGTGCGGCCGGTGAGGAGGAGAAGCGCAATGGCCCGCGCCGCAAGCGGCGCAAGAGCGTCCGCTCCCACCACGAGCGCCCCCCTCCCCGCCGCCCACACGCGCGCTGCCTCTGCCACCGTCTCCACAGGGACACCGCCTGAATCGGCGTCGTAGGCTTCCACGGATGCCAGCCCGGCAGGGAAGTCCCGGCAGCGGGCAAGACCGGCTTGATCGTGCAGCCCGAGATCCACGATCGCGCGGATCAACCCGTCGAGGACGAACACCTCTCGTCCCGGCTCGGGCCGCAAGCGGACGTCGGCCAGAGCCGCTAGCTCATCGTCAACTGACGAGAGGACCACGACCTTCGCTCCGTGGGCGCGGGCCCGCTTCGCCGCCACCCGGGCCCGGGGGTACGACTCGCCGAGCCCAGATCCAAGGACCAAGACGACCTCGGCCCGCTCCATGTCGGCCGCCTCACCCACCGCCGCGAGGTTCCCGAACGCCGCGACCACGGCGGAGACGAGGGCCCCCGTCGCTGGGCGGGCCGTACTGTCCACGTTGTTCGTGCCAAGCGCGGCACGGAACAACCTCCCAAAGAGGTACTGGGCCTCGCTCGGCAGGTGCCCTCCCGCCAGGCCCCCCACCGCCCCAGGTCCTCGCGCCTGGCGAAGCGAGGACAGGCGCTGCGCCACGTGGCCGACGGCCTCCTCCCACGTCACCTCGACGAGCTCTCCCTGTTTCCGGATGAGGGGGGCCCGGAGACGATCCTCGGCACGGAGGAAGTCCCATCCGAACTTCCCACGAGCGCACAGGTAGCCACCATCGCCCGGTCGAGCCCGCACGATCCCGTTCCCCGCGCTGTCCAACACCTGGTCGCAGCCCGAACCGCAGAACCCACACCTCGTCTCGGCAGAGATGAACTCCCACTCCCGGCCTTGGCCCTTGCGGTCCTTCTCCACCAGCGCCCCCACCGGACACACGGCAATGCAGCTTCCGCAGAAGTCGCATCCCACCTCGGAGAGAGGGCGGTCGAGCGCCGTGGTGACGGCCATCGCCATCCCGCGGCGCATGAAGTCGAGCACGCCGTGGCCCTGCTCATGGCACGCCTGGACGCACCGCCCGCATAGGATGCACAGCCCACTGTCCCGCTCGATGAGGGGGCTTGCGGAGTCCACGACGGGCGGCACGGCGCGCTCCGGGGAGAACCGATCCTTGTGCGCGCCGAACTCGTAGGTGTAGCGCTGCAAGTCGCACGCCCCGCTCTTCTCGCACGCGGTGCAGTCCCCGGTGTGGGTGGACCACAGGAGCTCGAGCACGAACCGCCGGGCATCCCGCACCCGCTCGGTATCGGTGCGGATCTCCATCCCCGGCCGGACGCGCTGTGTACAGGACGGGACAAGGTCCCCCTGCCCTTCCACCTCGACCAGGCACAGGCGACAGGACCCAGTGGCCGGCAGACCCGGAAAGTAGCAGAGACGGGGGATCGCGATGTCCACCGCCTCCGCCGCTTGGAGGATCGTGGAGCCCGCGGGAACCGCGGCTTCTCGCCCGTCAACGCGTAGAACGACCTCTTCCGCCATCACTCCTCCTCACACAGGTTCAATGGCCTCCACGGGACAAACCGGTACGCACAGGCCACACCCGTCGCACTTCTTCTCCAGGATCACGTAGGGGCGGTTGTCGCTGCGGTAGGAGACGAACGGATCGCCGCGGATCGCCCCCCGCGGGCAGACGTCATGGCAGCGGTCGCACATCGTGCACCGCTCCGCCCTCACCCGGAACAGGCGGAGCTCTGGGCACGACCCGGCTGGACAGCGCCCGCCGAGGTGAGCCGCATACCCGATCTCGTCGCGCAGCGAGTCGGCCAGGGCTTGGGCCGCCTCCTTGCCGCGGCGGCAGCGGGCCGTCTCCAGAAGAGAACCCGCAATGAGGGCGAGCCTCGCCAGGTCTTCCGGTTGCGCCGCTCCGTGGCGGAGGCGACCGAGGATCGCCAGGGCCTGTCCCACGCCGATCGGGCAGGGCAGGCAGCGGCCGCACAGCCCGTCCGCAGCGAACTCCTGCAGGATCGTGGCAGTACGCGCGGGGCCGCACTCCACGCACGCTTCCGCGGTCATACCGCCACCTCCTCGGTGCGCACCACGGCCGCCACCGGGCACGCTCCCACGCAGCGGCCGCACCCGGTGCAGAACTCCGGGTCGATCGAGAACCCGTCGCGTCGGACGAAGATCGCGTCGTCCGGACACGCATCCTGACATAGCCCACAGCGCACGCACTCCTCGTCGGCGATCCGGAACCCTCCCGGAGAGCGGCACGCCCCGGCCGGACACCGCCTGTCGCGGATGTGGGCCTCGTACTCATCTCGGAAGTAGCGGATGGTGGTGAGAACGGGGTTAGGAGCGGTGCGCCCCAGGCCGCACAGCGACGTCTCCGCGATCCACCGCCCGAGATCTTGGAGGCGTTCGATGTCCCCGGCCTCCCCCCGGCCGTCCACGATTCGGTCCATGATCCTGAGCATCTGATAGGTCCCCACACGGCATGGAGTGCACTTCCCGCACGACTCCTGCTGGGTGAACGCGAGGAAGAACCGGGCCACGGCGACCATGCAGTCCGCGTCGTCCATCACGACCAGACCGCCTGATCCCATCATCGCTCCCATCTCCTGCAGCGAGTCGAAGTCGATCGGGGTGTCGAACAGCGCCTCGGGGATACACCCGCCCGATGGGCCCCCGATCTGCACCGCCTTGCACCTGCCGCGGGGAAGCCCCCCGCCCATCTCGTGGACCAGCTCGCGGATCGTGATCCCCATCGGGATCTCCACCAGTCCGGTGTTCTTCACCTTGCCGGTGAGGGCGAACACTTGGGTCCCCGGGGACCCCTCGGTACCGATCCCGGTGAACCAGTCCGCCCCATGATCAATGATCAGCGGCACCGAGGCGAAGGTCTTGACGTTGTTGAGGACGGTAGGCATCCCCCACAGGCCGCGCTCCACGGAGCGGAACGGGGACTCCCGGGGCATCCCCCGCTGCCCCTCGATCGAGTACATGAGGGCGGTGGACTCGCCGCACACGAATGCCCCGGCACCTCGCTTGACCTCGATCGAGAAGTCGAGTCCACTCCCGAGGATGTTCTTGCCGAGGAGCCCGAGCTCCTCAGCCTGGGCGATGGCGAGCGTGAGGTGCTTCACGGCCAGGGGGTACTCGGCACGCACGTAGATGAACCCCTCCTGCACATCCCCCACCGCGTAGGCGGCGATGATCATCCCCTCGAGCGCCGCGTGAGGGTCGCCTTCGAGCACGCTGCGGTCCATGAACGCCCCGGGATCCCCCTCGTCCCCGTTGCACACGATGTACTTGGGGGTGCGTCGCTGGGCCCGGCACAGTTCCCACTTCCGGCCCGTGGGGAACCCCGCGCCCCCGCGCCCCCGGAGGCGAGAACGCTTGACCTCGGCAATCACGCCCTCGGGGGTCATCCCTCCGAGGGCCTTGGCGAGCGCGGAGTATCCACCCGCCCGGATGTAGTCACGGATGTCGGTCGGATCAATGCGACCGCAGTTGCGCAGGATGATCCGCCCTTGCCGACGGTAGAACGGGATCCCGTCCCGCCACGGCACCGGCCCGGCGTCGCCCTGGTACAGAAGGCGCTCGATCGGCTGCCCCCGCTCGAGCGTGAGATCCACGATCGTCGCCACGTCGAACGGGCTCACCTGCAGATACAGCAAAGGCACATGTTCGACCGCCACGAGCGGGCCGCGCTCACACCACCCCTGGCAACCGGAGGACGTGACCTCCACGGGAAGCCCACGTTGAGACGCCTCTGCCGTCAGCGCCGCGAACACCTCCTCGGCACCGGCGGCCCGGCAGCCCGTCCCACAGCAGACCCGAATCTGCGGCTTCCTCTCGACCCCCACCAGCTCCTCCCGGAGTTCGCCGAACGCCTGGACGCTCGAGAGGCGTATCATCGTCTCTCCTGCCGGATCCAACCCCACAGCTTCTTGTGGTCGCGTTTCCTGAGCACGCGGTCGTCCACCACCACCACCGGGGCCAGGGCACAGCAGCCTACGCAATTCACCGTCTCCAGGGTGAAGCTGAGGTCGGCCGTGGTCTCTCCGGC
This sequence comes from Candidatus Bipolaricaulota bacterium, assembly GCA_037442305.1. Classification (GTDB taxonomy): domain Bacteria; phylum Bipolaricaulota; class Bipolaricaulia; order Bipolaricaulales; family Bipolaricaulaceae; genus Bipolaricaulis. Next base: position 14,229 of record JBBIQN010000023.1, read on the forward strand.
CCGTATCCCGAGCTCCTCCTCCAATCGCCCCACCAGGGCCGGGGCCCCCCGGATGTAGCAGGCGGTCCCAGTACAGACTCGGACCACATGCTTCCCGCGGGGCTGGAAGTAGAAGTGGGTATAGAACGAAGCCACCCCGTACAGGCGCGCGAGGGGCAGCGGCACTTCCTCCGCGACGACCTGCATCGCCTCCGGCGAGAGCCATCCGAACTCCCCCTGAACGTCTTGGAGCAGAGGCACCACCGTGCCCTTCCTCCCTGCGTACCGAGCGAGGATCGGGGAGATCCTCTTCTCCAGCTCACGGTCGGCGATCATCCTGCCCTCCTCGGCTCGCCCGCGCCTCCCGCCTTGAGGCGGAACGCCCGCAGGTAGTCATCCGTGTAGATCTCGCGGTTCAACACGAGCTCCGCCGTCGCCACCGCCGCGCGCAGCTCCTCATCGAGCACGTCCATGATCGCCGCGTCCAGCCCGAGGGCGAGCGCCATCACCACGAACGTCCGGGTGAGGAGCTTGCGCTCCTTGGCCTCGGAACGGATGTTGGACAGGCCCACCGAGATGTGGAGGGGCGGATCGGAGAAGAGGGTGAACTCGCGGATCGTTTCCAGCACCTTCGGGCACTGGTCCTGCATGAAGCGGATCGGCATCAGGATCGGGTCGAGGAACACCTGGTCCGGGGCCAGCCCGGCCTCCACCGCCGCGGCGAAGATCTTGGCCCCGTTTTCCACCCGGCGCGCCACGTCCGGGGGGCTCCCCCGCTCGTCCATCGCCAGCCCGAGCAGCGACGCGTGGAACTCCACGGCCAGCGGGATCACCCGCGCCAGCCGGCCGTCGTCGGCGGTGGTGGAGTTGATGAGCGCCGGTCCGCCGTCGAGGGCTTCCAGTCCCGCCCGCAGCACCTCGGGCTGGGTGCTGTCCACCGAGATCGGGGTGGGGACTGCCTCCAGCACCGCCTGCACCAGCCACACCATGTCCCGCGGATCCTTGGACACCGCGCCGATGTTCACGTCGAGATAGCTCGCCCCCGCGGCGGCCTGGCGTCGTGCCCACTCCTGGACGGGCCCCTTGTCCTTGTCGCGGATCGCCCGCCCGATGTCCTTGAACCCCGCGTTGATGCGCTCCCCGATGAGGATCACGCCGGACCCCCTTGCCCCGGAGGAACCATGAGCTTCTTGACCACGTCCTGGACCGCCCGCGCCGCTTGCGGGTGGCGCATCACGAGGACGTCCGCCCCGGCCATGAGGTACACGTACGCCGTGGCCGCCTCCCACATCGGCCCGCGGGCGCGGGGATCCCCCCACTCCGGGACCTCGTCCACGCCGGCCTTGGCCTCCTTGACCGACCACGCCTGGGACGCGATGTCGCACAGGATGGGCAGGGCCATCGCCTTGTCCCCCTGCAGACCCGCGATCCGCGTCCGCTCCATGATCGAGTACACGTACTCGATCCCGTACCCCAGGGCGCCGGTCGAGGGGAAGATCACGATGTTCTCCAGCGGAAAACCGGCGTCGAGAGCGAGGATGTTCACCTGCTTAGCAATGTTGATGTCCACCGGGGACTCGGCGACGAGCTTGTGGTCATACGCGGTGCCCAGCGCGGTGAGGGTCTTGTAGTTGCCCTCGGTGAACGTGGCCAGGAGGCAATTCTCCCCTCGCACCGCCTCAGCCACGACCGGGAACACCTCGTTGTCCTTGTCCTCTTTCCCGCAGCCCCAGATGATGAGGGGAACACCCACCGACTCGACCACCCGCCGCGCGGCGCGGGCCGCCTCGTCAGGGGTGCGGTCGGCGATGAGCGGATCGCACCCTTTCAGGCGGAGGCACACGAGCGGCGCGCCGTACGCGACGCACTTCTGCGCCCACTTTCCCGGATCGTCGAGGACATCGGCGAACGGCTCCCGAGCCGCGTCCGGCCAGTCGGGAGGGGCGATGTCCCAGACTTCGAGCGCCACCACCGGCGCGTGGGGCATCTCCCCCTCGAACCGGTAGAACGGCAGCGTTGTCTCCCCACCCACCGTGACGGTGGAGGTCCGCGACCCACCCGCATCGCGCCCCGCTCCGATCGTGATCGTGTTGATCCTGTGGGACCATCGTTTTCGCGCATCAGGGATGTCCACCGTTGTCCTCCTTTGCCGAAAGCAGCTGCGCGAGCACCCCGGCCACCGCCGCCCGGGCCGGGGACCGCGCAGGTAGCTCCGCCAGCGATCGCCCCGCCCGCGCCGACCGGGCGACCTCGTCGTCGTGGGGCACCCAGCCGATCGTCGCCAACCCCGCCGGCGCGCCCGGGAGGGACGGCTCCCCCTCGACATCGTTCACGATCAGGTATTGCCGCCCCACGCGCAACCCCAGCTCCTTGGCAAGCCCGGCGATCCGCCCCGCCGCGCGGAGCGAGACCGGATCCTCACGAGCCACGAGAATCATCGCGTCCACATCCTGGGTCGTCCGCCGGGAGAGGTGCTCCATGCCCGCCTCGTTGTCGAACACGAGATACCGGTAGTTCTTGCTCAGCACTTCAACGTACTTGCGCAGGATGTGGTTCACCATGCAGTAGCACTTGGGGCCCTCGCCCCGCCCCATCACGAGGAGATCCATCCCCGGACCCTCCACCAAGCACTCGTGAAGCCCCTGCTCGAGGTGGCGGTCCTTGGACGCGCCGGGGGGGAGCGCGGCGATGTTGGCGAGCACGTCCTCTCGCAGCTCCCCGATCGTCCGGTGGACCTCAAGGCCAAGGAGACCCCCCAGGTTCTCGTTGGGGTCAGCGTCCACCGCGAGAACCGCTCCATCCCCTCGCTCGCGCATGCCGAGGAGCAGCAGCGCCGCTAGCGTCGTCTTCCCCGTGCCCCCCTTCCCAGCCACGGCCACGGACAGCGACCCCGTCATCGCCGTGCCCCCTCCAGCGCCTGGTTCACGCTCGGGAACTGCCCAAGATCCGTGTGCGGGATGAACTTGGCCGACATGAACTCCTCGTAGTAGTGAGGGTAGGCGATCAGGTCGAGGTAGGTCACCCGCTGCGCGATGGCGTGGCACTCGTCCAGAGCCTGGGCGGACATGAGCGCGAGCTTGGCCCCGAGAAGCGAGGTGTTACCGACGAACCGGATCCGTTCGAGCGGGAGATCGGGGATGAGCCCGAGTAGAACCGCCTTCCCCTGGTCGAGGTAGTTCCCGAACCCCCCGGCAACGAGAAGCTGATCTACGTCTCGGAGCCTGAGCCCCGCCGAGGAGACAAGGATCCTCGCCCCGGCGTAGATCGCGGCTTTGGCTCGCAGGAGGTTCTCGATGTCGCCTTGGGTGATGACGATGTCCTTCCCGGTCGCGGACCCCGACGCGGGCACGAGCATGAACTCGGCGAGTCCGTCCTGGTCGCGAATCTGGGGGGAAGCCCCCGGGAGGAGCTGTCCCGAACGGTCCACCCACCCGACCCGATGTAGCTCGGCCACCGCGTCCACCAGCCCGGACCCGCACACCCCCCGCGGCGGGTCGCCCCCGATCGTCTGGACTCCAACGCGCCCCTGCGGGGCGATCTCCACCCGCTCGATCGCCCCTGGGCTGGCCCTCATCCCGCACCGCACCCCACTGCCCTCGAACGCTGGACCGGCCGAGGTGGAGCAAGCGATCATCCAATCCTTGTTCCCGAGGACGATCTCCCCGTTCGTTCCGATGTCAATGAGCATCGTCAGGCGCTCCGCCCGGCACAGCCCCGTAGCGAGGATTCCCGCGGTGATGTCTCCCCCGACCCACCCCCCGATCCCTGGCATTGCGTAGAGGAGCCCGCGTGGGTTGACCTTGATCCCCACCTCGGCGGCGCGGACGGGCGCCGGTGCCGCCGCCGCTGGAACGTAGGGGCTCTTCCGGATGTGCGATGGGTCGAGCCCGAGCAGGAAGTGGGTCATGGCCGTGTTCCCGGCACAGAAGACCGCGGTGATCTCCCCGAGCTCCACCCCGTTCCGGGAGGCGAGGGCCGCGGCAAGACCGTTGATGTCCGCCACGACCGCCTCGCGCAGCGCCTCCGGCCCCTCGCGGTCGGCGTACAGGATCCGTCGCGTGACCTCGGCTCCCAGCGCGGCCTGCGAGTTGTAGCAGGCCTCGGCGTCCACCGTGTCCCCGGTCACGAGGTCCACGAGGTGAACGACCACCGTGGACGTCCCCACGTCCACGGCGACGCCGTAGTTCCGCGCGGAACGGTCCCCCGGCTCGACCTGGATCACCTCGGTCGTCCCCCCGCGCTGGCCGACGGTGAACGTGGCCTCCCACCCCGCCCGGCGAACGAGCTGAGGGAGGAGCTGCAGAACCTTGAGACCCATCTGCAGGACCGGGGCGCGCAGTCGGCGCCGCAGCTCGCGGAGGAGTCGCTCCTGGTCGGCGAGATTGTCCTGAAGGGTCGGAACGGGAAGACGGAGACACACCTTCTGCACAAGGGGGTCGTGGCGAAACGCCGGGCCGCCTGGGACCGCCTCCGAAAGGGCGCGGAATCGGGCCACGCCCTCGTCCGTCGGGAGCGCGACCGCCTCCGCGCCGACCTCGGGGGGCACAAGCACCGCCACGTCCCCCACCGGCTCGGCTTGGCACGCCAACACGTATCCCGCGCGGATCTCCTCTCGGGTGAGGAGGACCGTGGGGGGGGCGCGCACCTGGCCCTGCTGGACGATCAACCGACACCGACCACAGATCCCGTCCCCGCCGCACGTGGAAGGAATGCGCAGGCCCGCGGCGCGAGCCAAGCCAAGCAGCGTGTCCCCTCGCTTGGCTTCCACCGCTGCGCCCGCAGGCTGGAACGTGACCCGGCCCATCTTTAGTCGGGGCGCCACTCGTTACGCAGGAAATGGGGGATCCCCGCGGCATCCTCCGGGCCCACGACCACCTCCCAGCCGGTCTCGTCCTGAATCTCCATCCGCAGCATCGCCACCAAGCCGGGGATCACGAGCTTCGTGTGGCCCACCTTGTCCATCGCCCCTTGGTCCTTCACCGCCTTGATCACGGTTTCCGCGGTCAGCTTGTCGTCGGCGTAGGCGTTGAGGACGCCCAGCCCCCCCGTGTCCACGACCGAGATGTAGGACGGGACCTTGCTGTTCTCCACTTCCCCCGCCACCGTGTAGTAGGTGAGGGCGAAGTTCGTGGTGACGAGCACCGGGGACCGCGGCCCGACTGGTCCGACTTCGTAGAGCTTGGCCTCGATCGCGTTCGGTTTCTGCGGATCGGTGTAGATGTTCTGACGCACGGTGAGGAGGGAGAGGAGCTGCCACGGCTCGGCCCCGTCCATGACGACGATCCCCGCGTACTTGCAGATGTACGCCGCCGCCTCCGCCGCCTCCGCGAGCGGCTCCCCGCCGTGGGTGAAGACGAGCGTGGGATGCCCGAGCGGACGGAACGTTTTCTCCAGGGCCAGGCGACGCGTGAGGATCAAGTTCGTCAGGGTTTCCGCCGGGTTGGCTCCCCCAGGATCGAGGACGAGGTCTTCGACCCCCACCCCCCGAAGCTTGTCCACGAGCCCGGCCAGGCCATCGAGGGTCGCGGCGCAGACGACGAGCGGAACCTTGTGCTTCAGGGCGAGCGCTCCCATTAGCTCCCAGTTCTCCGCGCTCGCCGCCCACAGGAGCGGGCGAGTTTCCGCCACAGGAGGAAGCGCCGCGGCGAGGACGTCCGGATGGGGGCAGACAAGGAGGAGTGGGAGAGACGTCTTCTCCCGCACGCGCTTCACGGCAGCGCTGTAGCAGCCGGTGTCCACGTGATCGCAGACCACGGCCACCATGTCCACGGCGATCTCCTGCCCCACGCGCTGGAAGCGAAGCTTCTCGATCCGGGCGATCCTCGCGTCCATCTCCAGGTCTGGCAGCGAGTTGGATACCTTGATCGCGATCCCCGTCGGGCGATGGAACTTCTCCTCGTGGCGGAACAGCACCGTCTCCCCCCCGGTCGTGAAGCCGCGATCCCCCGCTCCCACCGTCACCATCCGCATCGGGGGGGCCTGGGCCTCGCCCAGGGCCGCCTGAGCATCCGCTGACGCATGCGGACACTGGTCGAGGGCGATCTTTTTCGCCGCGACCTGCATCGCGAACGCCATGCAGGTCGTGAACTTGCAGTCCCCACAGTTCGTCCGGGGGAGGAGCTTGTAGATCTCGATCCCGGTGAGCTTCTTGGCCATCAGGTCCCCCTAGATCAGCGATTCCAGCCCGAGCGCCGGGTGCTCCACCTTCTGCAGGAAGGCGAGGAGTTCCTCGGAGGTGGTGGCATCGTCCTCAGTGGCGATCTTGGAAAGCAGGTCGGGTTGACCCATTTCCCGCAGCCGAGGCTCCAGGCGGTCGCGGATCTCCTCCTTGAGTTCCTTGGGCATCCATACGACGCGCCGCAGCCCGCCCTCGGCGGAGATGAACTTCTCGCTCGTGATGTAGAGCTTCCCGATCCCGAGGAACCCCGGGGTTTGGATCCCGCCCCCGATCTCCCCGGCCATCGTGGAGAAGGTCATCCCGATCGGGGTCTGTCCAAGATACTCGCGGTTGACGATCATCACCCCGCCGACCTCGGGGAGCACGGCGACGATGCACTCAAAACAGCCACAGCTCGTCTGCGGATCGGACATGATCGAGTACATGCTCACCTGGGTCAGGTTCCCACGAGAGGCTTGGGCCACGTACTCGTTCACCCCCCCGAAGATCCCGTTCGTCCGTTCGAGGATCTCCCCCTTCTTCACCGGCTGGTTGGGGCCGTGGGGGTCCATCTCGAAGCTCGCCCCGCAGTCGAGCCAAGTGTACGCCCCGCACAGGCCCAGCCGCTGCGGCGTCACGATGCACACGTGGTTCGGGGCGTAGGACTGACAGAGGATGCAGGAGTAGAACGTGTCTACATCCTCGTCCCGCAGCCCCATGATCCGCTCGTCCCGCCGCCGGTACACCTCCTTGGCCCCCGCGAGGAGTTCCTTCGTCTTGGCGGCATCGGTGTAGATCTTCACCTGGACCTTGTCCACGATCGCCGAGAACTCGTCGTGGAACTTGGCCACGAGCACCTCCCCGTAGTGGCGAAGGCGGAATCCCTTCTGGTACGCGTCCTTACTGATCCGCACCCACGGGATGTCCCGCTGCCCCATGTGGAACACGCCGTAGGTGCAGGAGATGAAGTGGTGGATCCGTCGTTCGAGAACGGACTCGAAGTCCTCCTTGAATCCGCGGCCGGCGACCTCGACGACCACGCCCAGCGGCAGCTCGCTCCCCTCGGGGACCTCGGCGATGTCCGGGCCGATCACCTCGATCTTCCCGTCCTCGACCTCGTCCATCGGCCGTCCGCGGAGGAGTTCGAACGCGTCCGAGTACTTGCTGCCGAATTGGACCTGCATCTGCTCCTTGCGGACCCTCTCCCCCTCAAAGCCTGCACCGTACGGGACTGGGATCGGGATCTTGGCGACCTTGAGCTTGAGGCCACGCACTTCGACAGCCTTGGTCACAATCCGATCCATCGGGATGCCGGACACGACATGCTCATAGGTACACACACCGCGCGGCAGGATCTGGGGGATGTCCACATCCGCAACCACGGGAAAACCGAAATTGATCGCGCCGGCAGCGGTGGCGTACTTGTCGTCGGTGAGGAGGCCGCCCCCGTTCTCGCCGGGGCCGTGGTCCGCGCCGAGGGCGAGCACGAAGGCGTGTACGCGCTCCTTGTTGTAGAGGAGGATCTTCCGCGCCGCAGACAAGTCGCCCGGCTTGACCCCTCCGAACGTCATCGCGGCGCGAGCGGCGAAGTTGAGGGCATACACGGCGGCCGAGGTGTCCTTGCCGTACGGGACGAGGAACGTGTCCCAGTTCATCTCCACACCCTCCTCCGCCAACTGCTCGGCCATGCTGCGCCCGCCGGTGTGGGAGGCCATGAACACGAGGATGCTGCGCTCTTGGAGAGACCGAGCCAACTGCACTGCCTGCTCGTTGGTGGGGAGGGCACCCACGCAGGCCGCGAACCCCGGCATCCGGCCGTCCACAAGCTTGATCCCTTGCGTCCGGAGGATCGTGTCGTTGGTAAATCCAAGCCAGATCCCATCCGGCTCTTCCCCACGCACATAGCGCAGCGCCTCGATGATCTCCTGGGCGAGGAGGGTGGCGATCCCGGCATCGAGGGTGGGCCCGAGGTACGGCATCCAATGCCGTTCCTCCGGCACCGGGGGAAGCAGGGATTGGGCGTACCGAAGCGTTTTCCCCGCATCCGCTAGGCTCTTGACCTCGATCCCGGTGAGGGCAAGGGTCAAAGGAAGGAAGTAAGCGGTGTTGGGGAACTCCACGCCCTTATCGGGCCCGTAGGCCGCGGTCGCTTCCCCAAGCTCGTGCTCGGCCTGCGCCACGTACCCATGAGCCCCCCGTACGGCTGCCTGCGCGATGATCCGAGACATCTCCACCTCCAAGGATTCGGACCGAAGGCAAGCGACTATAACGACCCGTTGCGCGGCGGGCAAGGCGGATCGAGACTTAGCGGGTCAGGGTCTCCAGTTGGGAGAAGAGCTCGCGAACTGGAGCCGGAACGCGGTCCGGCAGAGGTTCCCCCCGGCCGACCCGCCCCAACGCCTCGCACAGCGGGACCACGGCGAGGAGCGGGAGGGATGCGGGAAGCCCGCCCCGGATGAACGTCTCGTCCTCGCGGTTCCGCACCTTGTTTCCCACGGCGACGATGTGCCGGAGCCCGAGCTCCTGGGCAAGGGGGAGGATGCGGGCCGCGGTGTCGAGGCTGCGCCGGTCCGGCTCCACCACGACGATCAGGGCGTCTACCCCTTGGGCAGTGGCCCGCCCGAGGTGCTCGACCCCGGCCTCCATGTCCACCACCACCGCCTCCTCCCGCTTGAGGATGAGGTGCCTAAGGAGGGCCCGCAGGAGCGTGTTCGCCGAACAGGCGCATCCTCCGCCCCCCCGACGAACGCCGCCGAGGACCACGAGCTTGATCCCGTCTCGCTCGATCCCGTAGCGGTCCGGGAGGTCATCCACGGTCGGATTGAGGTTCACGAACCCCGCCCCGCCACCTCGCTCAGAGGCGAGGGCGTCGTCTTCAGCGAGCGGCAGAATCGGGTCGCTCACGCCGAGCGTCACGGCCAACGTGGGGTTGGAGTCGGCGTCCACGGCCAACACCCGATACCCGCGGGCCACGGCTTCCCGGGCGAGGAGGGCGGCGAGCGTGGTCTTCCCCACGCCTCCCTTGCCGGCCACCGCGAGCTTCATCCTTCCTTCGCCCCGAGCTTGATCAACCGTCGGCACAGCATCCGGCCGAGGATCGCCAGGCCGTCGGTGGGGAGGTAGCGAGGAGCCACGGCATCGAACAGGACCGCCGCCTTGGGAGGGAACTCCTCGTCCCCGTCCCACCACACCACGGCGAGGGGGACGTTGGGGAGGGCGCGGAACGCGTGCGCTGCGTCGCCGAGGGGAAGAGGACTGCCCCCGAGCCGCTCCGCTCCCCGCCGAAACGCGGCGATGTCTCCGACCAGGGAGCGCACGAGGTCGTCCCCGGAGTAGCCTTGAAACGCCTGCCAGTAAAAGCCCCCATGGGGCAGCTCCCGGAACCCCAGCCAGCGGCCCGTCGGCGGCGATCCGTCGGCCCGGGCGAGGTAGTCGAGGACGAGGGCCTGCACCTCCTCCGGACAGGCCTCCCCTGAGGCCTCGTCCGTCACCACGAGCTCCGGCCAGCGGACGACATACCGCTTTCCCACGAGGTCGAGGGCCATCCCCTGGGGGTGCAAGGCGAGCCCGCTCCGCTTCCGCAGCCCGTCTGCGGACATCGGGGCGAGGGTTGCCCGTGCCTCTTCGATCTTCGGCCGCAACGAATCCCGCCAGCTCTCGCTTGCCATTTCCGTTGGGAATTATAGCGCACGCACTGTGTCCGACCTGAGATCTGACAGAGGACTCCTCGCTCCCCCGCCATCAGGATGAACTCACCCGGGCGGTCTCGTCTGGCAGGCAGGGGGACAACGCCCGCGGGCCGACATCACGCGGCGAACGCCCCTGGATGAACGAAGAGGCAAGAGCGGCACCCCAAGACCGAGCAGGTCCCCGGGACTCCGACCCCGGGCACTGCCTTATCTCCC
>JBBIQN010000024.1:0-23586 GCA_037442305.1 Candidatus Bipolaricaulota bacterium
CGAAGTGGTTCCGTTCTAGGGGCGCAGGTCCCTGCTTGAGCCGATCGGGCACATCTCACCCGCCGAGTTCGAGGAGCTACACTACCACCCCAAGGAGGCTCCGGCCCTCATGGCCGGACTCAGATGAAGCACCCTCCGGACAACCCGGGGCGGTTCACTGACCGGTGGCGAGTGGGCGCTCGGGCGAGTTGATCGGGACAGACATGAAGATCGAAGACATCGACTGGAAGACATGGAAGCCGCAGCGGGAGGCGACGCTCCTCTTCGTTCTGCGTGACGGCCGAATCCTCCTCATCCACAAGAAACGGGGCTTGGGCGCCGGCAAGGTCAACGGCCCGGGCGGCCACCTCCAGGACGGGGAAACCCCGCTCGCCGGTGCGGTACGCGAGGTGGAGGAGGAACTCGGGATCACCCCGCTCGGCGTCGAGCCGTGCGGCGAGCTTTGGTTCCAGTTCACAGACGGCCTCTCGCTCTTCGTCCACGTATTCCGTGCCAGCGACTGCCGCGGCGAGCCGCGGGAATCGGACGAAGCAACCCCGTTCTGGGTTCCTGTGGAAGAGACCCCGTTCGATCGCATGTGGGCCGACGACCACGTCTGGTTTCCGCTCCTGCTCCGCGGCGAGCGGTTCGCGGGACGGTTCACGTTCGACGGCGACACGCTCCTTGATTTCGAGCTGAAGCTGGTCCCGACCCCTGCGAAAACACCGGACCTGATCTTGCGCTGAGGTGCGCGGAGCCGCGTCCGAACGGAGGGGGGTCCCATTGGGTATCCTGGCCCGATGAACCTCGTCACGAGGCTGCTCACGTCGGAGCGGTGGCCAGACCTTGAGACCCTGTTCATGGCCAAGGGCTGCTCGATGGCCCGCGGCTGCTGGTGCATGTACTACCGCGAGAGCGGCAAGGTGTCTGTTCCCGATGGACTCACCTCAGCCGAGTACCGCAGGCAGCAGTTGCAGGCCCTTGCCGCGGGCGACCCGTCGCCGGGGTTGATTGGATACCGCGACGGGGTGCCGGTGGGATGGGTGTCCTTGGGACCGCGGGACGCGTTTCCCCGCCTGCGGCGTTCCCCGGTGGCGAGGGCGGTCGACGACCTTCCGGTGTGGTCGATCGTGTGCTTCGTCGTCCCGCCGGTCTACCGGCACCAAGGGATCGCAACGGGACTGCTGCGAGGCGCGATCGCGTTCGCTTGCGAGCGGGGCGCGGTGGCCCTCGAGGCGTACCCCGTGGACAAGGCGGTCCGCGGACCGGATGAGTGGCTCTGGAATGGAGCGATGTCGATGTACCTCAAGGCGGGGTTCGTGGAGGTGGCCCGGCGGCGGCCAGAGCGACCGGTGGTGCGGCTTATGCTCAACAGCTCATTGGCGGGCCACTGAGCGGAGACGAGCGCCCCGTAACGTGGAACCGGATGGGCTTGGCCCCGACGAGCGTTCCGCCGGCCACAGGGTCCGACGCCACACCACCTGGTTCCTCAGCGTCGGGGCCTGTCCCCAACGACCGTTCGGGGTCCGTAGCGTTGGGGTTCATCCCCAACGGAATCGTGGGCGTCGGACACGAGGTCTGACGCTGCGAACCCGTTGCCGTCGCACACAAGCCGTGACGCTACGGCCTCCCGGTGTTGCAGCGGGTTCCATGCCCGACGCTGAGCGCCCCGGCCAGGGGGGTCTCGCGCGTACCGGGGAGGCCTCTTCCGCCGCGGTCGCCACATGACGCAAAGCGCTTCTACAGCTCCTTGCGGGAGAACGTCCACACCGCGGCGGTGAAGGCGAGCCCCGTGAGGGCAAGCCCAGTGACGACCGGCCACAGGAGGGGCGCGGCGCGGCGGAGGACGATCTCGCTCGAGGCGTTGAGGAGCCCAACGGGACTGTAGCGCACGGCCGGCCCCCAGATCGTGGCGATGGACAAGAGGACGAACGCTCCCAACCCGAGGCCGGCGGCGCCAGCCTGCGAGCCTACGAGCGCGGACAGGAAGACCATGATCCCCAGGATCATCAACGCCCACACGAGCCACACCCCGGTCGCTTGGACGAGGGTCGGCAGCGGGGCCTCGCCGAACACACCATACGTGAGAGCCCACGTGATAACTGCACCCACAGCCACCGTCCCTATGAGGAACGCGCCCTGAGATAGGTACTTGGCGGCGACGAATGCGGTGCGGGTGAGGGGTTTCGTGAGCACGAGCACCGCCGTGCCCGATCTGCGCTCCGCCGAGATCGCTCCCGCAAAGATGATGATGATCGCGAACGTGACGATTTGAACGAGGTTCTTCACCCACTGGAGGTAGGCATCGAGGAACGTCGGATCCGGGATCTCGATCACGAGGCCCGTGTCTGGGGCGACTGCCCGGAGGAGCTGCGGGGTAAACCGGGCGATCACCGGTCCGGTGACGGCGAAAAAGAGGACGATCCCTGGCAGGACCCAGATCCGCCACGTGCGCAGGATCTCCCAGAATTCCTTTCCGAGGAACGCCGAGAACCCGCTCATCGCTCCACCCCCACCAGATCCACGAACACGTCCTCCAGACTCGCCTCGACCGTCTCCAGGCGCCGGATCCCCAACCCCTGCGCCACGGCCGCAACGGGGATCTCGCGCTGCGCGCGCTGCACGTCGTTGACGACGAGCACGACCCGTTCCTCCGACGGGCGCTCGACCGACGCCACCCACGGAGCGCCGGCGACGGCCGCTGCCAAGGGGCCGGCCGAAGGGATCGCCTCGACGGCGATCTTGTGCATCCCGTAACGGGACTTCAGCTCCCCGATCCGGGCCTGGGCCGCGACCTTACCCCGGTGGAGGATCGCCACCGTGTCGCACACCCGTTCCACGTCGGACAGGATGTGGGTCGAGAAGAACACCGTCGTTCGCCCGGCGAGGGAGGCGATCATGTCGAGCACCGACTTCCTACCGATCGGATCGAGCGCCGACGTCGGCTCGTCGAGCATGAGCACGGACGGAGCGTTGATCAGGGCCTGGGCCACGCCCAACCGCTGCTTCATCCCTCGCGAGTACCCTCCCACGCGCGTGTTGACGCCCGCGAGTCCGGCGAGGTCAAGGAGGGCGTCCACGCGGGCGCCGAGCGTGCGGCCCGACAGGCCGAACAGGCGGCCGGTGAACCGCAGGAGTTCCCTCCCCGTCATCCACGGGTAGAACCCCGGCACGTCGGGGAGGTAGCCCACCACCGCCCGCACCTCGTTCGTGGCTGTCAACACGTCACGCCCGAGCACGCGGGCGGTTCCCGAACTCGGCCGGGCGAGCCCGGTGAGGATGCGGAGGGTCGTCGTCTTCCCCGCCCCGTTGGGCCCGAGGAAACCGAACACAGAGCCCGGAGGCACTGAGAGCGAGACGCCGTCCAGCGCGCGCACAGCGCTGTACAGTTTCGTCAGGTCGCGGAGCTCGATGGCGGGCGTCATCGCCTGTCGCTTCGGTCCGTCTCCTCCGACGAGGTTCCGTAGAGGAGGTCGACTGCTCTCTGCGCCTGGGCGTCGAGTGAGGAGGGCTCCGCTACGCTCTGGACGGGATCCTCTGTCAGGGCCGGCCGCCGGGCCGCCGCGAAGTAGGCGATCGCCCCCACTATCCCCAGCGCGATCGCAAGGATCCATACCCACCGCTTGCCAGTGACCAACCGCTCCTGCGGGGTGCGGAAAACGCTCGCGAGCGCAAGCGCTTGCAGGGAGAGCTGCGCGAGGCCCAGGACGACGATGCCGGCCAGAACCCACGCGGGCAGATCTGCCCAACCGATGGTGCTCACCTCTCTTCCTCCTTTGGCCGCTCCGGCGCTTCCGACCTATCCCCCGGGCCGGAGGCTCACGCAAGCACCACGATTGTAGCCTCATGATGCAGATTCGCATCGCGTGGCGCAGCCGATCGGCGATCGGGAACGCGCAGGCGTGGACCCGCCGCGTTGCGGGTATCATCGCCCCACTCCCCAATCGGTCAGGAGGCGCGATGGACCAGCGAAAGGTAGCGAAGCTCATGGAGAAGCACGGAATCCCCGGCCGGGACGCCTACGATCTCCCGGACAGCCCGCACCGGTTCCCCGACGGTGCCCAGTACCGAATGGAGATCTCCGGGGTCGAGCGGCCGGAGGTCCTCGAAGCGATCGTGGACGAGGCCCGCAGACGGAAGATCCCCGTGCACCGCATGATCTCGGCGGTCATGGGGGCGACGCTCCTCACCCGCTCGGAGCTCAGGCAGTTCGCCCAGATCGCGGCGGAGGCGAAGGTGGAGGTCATCCTCACCCCGGGACCCCGCTCGGGGTGGGACACGGGCCGCCAGCTCGTCACGCCGGAGGGGGGCCTCTCCGGCCTGCGCTTCCGCGGCTCGGACCAGCTCCGGTACGTGATCGCCGACATCCTGCGCGCGGTGGAACTGGGATTCCGCGGGTTCCTCGTCCTCGACGAGGGGCTCCTGTGGCTTCTTTCCCAGATGCGGGAAAAGGGCGATCTCCCGAAGGACGTCGTGTTCAAGGTCTCGATCTTCGCCGGGCACGGGAACGCGGCCGGGGCGAGGGTCCTGGAGAGCTTGGGCGCGAACACGTTCAACCCGGTGGCCGACCTCGACCTTCCCGAGCTCGCCGCGATCCGCAAAGGCGTCCGGATCCCCATGGACCTCCACATCTTCCTCACCGACTCCTTTGGCGGGTTCAACCGGTTCTACGACGGGCCGGAGATGGTGCGGGTGTGCTCTCCGTGCTACTTCAAGCTCGAACCGGGCCCGGCGTGCGTGGTCGGTCCAGGGGCGCTGTACAAGCCGTGGGTGTCGGGGCCGATGCTCGCCGACTGGGGGCGGGAGAAGGTGAAGCACGCCGAGATCATCCACGAGCTCGTCCAGGCGTCGCTCCCTGGGGCGAAGCTCTCCGAGTGGGGGCCGGCGGACCTCGCCCTCCCCAAGCCGTAGGGGGAAGGGATGACGTTCAGCGAGCTCGTCGCCCTCATCCAGGCCGAGGACATCCGCTGGGTGGACCTGCGGGCGACCGACCTCCTCGGCCGGCTGCGTTGCCTCACCCTCCCCGCCGGGGAACTGTCGCCCGCGGTGTTCGAGAAGGGCGTGGGCGCGGCGGCGTCCCATTACGGCGTGGGAGGAGAGGGGGACATCGTTCTTCTCCCCGACCTTGCCACGGCGCGGGTGGACACGACCCGCGATCTGTCGTCTGTGGTCATCCTGTGCGACCTCGCGCATCCTGGGGAAGGGCTCCACCCCCTGGCACCGCGGTCTGTCGCCAAGGCCGCGGAGGCGTTCCTCGTAAGCGCTGGTCTTGCCGACGAGGCACGGTTTGGGGTAGAGCTTGAGTTCTACCTCTTCGGCGGCCTCCTCCGGGACGACCGGCCGCTTGCCCAAGCGGTGGAGATCCTGCCCATCGGGCTTGTTGAGCCGAAGTCCGTCCCCGGGCCGCGCACCTCCTACCACGCCGGGGGGCCGGAGGACGAAGGCCGCCGGGTGCGGCAACGGGTGGCTGAGGCCCTCGGGGAGTGGGGGATCCCCGTGCGCTACCACCACCACGAAGGGGGGACCCTAGGGCAAATGGAGATCGAACTTGGGCTAGGGAGACTCCTTGACGCCGCGGACTGGACGGTAGTTGCGATGGACATGATTGCGCGGCTGGCAAGCGAGGAGGGGATGATCGCCTGTTTCCTCCCCAAGCCCCTGTACGACGAGGCGGGAAGCGGCCTCCACTTCCACCAGCTCCTCCTCAAGGGAGGGGAGAACCTGTTCGCGGGGGAGGGTGGGATCTCCGAGACCGCCCTCCACTACGTGGGCGGGCTCCTTGCCCACGGCCGGGCCCTGTCCGCGCTTGTCTCCCCGTCTACGAACTCCTACCGCAGGCTTGGCCCAGGGTTCGAGGCGCCGGTCCACCTCGCGTTTGGCCGCGGGAATCGTACCGCCGCCGTGCGCATCCCGGGCTACATCACGGACCCGGCCCAGGCGCGGATCGAGTACCGCCCTCCCGACCCAAGCTGCAACCCGTACCTCGCCCTCGCCGGATGCCTCATGGCAGGGGTCGACGGGATCCGCCAGGGGCTGGACCCGGCGGCCAAGGGGTGGGGGCCGTATGACGCGGACGGCGAGGCGCTGGCGCGCCGGCGAAGGGTAGCCTCCCTTCCGGGAAGCCTTGCCGAGGCCCTGGACGCCCTCGCGCGCGATCAGGACTTCCTCACCCTGGGAGGGGTGTTCTCCAAGGATCTCCTTCAGCGCTGGAGATCGGTGAAGGAGGTCGAGGTCCGCGCCGTCGCCGCTCGGCCCCACCCCTACGAGTTTTTCCTCTACGGGTGAACGCGTTTCGGAAGGAAGGCCTCTCCCTAGGGGTGGTTCCCCCCGGGCCGCGGGGAACGATCGCCGACGTCTCAGGCGTCCTGGTCGGGCACCGCACGCTCATCCGGGGCGGGGGACCTCACGCGGCTTGCACGGGAGTGACGGCCGTCGTGCCCCCCGGGGATCCGTACCTCGATCCCCTTCCCGCAGGCGCATTCGTCCTCCACGGCCACGGGAAAGCAACCGGACTGTGGCAGCTCCTCCACCTTGGGGAGCTCGAAACGCCGATCCTCGTCACGAACACCCTCGCCGTGCCCCGCTGCGCGGATGCGCTCCTCAGTTGGACCCTCGCCCGACACCCCGCGGCGCGGTCCGTGAACCCGGTAGTCCTGGAGTGCAACGATGGGAGGCTCTCGGCAATCGAGACGCGACCGGTAACGGAGGACGACGCCTTGGCGGCGCTCTCTTCCGCCGGGGAAGAGTTCGCCGAGGGGTGCCGCGGCGCGGGAACGGGGATGGTCGCGTTCGGCATGAAGTCCGGGGTCGGCACGGCGTCGCGCGCCGTGGAGCCGTTCACCGTCGGCGCGCTGGCCGTGCCCAACATGGGCCGTCGGGACGACCTGCGGTTCCCTGGCGTTTCCACACACCCTGACCGACGAGGGGGAGAGGGAGGGCACCTCTCAACCCCAGCTGGGGAGGGTCCCCAAGAAGGGGGATCCCTCGTCGTGGTCTTGGCCACAAACGCCCCGCTCCTTCCGGATCAGTTGTCGCGGCTCTGCCGCCGGGCGGCGCTTGGGGCGGCCCGGACCGGGGCCCCAGCGGACACGGGAAGCGGGGACTTCTTCGTTGCCTTCTCTGTCGGGTGGCGGATCCGCCGCGGAGTGGACCGCCTCGCGGTGGAGTTCATCGCCGATCGGTCCCCAACGATGGGCGACCTCTACCGAGCAGCGGCCGAGGCCACGGAAGAGGCGATCTACTCCACCCTCCTCGCCGCCACGCCCCTCGTCGGCCGCGACGGGCAGGTTGTCCCCACTTTGATTCGTTCCTAGGCGGCAAGAACCCGCGCCTCTATCCTGCTATCTGGAAACCCACCCAGCAGTCTTGACATCTCGGCGACCGCGTCTACCGTTGGGCCGGGTGATCGCGATGAAGAAGGTGGGGACGGTCACTGACGAAGAGCTTCTCCGCCAGGCCAAGCACGTTGCCGCTCGCGACAAGGTGCGCCTCGCTCAGGCGTTCGAGGACGCGCTTCGTCAGTACCTGCACCGCAAGAGGACGCCCACGCAGGTTGACCGTTCCCGGGGAGCCCTCCCAGCCCCGCCGGAGCTGGTCCGCACGATCATGGAGGAGGAAGAGGCGTTCCTTGAGGCGTAGACTCGGCAGTAGTCCCGACGATGCTCTGGTTTTCGTTGACGCGAACATTTTCGTCTACCACTTCACCGACATCTCGGCGGACTGCTCAAGGTTTCTGGCGCGCTGCGAACAGGGGGACATCGCGGGGCTCACCGGGGTGCACATCCTCCTCGAGGTGCTCCACCGGTTGATGATGGTGGAGGCCGCGATCAAGGGGTTGGTGTCAGCCGGCAACGTGGCCCGCGAGCTCCGCAATCACCCCGCAGTCGTGAAGGAGCTGTCCCAACCTGAGGAACAGGCAGAGGTTGTGCTGAGGATGGGAGTGGAGGTCGTCCCTGTTGACGACAGCATCCTTGCCGCGAGTCGGCAGTACCGCCGCGCCTACGGGCTGATGGTCAACGACTCCGTGACCGCGGCGATGGCCCACCAGGCGGGGATCGAGGCGATCGCCAGCTCGGACAAGGGCTTCGTGCGGATCCCGGGATTCCGGGTCTACAGCCCGGGAGGCGTCATCACCGTCTCGAAGAAGAAGTGAGTGGCCCGCGATCGCCCTAGGTCCGCCCATCCCGTGGGCGCCGAGAGGGAAGGGAGTCCTGAGCACCAAAGAGCCTCTGTGGGAGGGACCTCGCCGTGCGCGATTGCGGCGGTACGTGCTGGGGCGAGAGAGTGCTGCGATCCACATAGGGTGAGGGGGGTCTGCACTCCCTTCTGAACTTCGGGTAGTTCAAGCCGAGGGGCGTGCTGGCCGTCGCGCGCTGGCCAGCGCTACCCCGCCGATCGTGACCAGTCCCCCGACGAGCGAGAGCCAGCTCGGAATCTCGCGCAGCCAGATCCAGGCGATGGAGATCGCCAGCACCGGGCTCAGGTAGAGGAAGCTCGACAGACGGGATGCCGTGGTGCGGGAAAGGCCATACACCCACAGGACGTAGGCCAGCCCCCCCGGAAACGCGCCAAGGTAGGCCACAGCAGCGATCGCGCCCGCCGGGGCCGTCTTCAGGGCCTCCAGGAGCTGCGGGAGGAAGACGAGCATCGGGATCGTCCCCGCCCACACGACGTAGGTTGTGAACGCGAGCGGGGGGTAGCGGGAAACGTGCTTCTTCTGAAGCACGCTGTACAGGCTCGCCGACACGGCGGCCAGGAGGATCACGAGCGCTCCCGGCTCGATGCGAAGCATCTTGCCTTCCCCCAACGCGATGAGGACGGCTCCCCCGAAACCGAGCACACTCCCCGTCCACGCCCACCGACCGAGCGTCTCGCCCAAGAGCAGTTTCGCCAACAGGGCGGTAACCATCGGCGCCGCGGCGATGAGCAGGCTGGCCGCTCCCGCAGTCACCGTCTGCTGCCCCCAGTTGAGGCTCAGGTGGTAGATCGTGATCCCGAGAACTCCCAGGCTAAGCAAGGTGGGCACATCCTGCAGCCGGGGTCGAGGAACGCCCCTCACCGCGCTCAGCACACCCAGGGTCGCCGACGCGAACAGGAATCTGAGCAAGGCCAGTGCTCCCGGAGGAAATACCGGCAGCGCACTGCGGATGGCAGCAAACGCCGAGGCCCACATAAGGAGCATCGCGGCGATGGCGAGGACGAGCGGGATGTCCACCCTTGATCGGTTCATCCTTGTGAGCGTGTGCCTCCCCATGCACAACCGCGACCGCACGGGATGCGGCCCTTCCTCTTCACCTTAGCGACGGTCGCTACTCGATGATGCGTACCCCGCGGAGGAGGCGCTCCAACTCCACAATCCGGGTCTCAACGAACCCCTGCTCCTCTTTGGCCGCGTGGTATTCCGCGTTCTCTCGCAAGTCCCCCAGCTCTCGTGCTGCCCGCAGTCGCTCGATGACGTTCGGCCGCCGGACCCGCACCAACTCGTCGAGTTCCTTCTTGAACCGCTCGTACCCCTCGCGGGTGAGCACCTTCTCCTGGTAGTTGGGCTTGGGTGGAAGCTTCATCTATCTCCTCCTGCGGTGTGGGTTCGCTCTACGTACCCGGAATCTTACCTCAAAGGAACCGCCTGGGTAACGGAAGTCCCTGGCCCACTCACTGCCCCCAAGCGCGGGGTCACAAGCTCCGCGCGCCATCCTGCACACGGGCATCTAGCCCTGAGGGACCTGGTTCCAGTCCTTGAGGAACCGAGCAATCCCGGCGTCGGTGAGGGGGTGCCCGAACAGCTTCTTCAACACGTCGTAGGGAACGGTGGCGATGTGGGCCCCCTGGAGAGCCGCCTGCAGCACGTGCCCGGGGTGGCGAACGCTCGCCACGATGACCTCGGTGGGGAACCCGTAGTTCCGGTAGACGGGGAGAATCTCCGCCACAAGTCCCATCCCGTCTCCCCCGACGTCGTCGATCCGCCCGACAAACGGGGACACGTAACTTGCCCCGCACTTGGCAGCGAGAAGCGCCTGGTTTGCGGAGAAGACAAGGGTCACGTTCGTCTTAATCCCCTCTTGCGCCAAGGCCTGCACGGCCCGGAGCCCAGCCTCGGTCAGGGGGATCTTCACAACCACGTTCGCGGCGACTTGGGCTAGCTCCCGCGCCTCGCGCACCATCCCCTGGCGATCGAGGGCCACGACCTCTGCCGACACCGGCCCCTTCACGAGCGCACAGATCTCCCGCAAGGCGTCGCGGAACGGCCGCTTCTCCCGGGCGACAAGCGTGGGGTTCGTGGTCACACCGTCCACGAGCCACGAAAGTTCCCGGATCTCCGCCACGTTCGCCGTATCGAGGAAGAGCTTCATCGCCCCAAGTCTAGCCGCTCCCGCGCGGTCAGACCACGGTTCGCGAGCTAGCTCCGGTTCGACTAGAATGGGACCCGAGGAGGCAACCATGATCGGATGGATCATCCTAGGGGCCCTCGTGCTCCTGTTCTTGTGGATCGCCGGCACGTACAACAAGTTCGTCCGCCTCGGGGTGCGGGCCGAGGAGGCGTGGCGGGGGATCGACACCCTCCTGCGCAAGCGGTTCGACCTCATCCCGAACCTCGTGGAGACCGTCAAGGGCTACGCGACCCACGAACGGGAGGTGTTCGAGCGGGTAACGGAGGCCCGCTCGGCCTCGATGAAGGCGCAAACCCCGAAGGAGCAGGCGGAGGCGGACAATGTCCTTGCGGGGACCCTCAAGTCATTGTTCGCTGTCGTCGAGAGTTACCCGCAGCTGAAGGCGGACGCGAATTTCATGTCGCTCCAGAAGTCGCTGGAGGGCCTGGAGGAGGAGATCGCCCGCTCCCGCCGGTTCTACAACGCGGTGGTGCGCGACCTGAACACGGCGATCAAGGTGTTCCCCCAGAACCTGATCGCGAACCTGTTTGGGATCAAGGAGCGGGAGTTCTACATGCTCCCCTCGGAAGCGATGGGGGAGCCCCCGAAGGTGGACTTCAGCCGATGAAGCGCCTCGCCCTCGTCCTCGCCCTCTTGGGTTCCGTCCTCGGCCTCGGGGAAGAGATCCGGGACTACCTCGTCCGGGCCGAGATCCAGGAGGACGGGATCGTCGCCGTGCGCGAGGAGATCGGGGTGTACTTCGACGTGGCTCGCCACGGGATCTACCGCGAGATCCCGGTCTCCTACCGCCTCCCCACCGGAGAAAGCTACCGGCTGCGGGTGACGGTGGACGGGGTGTTGGCAGACGGAAGCCCTGTCCCCTACCGGAAATACAGCGAAGGAGGGATCCTCGTCCTCAAGATCGGCGACCCGGATCGGACCGTAAGGGGCCTCGTCACCTACACGGTCCGCTACCGCGTGGCGCGCGCATTGCGGAAGTACGGGGACGAGGTTGAGCTGTATTGGAACCTGATCGGCACGAACTGGGCGATGCCCATCGCGTGGGCTCGGATCGAGATCGCGTTCCCGTCTAGAATCACCTCCACCGATGTCCGGAGCGAGGGGTTCCGCGGGCCCTACGGGTCGGAAGACCCGCTCGCGCTACGGTGGGAGAGCGGTCTCCTCGTGGGGGAAACGGGAAGGCTGCGGGTCCGAGAGGGGATCACGGTCGCGGTGCGGGTCCCGGAAGGGGCGGTGCGCCTCCCTGGGGCGTGGCAATCGTTCCTGTGGTTCCTCCAAGACAACCTGTACGCGGGGATCCCGATCCTCGTCTTCCTCGGGATGTTCGTCCTGTGGTGGGTGCGAGGGCGCGACCCAAAGGTGGGAACGGTGGCCCCGGAGTACAAGCCGGTCGCCGGCCTCGGCCCGGCCGAGGCCGGGGTGCTCCTCGACAGCCGCGCCGACGAGCGCGACTTCGCGGCGGGGATCCTCTCTCTCGCCACGAAGGGGCACCTCGTAATCCGCGAGATCCGGACCGAGGATAAGGCCCGCGAGCCGGACGACTTCGCGCTCGTCGCTCAGGAGAGCAGGGCGCCCTTGACCCCGTACGAGGAAGCCCTGCGCGAAGCCCTTCTCGGCGGGGCGGAGACACGCAAGATCTCCGACCTCAAGTACAAGCTGTACGAGAAGATGCCCGGGCTCAAGGCACGCCTGTACATGGACTTGAGCGAGGACGGATACTACGTGGGGAACCCCGACCAGGTGCGGGGTGCCTACTACGGCCTGGGCATTGGGTTCATCGTCCTGGCGGGGCTCCTGGCCTACTTCACCAACTCCCTGTACCTCGGCCTTGCCCTCGGCGTATCCGGCCTCATCGTGCTTGTGTTCGCGCCGTTCATGCCGAAGAGGACGGGAAAGGGGATCGAGGCGCTGCGCGGGGTACTGGGGCTTCAGGAGTACATCCAGCGCGCCGAGGTGGATCGGATCGAGTTCGCGGCTCGGGAAAAGCACTTCGACGAGCTTCTGCCGTACGCGATGGCGTTAGGCCTCACCGAGCTGTGGACAACAAAGTTCGACGGGCTCCTCGCTAAGCCGCCGGACTGGTACCAGGGGCGGTTCCCCACGTTCGCCCCGTATCTCTTCGGGGCGCGCCTGATGGCGCTGCAGCAGGCCGCCTACCGCGCGGCCACCTCTGCCCCGCGCACAGCCAAGAGCGGCGGCTGGAGCGGCGGTTCGGGGTTCGGTGGGCGGGGGGTCTCCGGGGGGGGAATGGGCGGGGGCGGAGGGCGGAGTTGGTGACAGGATGAACCTCCTGTCCTTGCTAGTCTTTGTCCTATTCACCGCGAGCATGGTGGCCTTTCTATGGCGGAGGTGGACCCGCCGGCTTGTGAACGGCCTGGCCCGCGTGGACGCAGCGTGGAAGGAGCTCGAAAGGACCCTCGCCGAGCGGGTGGCGGCCCTCGAGGCGATGCACGCGGCCCTCGAGCGGGCGGGGTACGTTCCGGATGGGCGGCCCCGCCTTCGGGAGACGGTGGCCAGATTCCGCCAGGCGAGCGGACCCCGCGACCTTGCCGCCGCCGACCAGGCGGCCGCGGCCGTCCTCATCCAGATCTACCGGGGACTCCCCCGGGAGCGCATCGAGACGATCCGAGAGGCCCAGAACCGCCTTGCCCACGCCGATGAGGAGCGAGACCTTGCCCGAGCAAGGTACAACGATCTCTCGTTGAGCTGGCTCCTTCTCGCCCAGAAGTTCCCGTTCCGCTCGATCGCCCGTCGGCAGAGGCTCGTTCCCCGCGAGCCGTTCCTCCTCCTAGGAGAGGAAGCGGACTACGCCCGCCGCCAGCTCAGTCATCCCTGATTCGGTATTGACGGTCCCTGTTCAGCGCGTATAGTCAAGCTGGTTTTACAATCTTCACGGAGGTGGTAGAGGTGAAAGCAGTCGGAATTGCGGTTCTGGCGGCGGTTCTCCTTGTGGGCGGCGTGGCCATGGCCCAGACAAAGCCGAAGTTCATCGTCCTCTCGGACATCTGGTGGGCTCCCTTCGAGTGGGTGTCCGAAAAGGGCGACTACCTCGGGTTCGACCTCGACGTGATGCGGGCGATCGCGATCCTGGAGGGGTTCGAGATCGAGATCGTGGACACGCCGTTTGACTCGATCATCCCGTCCGTGGTCGCCGGCAAAGGGGACATCGGGGCGTCCGGGTTCACGATCACCGCCGAGCGGGCCCAGGTGGTGACCTTCTCGGATCCCTACTGGAGCTCTGTCCAGGCGGTCGTGGCCCGGGCCGGATCGGGGCTGGACGTGGACAAAGCCCTTTCCAAGGGGCGGATGGTCGGGGCCCAGCGCGGCACCACGGGCGCGATGTGGGTTGCGGACCACTACGTTCCCCAGGGGGTAAGGCTCGTTCTCTACGAGACCTATCCCGAGGCCGTCCTGGATCTCCTCGCCGGGCGCCTGGACGCCGTGGTCCAGGACATCGATCCCTCCAAACAAGCGGTGTGCCAGGACCCCAAGGGCCTCGCGATCGTAGGGGTCATCGACACCGGGGAGGAATTCGGGTTCCTCGTGGCCAAGGGCGACCCCAAAGGCCTCCTCTCCCGCATCCACTCCGGGATCGCCAAGCTGAAGGCCTCTGGGGCGTGGGACCTTCTCGTGGAGGCGTACTTTGGCCCCGTGGGAGAACCCTTCTGCCCCAGCCTCGAGGCAATCGAGAAGGCCTGGACGAAGTGCATCTCCATCCTTCTCAAGGACCGCGATCCCCTGAAGTACGCCCAATGCCTGGCCGCTGAGGTAAGGAAGTAGACCTTCTCGGGGAGGGGCCGGGCGGCCCCTCCCCGGCCCTCTTCTTACGTCATTGACCCCAGAGGCGTGGGCGAAGCTCGGACCCCGTGTCCCCGACCTCCTCATGGGGCTCCTGGTGAACGTGGAGCTCCTGCTGGGCCTCATCGCCTTGGGGTTCGTCGTCGGTCTGGTCATGGCCCTCGTGGAGGTGTACGCCCCGCGGCCGTTGGCATTTGGAGCCACGGTCTACTCCTGGTTCCTGCGTGGGGTGCCTGAACTCGTTCTTTTGTTTTTGTTCTTCTTCGGGCCCGAGCAGTTTGGAATCCGGGTCTCCGCCTTCCTGGCCGCGGTGTTGGCGTTGGGGTTGCGGTCATCGGCGTACCAAGCGCAGATCTTCCGCGGCGCGCTTCAATCCATCCCCCACGGGCAAATGCTGGCCGCGCGGGCCCTCGGGATGAGCCGCCTGCAGGCGATCAGTCACGTGATCCTCCCGCAGGCCCTGCGCCTGTCGCTCGCTGGATGGTCGAACGAGTTCTCGTCGGTGCTAAAGGACACCTCGCTTGCCTCCGCGATTGGCCTGGTGGAGGTGATGCGCCGCGCCGGCCGCATCACGAAGGACCCCCGGAACCTGCCCCTCTTCCTTCCTACGCTGTTTTTGGTCGCGTGCATGTTCCTTGTCCTCACCTACGCGGGGAACGCGATGATCGGCCTGGCGGAGAAGAGGTTGCGGGTGCCGGGGCTCGAGATGAGGAGGTAGGATGGCGCTCCTGCGCGTCGAGGAGTTGTACAAGCGGTACGGCCGGGAGGAGGTCCTGCGGGGGGTCTCCCTTTCGGTGGCAAGGGGCGAGACCAAGGTCCTCATCGGCCCCTCCGGCACGGGGAAGTCCACCCTCCTGCGGTGCATCAACCGCCTCACCGAGCCGGACCGAGGCCAGGTGTGGTTGGAAGACGCCGAGATCACATCGCCCAACACCGACCTCAACCGGGTACGGGCCAAAATTGGGTTCGTCTTTCAGGACTTCAATCTGTTCACCCACCTTACCGCGCTGGACAACGTGCGCCTGGGCCTTCTCCGGGTGCGGGGACTGGGGAGAAAGGAGGCCACCGAGCGGGCGATGTCCGAGCTCGCCCGTGTGGGGCTTGCCGAGAAGGCGAATTCCTATCCCGCCCAGCTCTCCGGAGGGCAACAGCAGCGCGTGTCCATCGCGAGGGCCCTGGCCATGGACCCCCAGCTCATCCTGTTCGACGAGCCAACGAGCGCGCTTGACCCCGAGCTCATCGGGGAAGTGCTCGGGGTGATGGTGCAGCTGGCGAAGGAAGGGATGACGATGATCGTCGTCACCCACGAGATGGGGTTCGCCCGCAGCGTGGCCGACGAAATCGTGTTCATGGAGCACGGGGTGATCGCGGAGAAGGGCCCCCCCGAACAGATGTTCCGCTCCCCTAAGGTCCCGCGGACAGGAGAGTTCTTGCGCAAGATCAGCGAGCTCTACGGGGAGTCGAAATGAGCCTTGCCTTCGACTGGGCCTGGGTGCCGCGGCTTGCGCAGGGGTTAGCTCTCACCGCGCAGATCACGGCCCTGTCCATGGCCCTGGGAGCCGGGTTGGGATTGGCCCTCGGTGTCGTCCGGGTGTACGGAGGGGGCCGCTGGTCCCCCCTTTACTGGCTGGCAAGCGCCTACGTCCACTTCTTCCGGGGCACACCCCTCCTTGTCCAGCTCATGACGATCTACGTCGGTCTTCCCACAGTGGGAATCCGCTTCTCCCCGTTCATGGCCGCCCTTGTGGCGATGACCCTCAACACGGCCGCCTACCAAGCGGAGTACTTCCGAGGTGCGATCCAATCCGTCAAAGCGGGGCAGATGATCGCCGCGAGGTCCGTCGGACTCACCCGGCTCCAGGCGATCCGCCACGTCATCCTTCCCCAGGCCCTCCGTCTCGTGATCCCCCCTTGGTCGAACGAGCTCATCTACATGCTGAAGTACTCCTCCATCTTCTCGCTGACCGTTCTCACCCCGGAGAGGACGGACCTCTTTGGAGCGGCGCGGGACTTGGTGGGAAGGAACTTCCGGTACTTTGAGGTGTACATCTTGGTCGCCCTCATGTACCTCGCGCTGGTGCTCCTCTTGACCCTCCTCCTGCGGTGGATCGAGGAGAGGGTACGGATCCCAGGGCTGGGGACGCCTGGCCGCGGGATCTAGAGCCCCAGCCACCTCTCGATCAGGTCGTCGAGCGGCAGGGGGCTCTCCACCTTGAGGATGGAGAGGAGATCGCCACCAGAAGCGAGCCTCCATCGGAACTCTTTGCGGTACCGCACGAGGGAACGGAAGAACGCGTCGTCCCCAATCCGCTCCCGCACGGCGTGGAAGAAGAGCGCTCCTCCAGAGTACACGATCCCCCCGTACCCTACCCCGCCTGGGAACGCCCGCAACGGACTGGCGATCCCGGCGGTCCTGTTCCGTACCCGGCCCTGCGCGTAACCGGACTCCCAGTAGCGGTAGATCTCCTCGAACCGGCCCTGAGCCGCGAAGTACAGGCCCGAGGTGTATGTGGCGAGCGCCTCGTCCACCCACGGTTCGGCCACCTGGTCGCTGCCCACCTCGGCGTACCACCACTGATGGGCGACCTCGTGGGCGAAGATCATCGGGAAGAACAGGGGATCGAACGGGTAGCGGCCGTAGTAGCTCTCCCCGGCGAGGATGAGGCCTGGGTACTCCACCCCCGCCGCCACGCGCATGGGAACGGAAACCACGTCGAGTTCCGAAAACGGATGTGGCCCCAGGTACTGGGCAAAGGTCCCGATCGCGTCGGCGGTGATCCGGAGAGCGGCCTGGCCGGCCTGGCGGTGCTCGGGGCGGGTGAAGCTCCGCACCTCCACCCCGCTGACCGACGCCGTCTGGACCTCGTACCCGCGGAGGAGCACGACCGCCATCTCCCGCAGGTTCTCCCCCACGATCCTGTACCGACCCGGCGCGATCTCGGCCTCCGTCCCGGTTGCGACCACGGCCCAGCCATCGGGAATCATGAGATCCGCGCTGTAATCCGCAACCTCCGCGACGAGGGGATCTCCCCACGAGAAAACGGGATGGACAACCCACGACCCGTTCCAGGGGGCAAGGATCGGGTACGCCTGGGCAAGGACGAAAGCGTGCGGCGAGCGGGCGTAGGTCCCGTAGCCCGGATCCTGCGCGAACTCCGGCACCGTCCCGGCAAGGGCAAGGGTCAGGGAGAACGTCTGGCCAGCGGGGATAGCGACGGCCACGGTCACCGTGGTCGGGTCGCTCGACTCCCAGCCCACCTCTTCTCCCCCCACCCACGCCCGGGTCACCGCCAACCGCTCCCGGCCCACCACGGCGGGGTACAACCGGAACACGACCTCGGTCCAGTCCGCGGCCGCGGTCGCCGTTACGGTGGCCTCGCCGGAGATCGCCCCGGTTGGGCCCACCGTCATCGCCATCTCGTAGCGGACGGGGGCAGCCGTGGCCACCGCCGCCACGGCGAGGAGAAGCCCTAGCGCCCGCAGCCGCACCCTCCACCCCCTCCTGGCGGCGGGGGCGGGGAAACTTTCACCTGCACGACGCCCTTCGCCACGGCCACGCCCCCACGGTCGTCAACGACGGTCAGGATCACGGTGTACGTGCCTTCCTGGGCGTAGCTATGCTCGGGGCTCCACCAGGCCGAGCTCTCCCCGTCGCCAAACTCCCACCACGCCTGGACGATAACCCCGTCGGGGTCGGCTATATCCGCGTCGAACCACACCGCCCCTCCCGGCTGGGGTTCAGCAGGATGGATGCGAAGACGCGCGGTAGGGAGAACGTTCGGGGGAAGGGGCAAGACCTCATCCGGCGCCAGGTACCGCGGGTCCGGCGTCCCCGGCCCCACCCACGGGACCCGCCCCAGGAACACCCCCTGGGTGTACTCCCCGTCGCGGCCTGCGGGAGGAAGCCCGGGCAAGACCGGGACCACGACCTCCCCACCCGGGCCAGCGAGCTTCACAAGAACCCACCAGTCCCCTCCCGAGCGGCCCAGCTCGCACCGGAAGCCACCCGAGACAAGCCTGCCCGCGACGTAGCGCGCGAGATCGGCTCCCTCCCATCCGAAGCGTGCCCCACACCCTCCACACCCCAAGCGCCAGTCCGCAAGAATCCTTTCCAGGTCAGCGATTCCAAGCCCGGCCCCTGCCTGAGCCCATCCCGTCCACGCCAGAAGGGAAACAACGGCCAGCACCACCACCCGCTGCATACGCCCTCCTTAACCTTCCGGGCGCCGCAGGAACGTGGGGACGTCGAGGTCCTCCCCGCTCGGGCGCCGTGGGATCACTGGGCGAACCCGCTCCGCCTTTCCCTCTTCGACAGGCACACTGCGGAAGTCGGCGGCGATCACCGTGACCTCAATCCTGCCCGTTTGCTGAGGCTGGATGACCGCCCCAAACGTGATATCGGCCTCCGGCGCTGCCGAACGGCGAATGGACTCGGCAATTTGGGTCACCTCGGCCAAGGTGAGGTCCTCTCCGCCCGTGATGTTGAGCAGCACCCGCCGCGCGCCCTTGATCGTTCCTCCCTCAAGGAGGGGGTTCGTCACCGCCCGTTTGGCCGCGTGCAGAGCGCGGTTCTCTCCGTGGGCCTCCCCCATCCCCATCATCGCCGTCCCCGCCCCCCGCAAGACCGACGCCACGTCGGCGAAATCGAGGTTCACGAGGCCGGGCACGGTGATGAGGTCAGAGATCCCGCGCACGCCGCGCAGAAGGACGTCGTCGGCGAGTTGGAACGCCTCCGTGACCGACACGTTGGGCGCGATTTCCAGCAGCCGATCGTTGCGGATAACGATCAGAACGTCGGTCTTCTCCGCAAGCCGCCCGAGAGCGGCCTGCGCCTTCTGGGCCCGCAGCTCGCCCTCAAACGAGAACGGAAGCGTGACCACCCCCACCGTGAGCGCACCCCGGGAACGGGCGATCTGGGCCACGACCGGGGCGATGCCGCTCCCCGTGCCTTTGCCCAGGCCGCATGTGAGGAACACGAGGTGGACATCGGCCACGAGGTCCTCGATGGGGTCCACGGCTTCCTCGACCGCCCGCCGCGCTTTGTCGGGGTCCCCGCCCGTGCTCCGGCCGTGGGTCAGCCGACCTCCCACGAGAAGGCTTTCCCCTCCCTGGAACGAGGACAAAACCTGCCCGTCCGTGTCGAGAGCCGCCAGGCGAACTCCCGCCAGTCGGGCCTCGCGCATCCGGCCGAGGGCGTTGATCCCCCCGCCCCCGATCCCTAGGACGAGGATCCGCGCTGGGGTCGAGGACTCGCGGACAGGGGGAGGAGGCGGGGTCAGTTCCGGAGCCTTCTCCCCTCTCTTCTCTTCATAGAACGGGAGTTCCCGGAGCTCCCCCGGATCCGTAAGCCGTACCGCTACGTCCCCAAACGTGGCCCGAGCCACCTCGACGAGTTTGTCCATCTTCCGCTGGACGTAGTCCCGCTTGAACGGCGACTCGATCGCAATGACCAGGCTCCCCCTCTCCCGGCGAACCTTATCGGGGGAGACGGGAAGGCAGGCCCGAAGCATCCGATCCTGCACCTCTCCCAGGAGCTGCCGCCACTTGTGAGCGAACTCCTCCCGTCCTCGTTCGCGGTCCATATCCTCCTGGTCATTGTGGCGACCGCCAGGGAGACCGTCAACTCGTGCGCCCCAAGAGCTCGGGGATGAGGCGAAAGTGGTGGACGACAACCTGCGCCGCGGCCGCCACTTCCGGCTCCTTCGGGGCATAGGCAATCGCGTACCCCACCACTCCAAACACCGGGATATCGTTCAGGTGGTCCCCTACGAACGCCACTTCCCTGAGTGAGATCCCCCACCGGCGGGCCTCTTCCTCCACAACCGCGTGCTTGTCCCCCAGGCTTACCCGCACCACGGCCTCACCGGTGAACACGCCTCCCGCAACGACAAGCTCATTGGCCACCGCGAACGCGAGCCCCAGCTCTTCCCGTACCCGCTCCGCGACGAGGCTCACCCCCGACGAGACGATCCCCAGGAGGTACCCACGCCCCCTAAGCTCGGAAACGGCCTCCCGCACGCCTGGGGCGTAGGGAGGAGGGAACAGAGCCGCCTCCGCGCAGGATACGGGAACCCCCCGGAGGTGGGCCGCGTTCTCCCTCACCCAGTCTGGATAGAGTTCCAGTTGGCCCCGGTAGCGAGCGAGAATCTCATCCCACTGCCTCCCCACCCCGGCCGCCACCCCCAGGGCCCCCCAGCTTGACTCGAACGGCACCCCCTTGTACCGAACGAGGGTGCCGTCGAGGTCGAAGAACACCGCCCTCATCAGGGAACGTGGACGAACTTGATCTCCCGCCCCAGCCCAAGTTCGGCGAGCTTCCCCGCCGGGACCTCGATCGCCGTCGTGAACGGACTCGCGGATCCATAGAGGTCCTTGGAATCCGCCACCATCGTGTTCCGACCCAGGAACGCCCCGTCCGCGGCAAAGAACACGATATCGAGCGGAAGGAAGACGTTTCTCATGTGAAACTGGCTGGGGACCGGCCGATCAAACACAAACAGAATGGCGAGGTCCTTGCCCATCTCGATTGGGATCCCTTGGAATCCGATGAACCGCTTGTAGGGAAGGTCAGCAACCCGAGCCGTGAGCGTGATCCTCTTTCCGTCCGCGTCCTCCAGGGTCACCCCTTGCTCGAGCATCGTCCCCACCGCGCCCGGGACTCCAGGGTAGAACCCGCGGTCCATGAGCGGGGCCGGGTCTTGCCCTCCTCCCCCAAACAGAACCGGAAGGTCGCCGATGCCGTCGTTGTTCTCATCGGGGCCCGTATACCCGGAGTACCAGTTCCCCCAACCGTAGGGCGCCCAGTTGTTCTTCCCGAGATCCCGCGCCCACCGGCCACTGTTCCAAACGAGGTTCTCATAGAGCAAGGTCCCCTTGGTCTCCGTCCCGAGGTAGAACCCGTCGGTGCACTGGTACAGCACGTTGTGGCGCACGACGTTCTCGGTGGGGGCAGCCTGGGCATACGCCTCCTCGAAGATGATCCCGATGCTCGCCCGCGCGACAAGGTTCCGCTCGTAGATCCCGTACGAGGCCAACGACGAGATCCCGTAGCCAACCTGGACCATGGACGAGTAGGCCACCCGCGGCCGCACGGCGCCGCCCTCGATGAACACGGCGACGTCGGATTCCGTGAACGCGCACAGTTCCACTACCGCCCCCGTTGAAGACTCGATCTCCACCCCATGGCGGTTCTGGTAGAACAGCCCCTGCTGAATCACCGTGTCCTGCGCCCCCCCGGTAACAAGAACCCCGATCGGGTTAGCGCCGAACGCGGTGTTGCGCACCATCACCCCATCGGAGCCGTTCACAACCAGCCCCACCTGGTTCGAGTACACCCCACAATTCTCGATCCACACGCCGTCCGACAGCAACACCGACACCCCAGCGAAGGCGCAGTTGGCGATCCGCGGGCTGTCTACAACCACCGTGTTGGGAGAGGAGAGGACGAGAATCCCGTTCCCCGTCGCGCGGGAAATGTCTGCCCCCTCGATCCGCACCCCTTCGGAGAAAGCAACCGTAATCCCGTCGCCTTTGTCTATCTTGGCTCCCCGCAGGGTGACGTTGCGGCACGCAGCAAGGGTGATGCTTCCCGCCGCGACCCCGTCGAGGGTCTGACCCGACACCCCGTAGTAGTAGCGAACCTCCTGGCCGTTCACAGTCGTGGTGGGCTCGACCGCGTGCCGAAAGTGCTCCGGCTCGGTCCCCAAGACCTGGAACCCGACCCCCCGCACGCCGAGGAAGTTGCCGCGGACGGTGATACCCCGCGCTGTTTCAATGCGGAGCCCGTTGATGCTGTCCGTCACCGCGCACGCCTCGACCGTTCCCTCCTTCGTGTCGGCGAGAAGGATCGCCGCCCCGCGGGGGTCAAGCGCGCCGCTCACCCGGCACCCCCGAATCACAAACGGGGCTGTGGTGTCCTCGATGTAGATCCCGTAGAGGGTTCCTGACGGAACCTTGATCTCCCAGTCCACGATGAGGTACGGGTCGCCGGGCTTCCCCGATCCCCCGATCACCCCGTTTTCAGCCGTGAAATCGGCGTCCGAGCGGATGACGATCGGGCCCCGTTCGGCAGCGATACCGACAGCGAACGCCACCCCACTCAACAAGATCGCGATTGCCCTGTGCATCGTACCTCCTTAGACTTGGCAAAAGGATAGCGATGGGGCAAAGCCTAAGCAACCGCTGTGGATCTTCGGAGGAGGAGAGATGGATCTCTATGGGATGAGCTGGACCAAAGCTCGACAGGAACTGGCAAAGACGGGCGTTGCCCTGCTCCCGGTGGGGTCAACGGAGCAGCACGGGCCCCACCTGCCGCTGGGGACCGACCACCTCACCGCCGCCGAGGTGGCGCGACGGGCGAGCGCGCGGGGAGGGTGGCTTGTTCTGCCCACCGTGCCGGTGGGGGTTTCCGCGCACCACCGCCAGTTTTGGGGCACGCTGTGGGTGGAGCCGTCGGTGTTACGGGACTACGTCCTCGGCATCGCGAGGTCCTTGGGAAGCCACGGCTTGCGGCGGATCGTGATGGTGAACGGGCACGGGGGGAACGCCGCCGCCCTCGACGAGGCGGCGCGCGCCCTGCGCCTGGAAGGGATCTTCTGCTACGTCTTCTCGTGGTGGAGGGCGATCCCCGAGGTGATCGCGGCGGTGATCCAGACGGGAGGGTCGCACGCGAGCGAGATGGAGACCTCCGCGGTGCTCGCGTTTGCCCCCGAGCTGGTGGACGCAGAGCGGTACGCGGAGGCCCTCGCCGGGGCGGCCCCGGAGTGGGGGGTGCGCCTCCACGGGATCGAGATCGGGTTCGACACCCGGGACTTCTCCCACAGCGGAGCGACAGGAGATCCTGCGCGGGCCACAGCGGAAAAAGGGGACAAGCTCCTCACCGCGGCGGCCGAGCGTCTGGACTCGTTCTGTCGCTGGCTCTCCACTGAGCCGGCGGAGAGACTACGCTCTCCAGACCACCTGCCCTGAGGTCCTCTCCCACCCGAGGGAGAGGGAATTTCTCTTCCCTCTTTCCGCGATGGGAGGGGGTTAGGGAAAGGGTGATGGGAAGAGCCCCCTCACCCCCTGTCTGCGCCGCGGGCGCGGCAGGCAGGCGACCCTTCCCCACCCGGGGAAAAGGGAGTGCACTGCAGCGTCGGACCTTGTGTCCGACGCTCGACGGGGGGCCATCGGGAAGCTACGCGCGAGAGCCCAGAACCTGTTGCAGAAGCTGTCTTCTCGCCTGGAGGGTCCGCATACGGGATCTCGACATCCTCGACCTCTTGCCTTCGTTCCCGTCGCGCCCCTCGCGGTGGAGTGCCGGACAGCCCTGGGTTGTGAAGCGGTTTCTCGGAGCCGTTGCACAACGCGGGACTGCCGGCATTCCACCCCAAAGGACACGAAGCGCACGAAGAAGAACCGAGCCGGAGGATGTCCTGATCCC
>JBBIQN010000025.1:0-20916 GCA_037442305.1 Candidatus Bipolaricaulota bacterium
GGCCATCACCATCGGGGGCACGGTGTGGCCCGAGCCGCGGAACGTGGCCGCGGCCCCATCGAACAGGCCGAAGAACGGGACCGAGGTCCCGAATACGGCGATGTAGAAGCTCCCTTGCCGGATGACCTCTGGGTCGGCCACGAAGAGGCCAAACAGCGGCCTCCGCAGGAGGAGGGTCACGAAGTACAAGCCCACCAGGGCAAGGAACGTCGCGGAGATCCCCTGGCGGGCGACCCTCCCTGCCCGCTCCGTCTGATCCGCCCCGAGGTTCTGGCCGACCATGGCCACCAGCGCACTCCCCGCGCCCCAGCTGATCACGTTCACGAGGTTGATGACCCTGTTCCCCACCGTGTACGCGGCGACGACCGCCGTCCCGAACCCAGAGACAAGCCCCATCATCATCACGAACCCCAAGGACGTGCTTGCCTGGTCAAGGACGTTGGGGAGCCCGACGCGCAGGATGGGGAGGATCCGCGCCAGCCGCGGCCGGAGGTTCCGAAGATGGAGTCGGATCCCCGCCCGGCCGGAGAACAGGAGCCCCAGGCCCACCGCGCCGACGAGGGCCCGAGAGAGAACCGTCGCCGCAGCGGCACCGGCCACTCCCCACGCCGGGAACGGGCCCCACCCGAAGATGAACAAGGGGTCGAGGACCCCGTTGAGGAGGAGCGACCCCACGCTCAGGTACATCGCCGTGCGCGTGTTCCCCAAACCGAGCATGAGGCCCCCGAACGCCTGGGCCACGAACATGATCGGCAGCCCCGCGCACTCGATCTGGAGGTAAACAAGGGCCAGAGGGTGGATCTCCTCCGGGGCGCGGATGAGGCGGAGGATCACCGGGGAAAGGAAGAACCCTAGGGCCCCGAGTACCACCGAGGCGAGGGCAAGGAACGCCAACACCTGCCCCGCCGACTCCTCGGCCCCCTCCCGGTCCCGGGCCCCGAAGTGTTGGGCCACGAACGTCGCCCCCGCGGCCTGGAACCCGCCGGCAAACGACATGAAGAAGAACAGGATCGGCCAGGCCATCCCTGGCGCGGCGACCGCCGCTGTGCCCAGCCGCCCCAGCCAAAACGCGTCCACAAGGTTATAGAGAGCCTGAAGCGCGCCGGTGAGCATCACCGGCCAGGCGAGGAGGACCATCGTCGGAAGGATCGGCCCGTTCAGGATCCGCTCGCGCACGCGATTGGGGTTCATCGTCGGAAGGGCGAAGTATACCCAAGAGAGGCAGAACAAGGAAGCGGCTATCATGCCGAGGAAGGAGGTTCCCTTCCATGGACTGGAGGCTCGCTCTCACGACGTTCGGGATGGTGATCTTGGCCGAGTTGGGGGACAAGACCCAGCTCCTGGTGTTCACCCTCGCCTCCCAGCACCGCGCCCCGTGGGTGGTGTTCTTGGGGGCGGCGGCAGCCCTCTCAGCGGTGAGCCTGCTCGGGGCGTTCGTGGGGGGGATCGTGGGGGAATTCCTGCCAACGAAGTACGTCCAGCTCGGGGCGGGGATCCTGTTCGTGGCCGTGGGCGGGCTCGTCATCTACCGCGCCCTCGCGGCAGGCTAAGCCCCCCCCGACAAGCGAAAACGTGGCCCGAGCGTGACGTCCATCGGTCTGTGATACCTGTTCTAGTCGTTCCAGGCGTAACCCTGTGATGCTCACGGTTCGTGTGACCTGTAAGAACAAGGGAAGTGTGGCGAGTCTCGGGCAACGCGGGGGACTCTGTGGAGCGCTCGACCCAGTTGGGCGACCCCGGCCGAAAGCCCGTCCGATCGTTCGAAACTCGCCTACCTTCGCTAAACGACGTGCAGGTCTCGTCTCTCTTCTATTCAGCCCCGCTCCAAGCGATGGGAAGCCACTTCGCATTTGACGCAGGGGGGAGGAAGTGGATAATATCTGGAAGGTGATGTTCGTTACAGACGAGAGACGGATAGGAAGCAACCGACAGACCAAAGGAAGGATAAGCAGCCACGGAGAGGAGGGCGGCATGACGAACGCTGTGAGAGCCGGTGTAGGTTGGGTGGTGGTAGCCGTTCTGCTCGCCTCAGGGGCGGTAGGCCAGACGGTGGACGTGAGCGGCCCGAGCTTTCTAGGCCGGTGCGAACAGGGCGAGTTCCAAGTCCTTCTCGCCAACACCCACCTTACGCAGACGATGTCCACAATCATCGTCACGCACACGCGCCCTAACGCGGGGTTCGCCTACGTCCCCGGGTCAGGGCTGATCACGCTCGACGACGGGACACCTGTGCTCGCAGAGCCAACTCCCTCTGGCCTCAACCTGACCTGGGATCTGAACCTTATCCTCGGGACGGCGTACGAGCTTCCCCCCGGGGAGATCGTGACCGTGGAGTTCGCCCTCGTCACGGGGTGCGGGACGATCTCCGGCACCCTCGGCGCCCGCGTGGACTTCGTCCTCGACGAGACGGGGTACTGGGTCTCCGATTCCCAGCCGGTGGAGATCCTCCCCGGCGCGGTGCGCATCGAGAAGATCCCCTCTGTCATCTCCGCGGGCGTGGGAGACGAGGTGACCTGGACCCTCGTCGTGGAGAACACGGGTCTCGGTCCGATCTACAACGTGGTGGTCACGGACGTCCTGGGGAGCGGGCTTCTCTACGTGTCGTCCAGTCCTGCCGGCGACAACGTAGGGCAGACGACGACCTGGGACGAGAGCCATGCTCCGCCGCTCGAGGAGATCGCCCCCGGCGGGCGGGTGGAGATCGAGCTCAGGGCCGAGGTGACCGCATGCAGCGGCCTGGATAACAGGGCCGATGTTCAGTTTGGGTGCGACGACGGTTCGGTCTGCTTCAACACCGCCGTGCAGGGCGGCACGGCCACGGCCTCTGTGGCGCTCATCCCAAGGAACCCCTTCCTCTCCTGGACACCCCCCACCATCGAGATGCCGTACTGCTCCCAGAGTGGCGTACCCGTAACCATCCCCGTTACGAACACAGGCCTGGGCGCAGCCTACAACATCCGCCTCTGCATGGATTGCTCTCCCCTGGTGGTCAGCGACGTGGGGTCGGGCGCGATCTATGAGGGAGGATGCTTTGTCCTCGACGACCCGATCCCTGCCGGCGAGACGTACATCCTCACGTTCACCGTGACGTACCTGGGGGATTGGTGCGCGGATGTGCCGAGCGGAACGGTGCTCTGCCAGTCGATCTACGAGAACGTGTGCGGGGAGGAGTTCCGACCCCCCCTCCAGATCGGAAGCTTCTCGACGACGTACGGTCCCGATGGCCCGCCGCGCCTGTCCGTGTCCCTCACGGGGCCCGGCGAGGTCTACATCTGCGACGTAGACAGCTACAACCTTGAGGTGAGCTTCTCCGGGCTCGACAGCTGCGGGAGCGGGGGGACGAGCGATATCTCCGTGGTGGCGAACGTCCCCGCGGGGTTCACGGTCACCGACGAGGGCGGCGGCACGTGGGTCCCGGGGGGAGACGGAACCGGGGGGACGATCTCGTGGACGACCTCCCCCGCCATCCCTCTCTCCACGTCGTTCACCTTGGCCGCCCCAGGCACGCTCCAGTGCGGCCAGGTCGCCACCCTCAGTGCCACGGCTATTGCCACGGACTGCTGCGGGTGCGGGATCTCGGCTTCCGACTCGGCCCCCATCGCCATCCAGTGCTACCAGCTGGTCACCGCGAGCCGTACGGCGACCCCCACGACCCAGGAGAAGTGCGGGGAGATCACGTACACGAACACCTACACCTTTGTCGGCAGCGGGCCGGACATCTACTTCACCGAACTCACGTTCATCGCCTACGCCGAGAACCTGCAGGAGTACGTGGACGGGACGCTCCAGATCACGGTGGACGGGGTTGCGACAGACCCGGTGACCGTGGTGGATACGACCCCTGGCGGGAGCCTGGAAATCCAGGGCATCGACGATGCCAGTCTGGTCTGGGGGAAAGTCCTCGTCATCTCGTACCGCCTGAAGTTCACCCCCGGCTCGCTCCCCACATCCTGCCCCAGCACGTACAGCTTCTACACCTGGACGACGCTGGATCTCGGACCGGGCTGCACCGCAGGCGAGAACTGCACGCAGCCGTGCCAGGTCACGGAGACCCTTGTCGTGGCGGCGGTCACCCCGTCGATGAGCGTTGCCATCTCGGGACTCCCTACCGACTTCGTGGACCCGTGCGGGACCTACAACGTCACCGTGACCCTCACCAAGACGTCTACCTTTGACCCCCACGACGTGCGGCTCCGGCTCGGCAGCCTCAACTACTACATCGTGGACACGGGGAGCATCGGGTGCAGCGGCGTGTGTCCGACCACAACCGTTCCCACGGAATACGCCGACTACTACGAGTGGGACTACGCCGACGCTTTTGTAGGACAGCCCAACGGCGCCCAGTCCGTCCTCGCCTTCCAGGTGCGGAAGCGCTGCGGCCCTGGCCGCGAGCTCCGCGCGACGGCGCTGTTCACGGACTCGTGCCTCTACTCCTCGTGCTCGGTGAGCGCTTCCCGCACCCCGTCCTTCCTGCGCCAGCCGCTCCTCTACGTGTCGAAGACCCCTGAAATCATCTACGCCACCCGGAACCCGATCACCTGGACGATCTACGTCACGAACGGCGGCGCCGGTCCGGCGTACGAGGTGTGGGTGGATGATGTGCTCGGGAGTGGCCTGGAGTACGTCTCGTCGGCGGTCGATTCCGACGTTCAGACCTACCCCAACGAGGACCACGAGGGCTTCGCGATCAACGGCGTAAGCTGGCGGATCCCCGTGATCGCGCCGGGGGCCACGCGAACCCTCACCGTCACCGCCCGGATGGCGACCTGTGCGGAGCTGACGAACTGGGTGCAGGCAGGGGTGGGTTGCGGAGGCGAGGACTGCCTGATCTCCGCGCCCGACTCCGCCTCGGTCGTCATCCCGACCACAAACGTGGTCGCCACCGCTTCCACGAACTCCCCCATCAACACCTGCGCCGTTCAGTACGCCACGATCACGGTCCGCAACGCCGGCGACCCCGCGGTGTACGACCTCGTGGCGGAGGCCACGCTCCCGCTCGGGATCAGTTACGTCTCCGGCTCCGCCGAGTGGCGGAAGAGCGGCGGGAGCTGGGCCGCGGCCGGAGACCCCGTGATCCTTGGCTCCACCCTCACCTGGACGAAGGACGAGGTGATGGGCCTCGCCGAGCTGCGCTCGCGGCAGACGCTGGATCTTCGGTTTCAAATCCGGGCGGACTGCGCGTTCACCGGCGGATCGCTCCCGTTCCAGGTTTCCTACCTAAACGTGTGCAGCGCGCCAGGCTCCACGCCGGTGGGCACGTTCACCCTCGACGCTCGGCAGCCGCAGATCTCCGTAACCAAGACCCAGGCTTCGCCCTCCGCTGGCAGCCCGCTCGACTGCGGCGGGAACGTCACGTGGCAGATCGTGGTCCGGAACACGGGCCCGATCCCCGTGCCCTACGTGCTCGTCGGGGACGAAATGGCCCCCGGGTTCACCTACATCTCGTCTTCCCCGTTGGGGAACAACATGGGTTCGATCACGACCTGGGAGATCACGGATCTCCCCTTGAACGGGACGGCCACGCTCACCCTCACTGCGCGGACCCCTGGGGCAGGCGACTCGTTCTGCACGGATCTCTCGAACACGGTGCGCGCCACGTGGGGTTGCCCGCCTCCCGACCCGTGCCTCACCGATGCCCCCGCCTCGGACACGATCCAGGGGACGCGGACCCCGACGGTGAGCCTGTCCACAGCCCTCAGTCCCAGCTCGATCCCCGCCTGCGGCGAGGCAACGTTCACCCTGACGG
Source organism: Candidatus Bipolaricaulota bacterium (assembly GCA_037442305.1). Lineage (GTDB taxonomy): Bacteria > Bipolaricaulota > Bipolaricaulia > Bipolaricaulales > Bipolaricaulaceae > Bipolaricaulis. The sequence continues at coordinate 5,747 of JBBIQN010000025.1, forward strand.
TTCAGAACACCTCCACGGCCGCCGCCCGCGCGGTGGACGCGCGGATTACGCTTCCCTCTGGCCTCTCCTACGTCCCAGGGAGCACCGAGGTCAACTGCGGAGGCGGTTTCGTGGGCGCTTCTGACCCGACGATCGTGGGGCAAGCGCTGACCTGGTACGACGAGAACGATCCAGGGGCGAACCTGTGCATGGAGATCCCGGCCAACAGCTCGGTGCAGGTTCGGTTCCGGGTGAAGGCCGACTGCTACGTGACGGCCGGCAACGCCTCGATCCGCGTGTGGTACTACGACTGCTGCGAGACGACCCAGCGCACGGCCGACGGCTCGCGCTCGATTGCCCGGGCTACGCCGACCCTCACGATCACCAAGCTCCCCGCCACCGTCCCCCTCGATTGCCACAATCCGAACAACGAGGTGACGTGGACGGTCACCGTCACGAACACCGGGACCGCAAGCGCGGACTGGGTGAGGGTGGAAGACACGCTGGGGGCGAACCTCGTGTACGTGGGCTCCTATCCCGCGGCTACGGCGATGGGCGCCCAGAAGTGGGGCTGGGAGTTTGGTCCCCTCGGCGTGGGCGAGTCAAGGACCCTCGAGATCACGGTCCGGTTGAGCCAGCCCGCCAACGACTGCGGAACCGCCCCGCGGACCAACACGGCAAGCGCCTGGTGGGGATGCGGTCCGTGGGACGGCGATCCCAACACGGTGGAGGGCTGCACCGGGGGCGGGCCGGTCACCGCCACCGCTCGTGTCACCATCCCCGACCTCAACCTGGTTTCGACGGACATCCTCCCGATCCTCACCTGTGTTGGGGACGGTAACTACACGGGTCGCGTGCAGATCACGATCCGGAACTTGGGGGATGCCCCGGTGAACCGCGATTTCCGGCTCACCCTCTCGGAGAGCGCCACGGGATGGACGGTCGCGGGGTGGTTCGCGGCGGACTTCGGGGGCACCCTGCCCATAGCGGCCGGCGGGAGCCGGACGATCACGATCCCGAACTGGCCCGTGACCTGCGGGATCTGCAGCTACACGTTCAGCGTGACCCTCGACACAGCGAACGCGATCTGCGAGTGCCGGGAGAACAACAACGTCGCCACGCGGGCCTTTACGATCACCCTCCCCGACCTCACGGCACGCGATCAGAACCTAACCCTCACCTGCGCGGGCGACGGCCAGGTCCGGATCTCGGGCACGCTGACGCTCGGGAACGAGGGCTGCGGGAACAACCTCACGGCGAACGTGCCCGTACGGTTCACGCTGTACAACGCAGCCGGGTGCAACGGGACCGTGCTCCGCCAGTGGACCCAGACCCTGACCGGGGTCAACATCCCGGCCAAAGGGCAGCAGACGTTCACCATCGCACCGGAGACGGTCGCCCTTGACGCGTGCGCGGCGGCCGCCGGCTGCACGCTTTCGGTACGGATCGAGGTCGACCCCACGGGCGCAATCTGCGAGTGCGACGGGACGAACAACGCCCGCTGCGTGGACCTCCCGGTGAACATCCCCGACCTCACCGTGCGGGCTGACACGCTCGCCCTGACCTGCGCGGGCGACGGGGAGGTCCGGATCTCCGGCACGGTGACCCTGGGGAACGAGGGCTGCGGGGGCGACCTCACGGCAGGCGTGCCCGTCCGGTTCACGCTCCGCGAGGGAAGCAGCTGCACGGGGGCTTTGCTGTACACGTGGAACGCGACCTTCACGGGGGTGAACATCCCCGCCAAGGGCGAGCAGACCTTCGCCGTCAGCCGCACGTTCACGCTCAACCTGTGTCAGGTGCCCGGCTGCGCTGTGTCCCTCCTCATCGAGGCTGATTACACGAACTCGATCTGCGAATGCAGCGGGACGAACAACTCCCGGTGCGTGCAGTTCCCGGTCCTGATCCCCGACCTCGCTGTGACGGCGGTGGTCCCCGACGTCCCGGACGCCTGCCGGCCCGGGACCGCGGCGGTAACGGTCACGAATGTCGGGTGCGGGTTCGTCGGCGCCGGGGTGACGGTCCAGATCACCGGGGACGCCACAGGGGAGATCGCGCTCCCGTCCCTAGGTCCCGGCGTCTCGACCACGGTGACGGTCTCCCTGAACGAGGTCCTCCCCTGCGGAGGTTACGCGATCACCGCCACGGTGGACCCAGAGGGAGCCTTGTGCGAGTGCAGCGCGGGGAACAACGCCCAGGGGGCCTCGTTCGCCGTGGTCGATCCAGACCTCACGATCACCGGGCTCTCCGTCCTGTGCCGGGGAGAGGGGAGCTTCACCGTCGTCGCCGCGGTGCGGAACCTGGGAACCGAGGCCTCCCCGGCGACGACGGTACGAGTCTACGTGGACGACGTCCTCTTCCAGACCGTCGCCGTTCCCTCCCTCGGGATCGGCGGGACCCACCCCGTGACCTACGTGACCCCGCGGATCAAGTGCGGCGTGGACCAACGCTTCCGCCTGGTCGTGGACGAGGATGGCGCGATCTGCGAGTGCAACGAGGGGAACAACAGCGCTGAGGCTTCCACGCGCTGCGGCTGCCCGGCGCTCGTGACGCGCAAGGCAATCACAAAGATCGAGCGGTCGGGGAGCCTCGTCCCGCCGGCCTCGGCCGTGGAACCGGGCGACCTCGTGACCTACACGCTCTCCGTGACGAACGTGGGCACGGGGTGGGCGTTCGACGTGGACCTCTGGGACGAACTCCCCGTGGAGTTCAACTACGTCGCGGGGAGCACAAGCGCCTCCTGGCCAGGCGGAAGCTCCACCGCTGACCCGTCGGGCGTCCCTGGGCCGTACCTCGCCTGGGACCTCTCGGCCACGCTCCTCCCGAGGGAGACGCTGACGCTCTCGTTCAGGGCTTTCGTCACGAGCCTCGCCCGGCAGGGCCTGTTCTACACGAACCGGATGGGGGCCACGGGAGAGGAGGGAGACGGAACCCCGATCCCGCCCGACAGCCGCCTCCCGGGCGACGACGACCCGGATGACCGGGACGAGGTCATCCACCCGGCCAACGTCCCAGGCCTTGCCCTGGACAAGGCGATCGCCGATGTCCTGCGGGGCGGGGCGAGCCGCGGGCCGTCGGGCCCGGTCGAGCCGGGGGACGTCGTCGTCTACAAGGTGACAATCCGCAACGTGGGCGGCGGCACCGCCTACAACGTGGACTTCACCGACCAGCTCCCTGACCACACCGAGTACACCACCGCCTACGGCGACGGGACCTACACCGTGGACAACCCGCCCGCGGGGCCGGCTTCCCTGGGGATCCCCCACGGGGCCACCGGGTCTGTGACCGCAAACATCTCGGCGGCGATCGCCCCGGGCGGGACCCTCACCGCCGTGTACCGGGTGCGGGTCTTGAGCACGGTCTCCCAGGGCGTTCCCCTCGTCAACTCCGCGGTCACCACGGGCGAAGACGGGGCCGGGACCCCGATCCCGGAGTACAACCCCGACGTCCCCGACACCTTCCCGGACCGCGACACCACCCGGATCGAGGTCGTTGAGCCCGGGCTGGCCCTGGACAAGGAGATCGTGGACATCCTGCGCGGTGGGGCGAGCATCTGGCCGACCCCGATCGTCCTCTGGGGCGACGTGCTCGTGTACCGGGTCACGGTCCGCAACGTGGGCCTCGGCACTGCCTACAACGTGGACCTGTCCGACGAACTGCCGTTCGGCCTCGCCTACGACGCAAGCGGAGACGGGGCCTACACCGTGGACAACCCGCCCGCGGGTCCAACTCCTCTCGGCATCCCCGACGGAGCTACCGGGCTCGTCACCGTGGACATCTCGGCCACGGTCGCCGGCGGGGGGACCCTTGTGGCCATCTACCGGGCGCGGGTGACGCCTGAGGCGATCCCTGGCTCATACCTCACCAACCTGGCCACAGTGGCGGGAGAGGACGGCGCGGGAACGCGGATTCCGGAGTTCAACGCCGACGTGGAAGACACGTATCCGGACAGCGACTCAACGACGATTCGGGTCGGCGCACCCGCCCTCGTCACGAAGAAAGAGGTCTTCTGCGAAGCGTGTCCTTGTGAGCCCGAGCCGGCGCCGTGTGATCCGTGCGTCGAGGAGCCCGTCGCGGTCACCGTGGGAAGCCGCGTGACCTTCCGGCTGATCGTGACGAACGTGGGCTACAGCCGGGCCTACGACGTCATCGTGGAGGACCGGCTTCCCCCGGGCTTCGTGTACGTCGCGGAGACAACCCGCCTCGCCTGGCCGGGCGGGAAGTCCGAAGCCGAGCCCGTTGGCGCGCCAGGCCCCCTCCTCGCCTGGGTCACCGGCGCCTCGCTCGACGCCGGGGAGACCCTCACCCTGACCTTCGATGCCCGGGTGACGCCGGAAGCGCCGCTGGGGGAGGAGATCCGCAACACGATGGGGACTAGCGCGGTGGACGACTTCGGCGTGCCGATCCCGGCCGACTCCAGCATGTACGTGCCGGCGGACAACGACCCCGATGACCTGTCCATCCTCAGGCTGATCGTGGGGTCGGCACCGGCCGGAGCGGCTCCCCCCCCCAGTAGGGAGGGCTCGGCAGGGCGCCCCCCGATCGGCTGGGCCTCGTGGGGGATGGCCGTGGTAGCGGCCGGGATCGTGGCGTCCCGCTTCGGACGGCGCGGCGTTTGGCTCGGCCTCGTCCTCGGGCTCGGCCTGGCCGGGTTGGGCATGACCGCGTCCGGCGCCAAGTACACCGTCGCGGCCTGGAGCGATCCTCCCAAGGGCGGAACCCTGTTCGGGACTGGGATCTACGAAGCCGGGGAGGGGGTTCATCTTACGGCCCTTCCGAACCCGGGGTTCGAGTTCGGCGGGTGGTTTGAGGACGGGGCCGAGATCTCCACCTTGCCCCTCCTGGAGTTCGTCTCCAATCGGGATCGAACCTTGATAGCCAAGTTCCGGCCGGTTCTGGAGTTCGTGGGGATCAGCGGTCTTGGGCAAGGGGCTCTGGACCTGCTTCCGGCGATCGGCCTGCGGCAGAACCGGTTCGAGCTACGCCCCCGCTTCTTGTTTGGAACAGCTCCCTGGGATCTTCGGCTCGTCGCCGCGTTCACAGGCGCGGAATGGAAGGATGCCCAAGGTCACTTCACGGGCTCGTGGGACAAGATCCGGTTCGGGGCCGGGCTCCTGTTCAACCCCATTGCTCCGGAGTACCGCTCGGCCTACTTCATGGCTTCCTGGGCGTGGGAAGATCTCCGCGTTGGCCTCCGGGTCACCCACTACCCCCGTTCCGGCACGCCCCCCGCGCCCTACCTGCTCTACAACCTGAGCTTGAGCACCTCGGATCTTTCGGTCACGGTGCGGGCCGAAGAGCGGGACGGTCTCACCTTCAAGGACCTCACAGTCTACCTGTTCGGGGTCGATCTCTGCTGCGGGATCGAGGCGACCGGGACGCTGTCCCTCACGAAACAGGGGTTTGCCTACGTGGAGGCATCGGTGACGAACCTTCCCCTGGGGTGTTGTGGGGTCTCGTTCGACTTCGAGGTGAAGTTCGCCCCGGACGCCAAAACGGTGAGCTTCACCCCGCGGTGGGCCCCCTTCTGCGATGCCTGCCTCACCGTGCACGGCGACATCGTGTGGGACGCCAATACCTTCACGTGGGGAGGCTTCGCCCTCTACGGGTACAAGATCCGCTGCTGTCTGGGAAGCTGCTGTCCTGGAGGGAGCGGGAGCTACGTGGAGTTTCTGACGGCGTTCGATCCGAGCCAGGTCCCGGGAGGGTTCCAGGGAGATGAGTTCGAGTACATCAAGGTCGGGGCTTGCGGTCCAGGATGCTGTGGTGGCAGCTACACGTTCGAAGTAACCGCGTACTTCGCCCCGACGGGCTTGTTCGGGCTGTCTCGGATCAGCATCACCGCCGGGATCCCGCTGTCCGCGGGTCTCGTGGTGAGCCCAACGCTGGAGGTCACCACCGCTGGGCTGACAACCCTCGCCCTCGGCTGGCGTCTTCGCTTCTAGGTCCTTTTCGTTCAGGTGAGGCCGCTGAAGAGTCAGTGGGGAGGGAAGGCCGTGGCCATGACGAGGGGAGATCCTTCTGGCGTAGGTTTCTAGCCTGTAAGGAACAGGTCCCGGAACTCGGTGAGCACGGCCCGGTGTTGGCCGGGGACGAGGACGTGGTGGTTCCCCAACGGATCAGCAAGGAGCCGCTCGAGCGCCCCGCGGGGAATCTTGAACCGAACCTGGGTCCGGCAGAGGTCCTCCCGTCCCACGTCCTCGGCGAGCACCGTGCCCTCGACGAAGAACCCGAGATCGAGGCGCTTCCCGCCGAAGCGCGCCAAAGTGTAGGGACCCGGCTTCACGACCCCCGCCACGGCGAGGCCGAGGCCGGACTCGAAATGGGTGCGCAGCCGGTGGGACCGGGTGAGCCGAAGCGGCACGGTGCAGTGAGCGAGGGTGACCGTATCTCGCTTGAAGTCCACATCCGCCGGGTTAGCGAGGAACCCCGGACCTCCGGTGATCTCCTGGGCTACCATGAGCGCCAGAAGAGCCGGAAGGTCCCCCTCGCAGCCCGCCGGCACGCCCGCGTCACAGAGGCACGCCAGAGCCCAGCACGCCGTCATCCGGTGCGGGAGGAGTCCAAAACAAGCGATGGTTAGGGCGTCCAGCCCTTCGTCCTTGACGAGCCGTTCCAGCGCCCTGTGAACCCGCCCGGCCATTCCCCGCTCCTCATCGCCAATTCCCACCCCGACTCCGTCTACCCCACCGCTTCCTTGTTCCGGAAGCCTCTCGATCACAGACTGAAGCGGGATCGGGATGACCTCGATCCCCAGCTTCTCCCGAAACAGGGGCGGGGGAGGAGAACTCGCCACAAGCCACGGGGAAGGATCGCCGACAAGTCCGACCCTTGTTCCGACGAGGCTCCGGGCAAGGGCGATCGCCTGGGCAAGGCCAGGGAGAACCCCGTCGTCCGCGCCGAGGTGGACGAGCCATACCCGGCGGCCATCCTGGCGCAGGCGGGCCACGACCTCCAAGGCCGCGGGCAGGGAGTTGTGACCAGGGTGGGAGAGGACGACGATCGGTCCGCGGGCCCCCGCGGCACAGGAGAGGGCCTCCCCCTCCGTCCCTCCCGACAGGATGAGGAGAACGTGGGCTGGCTCAACCGCCACCGCGCCGACCTCCGCCGCGGCAAGCGCCACCTTCTCTTTCTCCCAAAATGCCGCGGCCACCTGGGAAAAGAGATCGCCCCCCCTCCCATGCAGCCCCGAGGCCAGGGGCAATACCGGCAACGGGATCTCAGCCATCGTCCCCTTCTTCCCACACAGAGGGGGAATGAAGCTGGTCTGTGAGAACGAACGTCAGGTTCGGCACCCGGCGCACGGAGAGCCGCCGCGCGAGGCGGGCGCGGATGAATGCCCGATCGTGAGCGAGCGCCGCGCGGGCCTTCTCCCGTTCCGCCGATGCCCCCTCCACGGCAACGGCCACCACCGCCTCCTCCCCATCGGGAGACAGCTTCACCCCGATCACCGTGGGCAGGGCGTGGCAAAGGGAGGGATCCTTGACCTCAAACTCGAGGATGTCCGCGACCTCACGGGCGATTGTGGACACGAGCCGCGGACGTGCATAGGCCGACATTACAGGATCGCGAGCTCGTGCCGTTCGAGGTAGTAGTCCCGATTGACCGAAAGTCCATCCAGGAGCTTCATCAAAACCTCGTCGGTGTGCCCCGGAGCGCTGGAGAGGTGGGCAAACCCGAGGACCGCTCTCTTGGGATCGTCGAGGCTACCCAGCTCCGCTGCCGACACGTTGAACTCCCGCCTGGCCCAGGCCAGGACCCCGGCCACCACCGACCGTTTCCCCTTGAGGGTCCTCTCTCCGGGCAGCCTCAGCTCTACCTGGAGCAGGCCCACGGGCACTAGACCGTGATCTCCTCGACCGTGTAGATCTCGAGCGTGTCCCCTTCCCGCACGTCGTTCCAGTCGCGGATACGGATCCCGCACTCCCGCCCCGCCTGGACCTCCCGTACGTCGTCGGTGAACCGCTTGAGGGACGCGATCTCTCCCGAGAACACGGCCTCCCCATCGCGGGACGCCTTGACCCGCGCTCCCCTCACGACGCGGCCGGAGCGGACAGAGCACCCCGCGACCCGCCCGACCCCATCGATGTCGAACGTCTTCAAAACCTCCGCCTCGCCCACCTTGGCCTCGCGGTACTCCGGCCCGAGGAGCCGCCGCAGGGCCCGCCCTACGTCCTGGGCGAGGTCGTAGATGATGTCGTAGGTCCGGACGGGCACGCTCCGTTGCTCGGCCAGGCGCTGGGCTTTCCCGTCCACCCGCACCGCGAATCCAACCACGAGGGGCTGTCCATCCTCCTCCGCTGCAGCAAGGAGGACATCGGACTCCGTGACCGGACCCACGCCTGAGTGAAGGATCTCCAGCTCCACCCCATCGGCCTTGAGCGTGCCGAGCTCGTGCTTGGCCGCATCGAGCCCCCCTGTGCTTTCCGCCTTGAGCACGACCACGAGCTTCTCCGTCTGGGCAACCTGGATCAGGTCCTCGAACGTCTTCGGAGCCCGCACCGCCCGCCGCTCGTCCACAAGCGCCCGCACTCTGTCCTCGGCGATGCGCCGCGCCTCGTTGGGGTTCTCGAACCGCTCGACCTTTTCTCCCGCGGGGGGGACGCCGGAGAGGCCCAAGACCTGGACCGGCATACCCGGACTGGCCGCAGGAACGCGCGCCCCACGATGATCGAGGAGGGCCCGCACCCGACCCCAGACGCTCCCCGCCACGAGCACGTCCCGCTCGCGCAGGGTCCCCTGTTTGACCACGACCGTCGCCAGCGGCCCCCGCGCCGGATCGAGGTTCGACTCGATGATCATCGCCTCAAGTTCCCCGTCTGGATCCCCGGAAATCCCCTCCATGTCGGCGACAAGGAGGATCATCTCCAGAAGGTCATCCACCCCTTGCCCGGTGAGGGCAGAGAGGGGGACCATGATCGCAGTGCCGCCCCACTCCTCGGGCGTGTACCCAAGCTTGGCGAGGTCCTGGAGCACCCGGTCCTTGTTCGCGCCCTGTTTGTCGATCTTGTTGATCGCTACGATCATCGGCACGCCGGCAGCCTTGATGTGGTCAATGGCCTCGACGCTCTGAGCCATCACCCCGTCGTCGGCCGCCACCACGAGAACAGCGAGGTCCGTGATCTGCGCCCCACGGGCGCGCATCGCCGTGAACGCCCGATGCCCCGGGGTGTCGACGAACGTGATCGCCCGGCCGTGGACGGAGGCCTGATACGCGCCGATGGATTGGGTGATCCCCCCCGCCTCGCCCTCGGCGACGTGCGACTTGCGGATCGCGTCAAGCAGGGTTGTCTTTCCGTGGTCGATGTGCCCGAGCACGGCCACGACCGGCGGCCGCGGGATCCCCCGCGGCTCGGGGGGAGCTTGGGGCTCCGCCGGAGCGGGAGCTTCTACAGAAGCCGCCTTCCCCTTCTCGCGGAAGAACTCCCGGATGAGCTCCGCTTCCTCATCGGTGACCGTGTTCACCGCCCGCAGCCCTGGCATCCCCAATTCCACGAGAGCCTCCAGGAGGTCCTTGGAGGGGACCCCGAGCTCACGGGCGATCTCGTACACGCGCTTCTTGGTCAAGCTCTTCCCCCCTAGGCAGGAGTCAACCGGTGCCGCCCCTTCTTCCTCCTCCGGGCGAGCACGGCGCGGCCGGCCGGGGTTCCCGTGCGGGCCAAAAACCCGTGGACGCGGTACCGACGCCGACGGTGGGGTTGAAAAGTGCTCTTGGGCATGAGTTCCTCCTTCTCGTCCTCTTACCGCAACTCAGGACATTCTCCCTTGGCGAGGGCTGCGGCGCAACTCCCACGCCGTTCCCAAAGCTCGGGGGCAACGAGGGCCTGTACGGAGCGCCAGCGGGTGCGGCAGATGGGAGGTAGGGTCCCTCGCTCCGCAAGCCACGCCTCGAGGTACGCTTGCACCTTGGGCTCCCCGGGGTACCCCCAGCCGAAGTCCCCAAAGCGGCGACGGAGGGCGACCACGTACCCGTCGCGCACGACCTTCGCGAGAAGCGACGCCGCAGCCACCGCCGGGTGGTCCCGGTCTGCTTTCGGAAACGCGGCCAATTCCGCCGGGGGAAAGGCAGAACGGAGGGAGAGGGACAAAAGAAAGCGAGGAAGGGCAAGCGGGGCCACGGGAGCGTCGAGCACGACCCGGGAGGGATGGAGATCCCGGATGAGACACGCCGCCGCGCCAAGCTCAAGCGCCGTCAGGTTCGCGTCGTCCACGACCGGGGCGGGAATGACGATCGCCTTTCCACGGGCTCCGGAACGGGCAAGCGCCCGGACGATCTCGCCACGTCGCGCGCGGGGCACGGCTTTCGAGTCCCGCGCCCCGAGGGCGGAAAGCTCGCAGAGCCGATCCTCACCCACCACCACGCCCGCCACCACGAGGGGACCAAGCACGGCTCCCCTCCCGGCCTCGTCGATCCCGAGGACCGTGCTCACCGCCGGTACGGGCGACTCCGCCGCCACCGCCACCACGTGATCAGGCCCGGGGTTACATCCGGTCGCTTGAACAGAAGAACGAGCAGGGCCCCAGCGACGAACCCGCCGATGTGGGCGAACCACGCCACCCCCCCCGCTCCCCCAAGGTCCACGAGCCCCGAGAAAAGCTGCATCAAGAACCAGAACCCAAGGAGAACGAGCGCCGGGATCTCCATAAAGTGGAGGAAGAACAACAACGGCACCACGGTCAAGACCCGCGCCCAGGGAAAGAGGACGAGGTAGGCCCCGAGCACCCCCGCGATCGCGCCCGAGGCCCCCACCATGGGAACGGTAGAGTGAGCGCTCAGCCCCGCCTGAATCGCGGCCCCCGCTGCCCCCGCGAGAACGTAGAAAAGAAGGAACCTCCACCGCCCGAGGGCCGCCTCGACGTTGTCCCCGAAGATCCAGAGATAGAGCATGTTTCCCAGAAGGTGAAGCCACCCCCCATGGAGAAACATCGAGGTGAGGATCGTGAGCCAGATAGGGAATGGAACGGTGGGGGCAAGGTCTGTCCCCGACCAAAGCTCGGCCGGGATGAGGCCGAACCGGATCACGAACTCGTCTCGCTCCGTCACTGGGTAGGAGCAAGGGGGCCTCCCGTACCGGCGGTACAGGACGGGGTCGAACCCCGGCGCCGTCTGCCCGAACGTGCTCTCCCACGCGCAGCGATCGAGAAACACCAGCACGCGGTCGGAGTAGCTCAGCGTGTAGAGAAACGCCGCCACGTTGAGGGCGATGAGGACGATCGTGACGTAGGGCACGATTCCGCTCGGCCGGCCGTCGCGCAACGGGATCATCTCGGGCTCCTTGAGTTCCATTCTAGCGCCCCTGGGGGAGGGACGGTAGTTGTGCCCTGGTCCCGTTCCCTATACCATGCCCGAGAAAGGAGGAAACAGTGGAACTTCTGCAGAAGCTGTCCGAGGCATCCGGGATCCCCGGTCGGGAAGAGGAAGTCCGGGCGATCGCCCGCGCGGCCCTCACAGGCCACGTGGACGAGATGGAAGTGGACAAGCTGGGGAACTTGATCGCCCACAAGAAGGGGAAGGGTCCGAAGGTCGTCGTGGCCGGCCACATGGACGAGATCGGGTTCCTCGTGTCCCATGCGGACGAGGACACGGGGTTCCTGCGGATCGAGCCCGTGGGCGGGTTCGACCCTCGGACCCTCATCGCCTCCCGGGTCACGGTCCACGCCAAGGGCGGCCCCCTCACCGGGCTCATCGGGACGAAGCCCATTCACATCCTCACCGAAGACGAGAAGAGGAAGGATATCCGTGTCCAGGACCTGTTTGTGGACCTCGGGCTTCCCGGAAAGAAGGTGGCAAAGAAGGTGCGGGTGGGCGATCCAGTGACCCTCGTCCAGCCGTTCATCCGCGTGGGGGACCTCGTGTCGGGGAAGGCCCTTGACGACCGGCTCGGGGTGTACGTGGGGATCGAGGCCGTGCGGCGCCTGAAGAAGCACCAGAGCGACGTGTACCTCGTGGGGACGGTCCAAGAGGAAGTGGGTCTGCGGGGAGCGCGGGCGAGCGCGTTCGCGATCAATCCCGACATCGGGGTCGCCCTCGACGTAACCCTCGCCTGCGACATGCCCGGGGTGTCCGCCCACGAGCAGATCACGAAGCTCGGCCAAGGCGTGGCGATCAAGCTCAAGGACTCGGCCTCGATTTCCCACCCTGGCCTCGTGCGGTTCCTCGTGGATCTCGCCGAGGAGAAGAAGATCCCCTACCAGATGGAGATCCTGCCCCGGGGAGGGACCGACGCGGGCGCGATCCAGCTTGCGCGGGAGGGGGCGGCGGTGGTCACCCTGTCCGTGCCCACCCGGTACGTGCACTCCGTGGTCGAGGCGGCCCATGTGGACGATATCGAAGCCGCGATCAAGCTCCTCACCGCGTTCCTTGAGATCTGCCACAAGGCCGACCTCAAGCTGTAACGGCGGGGATTGTCCCGAAAGGGTTCCGTAGCGTCGGGGCTCATGCCCGACGAGAAAGCGTCGTACGGGTCACCCTCCCCCGAGGTGGGAGGAGGTGAGGGAGCGAGAATGCGACAGATCCTGTTCCGCGACGTTGAGGTAATCGCGCCCTTCGGCCCGGAACGTCGCGAGATCCACGGCGGCTGGCTTCTCGTCGAGGGGAACCGGATCGCCGCGTTGGGGAACGCGCCCGCCCCGGCTGGCTCCTTCGACGAGGTCATCTCTGGCCGCGATCGGGTGATGATCCCGGGGATGGTGAACGTCCACCACCACCTTTATCAAACCCTGTTCCGAGCCGTGCCCGGGGCCCAGGACAAGAAACTCTTCGACTGGCTTGTCTTCCTGTACGAGAAGTGGCGCGGCATTGATGAAGACGCGGTGCGCACCTCGGCGATCGTAGGGTGCCTGGAGCTCCTCCTCTCCGGCTGCACGACGACCACGGACCACCTCTACCTCTTCCCCCGCGGGAGGGAGAAGCTCACCGACATCGAGATCGAGGCCGCCCGCGCGGTGGGGATCCGCTTCCATCCCACCCGCGGCTCGATGTCCCTTTCCCGCGACGAGGGCGGCCTTCCCCCGCCGGACGTGGTCCAGACGGAAGAAGAGATCCTTTCCGATAGCGAACGGCTCATCGCCAGGTGGCACGATCCCTCGTTTGGAGCCATGGTACGGATCGCGCTCGCCCCCTGCTCCCCGTTCTCCGTGACGCGGGAGTTGATGCGGGACACCGCCGAACTCGCCCGGAAACACGGCGTTCTCCTCCACACCCACCTCGCCGAGACGACCGACGAGGAGGAGTTCTGCCTCGCCAGGTTCGGGATGCGGCCGGTGGACTACCTTGCGGACGTGGGGTGGCTGAAGGAGGACGTGTGGCTCGCCCACCTCGTCCACCAGTCGTCGGAGGACATCCGGCGACTGGCCGCGGCCGGGGTGGGAATGGCCCACTGCCCGAGCTCGAACATGATCCTTGGCTCAGGGATCGCCCCGGTGCCGGAGGCCCTTGCGGCGGGGATGGCCGTGGGCCTGGGCGTGGACGGCTCGGCCTCGAACGACACCTCGAACATGATCCGCGAGGCCCGGCAGGCGATGCTCGTGGCCCGCGTGAAGTACGGGGCGGAGGCGATGAGCGCCCGCACCGCGCTTGAGCTCGCCACTCTAGGCGGAGCCCGCGTCCTCCACCGCGCGGGCGAACTAGGGTCCCTTGAGGCTGGGAGGTGCGCGGACCTTGTTCTGTTCGATCTCTCGGCGCTCGAGTTCGCGGGCGCGGCCGACCCTGTGGCGGCCCTCGTCCACTGCGGGGCCCAGCACGCCGACCTCGTGATGGTGAACGGCGAGGTCCGCGTGCGGGAGGGGAGGTTCGCGGACGAGCGTCTCTACGACTTCGTCTCCCGGCAGAGGCAGATCTCGCGAAAGCTTGTTGGAGGCCGATGACGGTCGAGGTCCACGTGCTCTTCCCGTTCCGGGCAGTGATCGGCGAGGGACCGATCGCGCTCGACCTTCCCGCCGGGGCGGACGTCGCCGCGGCGGTGGTCGCCCTCACGGCGCGGTATCCGCAACTTTGGGACAGGTTCTACGACGCCGCGGGCCGCATGCGCCGCCACATCTCGGCCCTCGTGAACGGGACGTCAATCCAGTTCACGCAGGGGTTCGCAACGCCTCTTTCCGACGGGGACGCCGTCACCCTGCTTCCCCCGATGGGTGGGGGGTAGGTGCCTCCACACCCCTGCCACGGGTTCGGAGCGGGTGCTCCATCTTGGGCGGGCATCCTCCGTTTTGCCTCCGCAGGCGGAGGCAAGGAGGAATCACGATGACGAAGCGAAACAAGATCCTCTTGACCGGACTCGTGGCGCTCGTGGCGGCCCTCTCCGTGACGCTCGTGGTGCTGGGCCAGACCGCACGCACGGAGGCGGCCTCCGGAGCGGGAAAGCGATCGGACCTCTGGGCGAAGGTGGCCGCGAACCTCGGGATCACGAAGGACGCGCTCGTCGCGGCGTTCGACCAGGCCGAGATCCAGATGATCGACGAGGCCTTGGCCGCGGGGACGATCACCGAGGAACAGGCCATGGCGATGAAATCGCGGATCGAAGCCCGGAAGGCGATGGACGCGGTGCTCAATCAGGCGATCGCCGATGGCAAGATTACCCCGGAACACCTGGACCTCCTCGGCCGTCGCGCCGGCCCTGGCCAAGCCGGACAACGGGAGTGCATGTCCCCCGGCAAGGGCGGCGGAGGCCCGGGATGCAGGGGGCGCTGAGAAAGGAAGTCCACCTCCCTTTCTGACACCTGCTTCTGTTCCTTCCCCGAGCGGTGGGGCGCACCGAGCGCCCCGCCGCTCGGGTGTTCCCTTTGCGCTCCCCGAACCCACAGCGTGGTATGCTCAGGCACGACGAAGGAGGGACCATGACCGACGGGTGGAAGAACAAGCTCTACTTCGGGGACAACCTCACGATCCTCCGGGACCACGTTCCCGACGAAAGCGTTGACCTGATCTACCTGGACCCTCCGTTCAACTCCAAGGCCACGTACAACGTCCTCTTTGCCGAGCAGAACGGCACCAAATCTCAGGCTCAGATCAAAGCGTTCGACGACACTTGGCACTGGGGGATGGAGTCCGAAGAAGCGTTCCACGAGCTTGTCACCAAGGGACCGGGGAAGCTCCCGGACCTCATGGACGCGCTGCGGCGGTTCCTCGGGACGAACGACATGATGGCGTACCTCACCATGATGGCGATCCGCCTCGTGGAATTGAAGCGCGTCCT
>JBBIQN010000026.1:0-20479 GCA_037442305.1 Candidatus Bipolaricaulota bacterium
TCCTCCGCCCGGCGGAGTGCATGGAGCCGGAAACCGTGTACCTTGTCCTCGAGGGTCATCGGGCTACCTCCAAGGTTCCGTGTCCGATCCCTGGCGCGCTTGCCGCGGCGACCCTCGCTTCGGCTACCCCTCCCCACACCCCCACCTACAGACACTGCTGTGAAACTGAACAGGCTAGCGATCGCGGGACGATGCTCTCGCGGCCCCGACGCCTGCATCCACCAACCCCGCTCCGAACCGCGGGTCACCCGCTGCAGCTAGGGGCGTGGCGCTCCCGAGGAGGATCGCAACCGCTTCCGACGCCGAGAGCGCGGGATGGGCAGAGAGGATGAGGGCGAGGGTTCCGGCTACGTGCGGAGCAGCGAACGAGGTCCCGGAGTTTCGTGCGGAACGGCCTCCGGGCAGAAGGGACACCACTTCGTGGCCTGGCGCAGCCACCGCTACCTCGGGTCCCCATGAGCTGAACGATGCGAGACCGTCAGTGGGGTCGGTGGCAGATACGGCAAGCACGGTGGGGTACTTCCCGGGGTAGAGAACTTCCGGCCTGGCCTCGTTCCCCGCGATCCCCACCACGATCACGCCCTGCGCCGCGGCCCGAGCCAGGGCTTGTTCCACCGCGGCCGGAGGCTGCACCTTGGCGTACACGCTCATGTTGATGATCCGGGCGCCGTTGTCCACCGCATAGTTGATCGCCCGCACCAGACGATCCCAATCCTTGGTCGTGAACAGGCCCCTCGCGTCGAGGAACCGCACGTCCATGATCCGCACGGTCGGCGCCACTCCGGCTGCCTCGTTCCCTTCCTGCCGGCCCGCAATGACCCCGGCCACGAACGTCCCGTGCCAATGAAGGGTAGACCCGCGCACTGAGCTGGCGTCGCCGTCTCGGAAGTCCCACCCGTGAATGTCATCCACGTAGCCGTTTCGATCATCATCCACACCGTTCCCCGGGATTTCCCGAGGGTTGGCCCACAGGACCGCGGCAAGCGCAGGGATCGTCGTATCTATGCCGCTGTCGATCACGGCGACGATGACCTCCGGGCTCCCTGTGGTGATACGCCACGCCTGGGGAGCGTGGATCCGCTCCAGCCCCCAGGGAAGACTTGTCGCACTCAGGCGTGGGGCGCTGCTAGCGCCGGCTCCTCCTGCCAGTTCGGGTTCCCGAGTGCCCAAACAGACCACGAGAGCGGCCGTCAGGCCAAGGCCGATCCACCCCCGCCACCGCTGCCCGCGTCGTTTGCGTTCCATTCGGCAACCCGGCTGTCCACGTGGGACCCGTGGCTTTGCGCCCCCCCCTCGCGAGGGGTTTGCCCTTGTCGTGGCACGTTCCGAGCGGTGCCACTAGTTTCGGATGGAAACTACTGGATTCTAGGCGAGCTGTCAACCCTTTCCCGCGACACTGGCGCCAACAGGGATCTGACAAGCAGAGGCGATCGGTCGGACACTGCACGGCCCTGAATCCAGCGAACCATTTTCACAACCCAGGACCGGCCAGCGTTCTACCACAACAGACACCAAACGAACCACAACCGAACCAGAAGGGTGCCGAGCAAGAACTTGGGTGCTGAAGCAGCGGGAGGCGCTCTCGCAGCCCCCGTCACCCCTCGGTCTCCGGAAGGCAGACGGATCTTGGAGCGGACAACCCGAATCCCCCCCTTCGTGTCCGTGGTGGTAGAGAAGGCCCGGGTGGATAGGGTCTGGGGCCTCCATGTCTCTGCGCCAAGGCGGCTGGCGCCTAGTACGCCTCACTCCCGCTTGGAAACTGGTTCTAGACCTTTGGCAGGGAGTGGGGTCGCGGCCCGTCAACCAGAACCGCAGGAGAGGCGGGTGTGGAGCCGACGGGAGTTGAACCCGTGGCCTCTAGCATGCCATGCTAGCGCTCTCCCAACTGAGCTACGGCCCCGCGTGATTCTCCCCGCAGGGGTCTATCCTGCAACCGCTAGATGTCGAGCACGGCGACCCGATGCGCGTTCTCGCGGATGAAGTCCCGCCGGCGGGTGACGTCGGTACCCATGAGGGTGGTGAACACCTCGTCCGCCTCGAGCGCATCGCGAACCGTGACCTGCCGCAGGATCCGCGCCCCGGGGTTCATCGTCGTCTCCCACAATTCCTCGGGGTTCATCTCTCCCAGACCTTTGAACCGCCGCACGGTGAACTTTCCGTCCCCCTCAGCAAGGTGCGCCCTGAGCTCCTCCTCCGTGTACAGGTACTTCCGCACCTGGCCTCGCTGAGCGAGGTAGAGGGGGGCTTTGGCGATGTACACGTTCCCGCGCTCGATCAAGGGCCGCACGTTGCGGAAAAAGAACGTGAGGAGAAGGGTGCGGATGTGGGAACCGTCCACGTCCGCGTCGGCCATGATGATCACCTTGTGGTAGCGAAGCTCGTCGGGACTGAACTGGTCGCGGATTCCCGTCCCGAGGGCGGTGATGATCGCCCGCAGCTCCTGGTTATCAAGGAGCTTCCCCAGGCGGGCCTTCTCCACGTTCAGGACCTTGCCCCGCAAGGGGAGGATCGCCTGGAAATTACGGTCCCGGCCTTGTTTGGCCGACCCGCCAGCCGAATCGCCCTCAACGATGAACAGCTCCGACTCCTCAGGGGAGTTGCTCGTGCAGTCGGCGAGCTTCCCCGGGAGCCCGCCCGCGAACAGGGCCCCCTTCCGCCGCACGAGCTTCCTGGCCTTCGCCGCCGCCAGCCGCGCCCGGTGGGCGGAAAGCGAGTTCTCGATGATCGTCCGCGCCACGCCGGGGTTCTTGGCAAGGTACTGCCCCAGCTGTTCGCGCACCACCTCCTCCACGAACGCGCGGATCCCCGGGCTTCCAAGCTTGGCCTTCGTCTGGCCCTCGAACTCCGGTTGCTGGAGCTTCACGGAGACGATGGCCACCAGGCCCTCGCGGATCGCCTCTCCGGGGATGGCCTCGTCTTCCTGACGGAGAATCCGCTTCTCCCGGGCATAGTCGTTGAGGACCTTCGTGAGCGCGGCGCGGAACCCCGTGAGGTGCGTGCCCCCTTCGCGGGTGTTGATGTTGTTGGCGAAGGTGAACACCTCCTCCTCCATCGCGTCCGTGAAGAGCATCGCCACCTCCACGGACTGATTCCCCCGCGGCTCGGCGAGGTAGATCGGCTCCTCGTGGAGCGGTTCCTTTCCCGTGGCGAGCTCCTTCACGAACGCGGCAATCCCGCCCTCGGCGTGGAACGTCCGCTTGACCCCGGTGATGCGGTTGTCAAGGTGAAGGACAAGTCCGGCGTTGAGGTACGCAAGCTCCTGCAGCCGGTGGGAGAGCTTCGAGAAGTTGTAATGGATCTCCCCAAAGATCTCTCGGTCGGGGAGGAACGTGATCTCGGTCCCCGTCTCGCTTGTTTCGCCCACCACCCCAAGCTCGGTCGTCTTCTTTCCCCGGCAGAACCCCTGGCGGTAGACCTTCCCGTCCCGCCACCGAACTTCGACCACCAGCTCCGCGGAGAGGGCGTTCACCGCCGACACCCCGACCCCGTGGAGGCCTCCCGACACCTTGTATCCTCCCTCGTCGAACTTCCCGCCGGCGTGGAGGGTCGTGAGCACGAGCTCGACCGTGTTCGTCCCCGTCTCCGGATGAATCCCCACCGGGATCCCCCGGCCGTTGTCGCGGACGGTGATCCTCTTGTCTTCGTGAATCACGATGTCGATCGTCGTGCAGAACCCGGCCAGGGCCTCGTCCACCGAGTTGTCAACGACCTCGTAGATCGTCTGGAGGAGCCCGTCCGGCCCAGTAGTACCGATGTACATCCCTGGGCGCTTGCGAACCGCCTCGATGTCCTCCAGCACCTGGATCTTGTCGACGTCGTAGCTTGAATCGTAGTTGACAGCCATCAGTTCCAAGTGTACCTCCCCCAGGGAAAACCCGCAAGCAAACGACACTTATCCCCCACAAGCGCCCGCGTTTCCCTGGCCAGGCCCCCCTCTCCCGGGTAACCTTTGGCCCAAAGGAGGCGGCGTGCGGCTTCTGGAGTGGCAAGGGCGAGAAATCTTGGAGCGAGAGGGGATCCCGGTGCCTCGCGGTGGGCTGGCGAGGACGCCGGAAGAAGCGCGGGCCGGTGCCGCCGATGTGGGGGGGGCCGTCGTCCTCAAGGCCCAAGTGCCTGTGGGGGGAAGGGGAAAGGCAGGGGGCATTCGCGGCGCAGCCGATCCGGAGGAAGCGGCACGCACTGCCAGGAACATGCTCGGTTCCGAGCTCAAGGGACTTCCCATTCGGGAGATCCTCGTCGTGGCCACCGCGGAGGTGAAGTCGGAGCACTACCTCTCCGTCACCTTGGACCGTCGCACGCGGAGCCCGGTCATGATCTACTCCCCGCGGGGAGGGGTGGACGTCGAGGGGGTGGCGCGAACCGACCCCGGTGCCATCCGCCAGGTCCACATCCCGCCCCTGGAGGGCCCGCTTCCGTTCCGCCTGCGTCGCCTCGTTTCCCTTGCCCCGCCCGCTCTTCGTAAACCCCTTGCGGAGACCGCGGCCAAGCTCTACCGCGTGTTCACGCACTATGAGGCGAACCTCGCGGAGATCAACCCGCTTGCGGAGACGGGAGAGGGACTCTTGGCCCTCGATGCCAAGCTCATCGTCGACGACGACCACCGCCCAGGCGAACAGTTCGCGGGCCTCGCCGAGGCGGTGGTGGATCCTCTCGAGGCGGACGCCCGGGCCGCGGGGATGAGCTACGTCCGGCTCGACGGGGACATCGGAGTCCTCGGGAACGGGGCTGGGCTCGTCATGGCGACCCTCGACCTCGTGGTTCAGGCCGGAGGCCGTCCGGCGAACTTCCTCGACATCGGCGGCGGGGCCCGGTCCGACCGCGTACGGAGAGGGGTGGAGTTGATCCTGCGCGACGGGAAGGCTAAAGTCTTGTTCGTGAACGTGTTCGGCGGGATCACGCGCTGCGATGAGGTCGCCCACGGCGTTGTGGAGGCCACGGCCGCGCTCGATCTCCCGGTGGTGATCCGGCTCACGGGGACAAACGACGCGGACGGAAGGGCCGTCCTCTCCAGCGCCGGCCTGACCCCGGTGCGCACGATGGAGGAAGGCGCTGCCCGCGCGGTGGCGCTCGCCAGGGAGGCGGCGTTATGAGGAAGCTCGCGTTGTTCGCGGCGTCGTGCATCGGCCTGGTCGCCCTCGGGGCGGACACGATCCCCCTTTCCGAGATCAAGCCTGGGATGTGGGGGTATGGACTGACTGTGGTCGCGGGCACGGAGATCTCGCGGTTCGAGGTCGAGGTGGTGGCCGTCCTGGACGAACCCGGGGACCGAAACGACTTCATCATCGTCCGCGCTTCTGGGCCGGCCATCACCCGCTCGGGAGGGGTCGCCCAAGGGATGTCGGGAAGCCCCATCTACCTCGAGGGCCGGCTGGCAGGGGCCCTCTCCCGCGCCGCGGCCTGGTCGGCCGACCGGGATCGGCCGCTTGCGCTCGTAACCCCGATCGAGGCGATGCTCGCCGTCCTCGCCGAGGTCGCCCCACCGAAGACCCAACCTGTCCCCGCAGGCAGCCCTCGCGGCGAAGAAAACGGGGGGCCTCTCCCCAAGGATGCCGACCGAGAGGCATGGGCCCTAGGCGTAGGCACGAGCCCCACGCTATCCGCTCTCGTAATGGCGAACGGGCTCTCTTCTCGCGCCTTGGGCGCTCTCCAGAAAGGGTTCGACCTTCGGGCAACTTGGCACCCCCTCGCCGACCTCGTGCCCTCGTGGCGGGGTGTGGTCCCCGGCCTCCTCGACCTTGGCGTGGCGCGGGTGGTTGCCGCCCCATCCTCGGGAAGCTCCCCCACCCTCTCTGACCTCGCGCCCGGCGGGCCGGTGGGAGTGGGGATCGCCGTGGGCGACGTCACAATTGGCGCTCTCGGTACGGTGACGATGGTCGAGGACAGCGCGGTGGTTGCGTTTGGCCATCCGTTCCTGTTCACGGGCCCCGCGCGCTACTTCCTCACCGCCGCCCACGTCTTAGACACGGTGGCTGCCCTGGACTTCCCCTACAAGCTCGGGACGCTCGGGGAGGTCCTGGGAGGGGTGTTCGCCGATCGCTGGGCCGCAGTAGCGGGGGTGACGGGCCGAATCCCAACCGGCATCGCCACGAGCTTCCGCATCCGCGACCAAGGCCAAGGAATCGAGCACACGCTTCGGGCAAGGATCGTGGATGAGCCCCGTCTCTCCGCGCTCCTTCTCTACGTCGTTGGCCTGGAGGCAGCCGATCAGGCTCTCGATCGGATCGGACCAGGCACGGTAGCGGTGCGGTACACGATCCAGGGGCGGGGGCTGCCGCGACCCCTCATCCGCGATAACGTGTTCCTCTCCACCCAGGACGTTGCCCTCTACGTCCCGTGGGAACTGGCTCTGGTCGCGGACGCGCTTGTCTACAACGAGTTTAGCGATCCCGGGTTGGAGAACGTAGCTGTGGAGGCCGTAGTCCGGCCAGGCTTCGCTGCCACCGAGGTCGTGGCCCTGGAGACCGAGAAGGATAGCTATGCCCCGGGGGACCAGGTCGGGTTCCGCGTCGCCCTCCGCGGCTGGCGGGGGAAGTCCGAGCGCTGGGAGGGGTGGGTGGAGATCCCCAAGGACATCCAGTCCCCCTACGTCGAGCTCCGCGCGTACGGCGGCCCTCGCCCCCGGGAAAAAGGGGAGAGCGCCCCGCTCCTGCAGTCGATCTCCGACCTCCTCAACCTCATCGAGGGCATCCCATCCTACGACACCCTGACCGTAGAGCTGTTTGCAGTGGACCCGATCTCAAGCGTGATCGGGGAGACTCGTCTGTACGGGGTGGACGGGGTAGCTGACCGGGTCCCTGGTTCGGTCGTGTACGGCAGGGTCTCTCTCATCCTGCCGATCAACGCTAAGGGGAAGTAGGTGTGGGATCTCCGTGAGGCCGCGGAGGCGCTGGAGGCCCGGCTCATCCGGCCGATGGCCCCGTTCGCCGTCTCCGGCGCCGCCTGCGACTCGCGCCGGGTCCGACCGGGGGACGTGTTCGTCGCCCTCTTGGGAACCCGAGCCAACGGTCACGACTTCCTTGATGAGGCGTTCGCCCGCGGCGCGGTGGGGGC
This sequence comes from Candidatus Bipolaricaulota bacterium, assembly GCA_037442305.1. Lineage (GTDB taxonomy): Bacteria > Bipolaricaulota > Bipolaricaulia > Bipolaricaulales > Bipolaricaulaceae > Bipolaricaulis. Next base: position 7,051 of record JBBIQN010000026.1, read on the forward strand.
GGTCGTATCCCGCGACCCCGGGATCGGCAGCAACCTGTTCCTCGTGCCCGACGTCCCAACCGCCCTCCGCGAACTCGCCGCCTGGCGGCGGGCGACGATCGAGGCCCCGATTGTCGGGGTCACGGGCTCGTTCGGGAAGACGACGATGAAGGAACTCGTCGCCGCCGCCCTGTCTGCCCGCTACCGTACCTACCGCGCCCCCGAGAACTACAACACGGAGATCGGCGTCCCGCTCGCACTTCTCTCCATCCCGGACGACACCGAGGCCGCGGTGTTCGAGCTGGCCGAGTCAGATCCGGACGAGCTCCAGCGGCTCTGTGAACTGGTGCAGCCTTGGGCGGGGATCATCACCTCCACCGGCCCCGCTCATCTGGCGAGCCTAGGCTCGGTGGAACAGGCCGCCGAGGCCGCCTGGACCCTGGCCAACGCCCTACCCGAGGAAGGGATCCTTGCCCTGGGGTGGGACTACCCCCCGCTCAGGGAGCGAGCCGAGCGGTTCACTGGGTTGTGCCTTAGTTTTGGAAACAGCCCCGAGGCCGACTTTCATCCCCAAGATGCGGCCATCGACCACCCCGAAGGGGTTACGTTCCGCGCGGTGACCCCGGCGGGGGAAGCCCCTACCCACCTCAAACTTCTTGGAGAACACGTGCCCATCCTCGCCTGTGGGGCGATCGCGCTTGCGTGGGGAATGGGAGTTCCCGAGAAGAGCGCGGCTCAAGCCCTGGCCCACGTCGAACCGGTCCCGCATCGGATGCAGCTCCGGCCCGCCCCGTTTGGGTGGATCCTCGACGACTGTTACAACGCCAATCCACTCTCGATGCGGTCGGCCCTGCGCACGCTGGCTACGCTCAGGGTCCCAGTCAGGCGGCGGATGGCCCTCCTCGGTGACATGCTCGACCTGGGACCAGAGGAGGACCAGTTCCACACCCAGGTGATCGAGGAGGCTCAGAAGCTCAGGATCGACGCCGTGTTCGGCTACGGTCTCCGCACAGCGCGGGCGTTCCGCCGGTGGGATGGCCCTGGGGCGGCGGAAGCCGAGGATCTCGACGTCCTGCTTGCCGCGCTCCGCAAGGAGCTGTGGGCAGCCCCGGCCCTCCTCCTCGTAAAAGGGTCGCGGGGGCTGGCCCTCGAACGGGCGATCGAGGGGCTAGCCAATAGCATCACTTCCACCGACCCCACAGGGTGAACCCCACGGCCCCCAGGCCGGCCAGGCTCGCCACAGTCCCCCACACCCCAGCGGCAGAGGTTGGAAACACATCGAGGAGCACCCCTCCCACGAACGCCCCCAGCGACCACCCCAAGGTCTCGGCGAGGCCGAACACTCCAAGGTACCTTCCCCTCCGCGACGGCGGCGCCAAGTCCGCGGTCACAGCAAGCGCGGTCGGCGCATAGATCATCTCCCCGCACGTAACCACCACCATCGCCCCGAGAAGCGCAGGGTACAGCCTGAACCATCCGAACGCGAGGTACCCCAGGCCGTAGAGAAGGGTTCCCATGGCAAGAAGCGGCCCGCGAGGCAGCCGCACCACCCCCCGGGAAAGCGGATACTGGAACAGCACCACGAGGAGGCCGTTCAGGGTGAGGAGCCCCCCAAACTGGGCCTCGGAGAGTCCCAACCGGTCTACGGTGAACACCGACAACGTGGACACAAGCTGCCCAGCGACGGTGAATACGAGGAGGGACAGGGCTGCGAAGGTCACGAACCGGCCGTCGCGAAGGGCGTCTCCCAAACGCTTTTCCGTTGCTCCCTCCCCCGCTTCATGGGGAGACCCGCGCGAGTGGCGCACGAGAAGGACAAACGCCCCCGCGGTGAGGAGGGCGGTGGTCACGAACAAGGTCCAATAGGGCCAGAAGGAGGCCATGTATCCGCCCCACGCCGGTCCAAGAGCCCATCCCACGTTGCCCCCTACCCTCAGGAGCCCATACGCCTCCATCCGCTCCCCTTTTCCCGCGAGATCGGCGACCATGGCCGTGATCGCGCTCATCGCCAGCGCCCCCGTGATCCGCACTGCGAGGTACACCAGAGCGATCGCCCACACCGGGCCATCCGTTGCCACAAGGGCCGCGAGGCCGAGGAACAGGGCCACCCTCCCTCCCACCGCCCCGAGCACGGTCGGCCGCCGGCCGAACCGGTCCGCCAACTCTCCCCCCACGATCCGCCCCACCGCGCTCACCACCCCGTTGGCCAACGCGATCGCACCGACAACCGTCATTGCCAGACCGCGGTCCCGGTAGAGGTAGAGCGACAGGAACGGGAGCGCGATTGAGAACCCGGCGGAGGTGATGAGCTGGCTTGCGACGAGGACCCACAGCGTTCGATCGAACCCGCGGAGTTCCCCAACCACGCCGGCGAGACGCCGCCGCAGCGTCACAGGAAGGAGGCAATCCACGCCAGAAGCGGGGCGAGGAGGAGGGCCGGAAGGAGGTCGGCGGCCTTCAGATCACGGAGCCGCAGAAGGCCGATCCCCAGGGCGAGCACCACCGCTCCCCCCGCTGCGGACAGCTCGACCGCCGCCGGGGCGTGGGGCGAGAAACCTGCGAGGTGAGAGGAGAGGAGCACCGCGGCCCACGTTAGCCCGCCCTGGTAGACGAGGATCACCCCCAGCGAGAGGAGGACCCCCGGGCCAAGCGCCGCGGCGAGCGTAAGGGCAGAGATCCCGTCCAGAATGGACTTCGCCGCCAAGAGGGACCAATCGCCGTGGAGCCCGTCCTGGATCGCCCCGAGGAGGGTCATCGGCCCCACGCAGAACAGCAGGCTCGCCGTGAGAAATCCCTCCCCGAGCGGACGCCCCTTGAACAGGCCCTCCACGCGTTTCGTCCCGCGTTCTATCCTCTCCCCAACGCGGAGGGCAGCCCCGATGCCTCCGCCGAGGATCACCGACAGCATGAGGACGAGGACGTCCTCCGTCCCGAGCGCCAGCCGCAGCCCGAGGACGACCGTGGCCAATCCCACCCCCACCGCCGCCCCGTCCCGAACCCGGGATGGAACGCGGGCGCCCAGAGCCCAGCCGACGAGCCCTCCCGCAAGAACCGTCCCCATGTTGACCCACGTGCCGACCATGCGGTCGAATGGTAGCTCCGCGGGGAGCCGCCGGCAGCCGGGGGTGTTCTGCTGTCCGTTTGCCTCTGGGCTCCAGGCCTCCTATACTGCGGATCACCAGGCGGGCAGATGGGGGCAGACGACGGGCACCTCGCGAGGCGCGCGACGCTGGCTGGCATGCTCCATGACGTGGGAAAGCTGGGGCAGCGGGCCGGCGAGGTCACGGCTGTAGGGAAGGACCACACCGCGATTGGCGAGAAGTTCGTGGGTCAGTACGTTCCTTCCCAATGGCAGAGCATTTGCGCGCCTGTGGGTTGGCATCATGGCAACATCGCCGACAAGGGTCTGCTGACGAAGATCGTGGCGCTGGCGGACCGGCTGTCGGCCGGTGAGCGCGAGCGCTATGAGAAAGACGAGGAGAGGGCTGTTCAGCTCATCTCCGTGTTCAGCGGCCTGGCTGTCAGCGAGCACCCGCGCGCCACTCACACATCCGATCTGTACGTCCCGCTACGCCCCTTGCGCCTTGAGGAGCGCTCCATCTTCCCGTCGGCGGACCTGTCGGACTCGCCGCGCCAGTGCTATCAGCGGCTGTGGGAGGGGTTCTGCCAGGACATGGTCAGCCTTCAGCAGGTGTCCCGCGAAGGAGCGGACCTGGAGAGCTACCTGACGAGCGTGAGCGCTCTCCTGCAGAAGTACACCTGGTGCGTTCCGTCCGCGTTCTACTATGACCGTCCCGATGTGTCGCTCTTCGATCATCTACGGACCACCGCGGCGCTATCCGCCTGCTTCGCCCAGCGCTGGAGGGGGCCTAAAGGGGAGGCCGAAGTGGACGCGCTCTTGGCAGCGATCCGGGGCAAGGAGCCCGCCGCTTGGCCTGAGGTGCCGGAAGCCGCCGGCCTCCTCATCGGCGACATCTCGGGCATTCAGTCCTTTCTGTACGGGTTTCACGAGCCCAAGGGTGCTGCTGCAACGCTACGCGCTCGCAGCTTCTACGTGCAGATCTTGGCCGAGGTTGCAGCCCGGAAGGCCCTTCGCTTCCTCGACTTGCCGCCCACGAATGCACTGTACATTGGAGGCGGGCGCTTCACGCTCATCGTCCCGCCAGAGGCCAGCGGAAGGATCGAGGCGATCTCCCGGTCCATCAACGAGGTGCTCCTCGACGCTCATGAGGGCCAGCTTTACCTTGCACTGGCCTTTGCTCCCCTGGCTCCCAGAGACTTCGGGATCGGCGCCCGAGCGGCCGGAGCCGGGAGTCCCCTGGCACAGCGCTGGGCAGCCGTGGAGCACGGGCTGAACCTGCGGAAGGGGCGGAAGTTCGCCGAACTCGACCCCGAGGACATCGCGCAGTTGTTCGCCCCGCGGGGGCTTGGTCTCGGGCAAGACGCCGTGTGTGGAGTCTGCGGCACCGAGTCACACGACAACCAGAAAGACGAAGCCGGAGTAGGTTGGTGTACCGGGTGCCGAGCCCTGCACGAGCTTGGCCGATCCCTCCGCCGATCACGCTACCTCATGCTGGCCGAAGTGCCCGAGGCTCGGTCGGGCAGTTACTTGGCCTGGTCAGACGTCACGAAGGCCCTGGGGTTCGAGGTCCTGGTTGGAGAGCGGGAACCTGAACCCCCACAGAACTCAACTCGGTGCCTCGTTGTCGCCCTGACGGACGAAGCCGCAGCGCAGCCCGGACCGCGAACGGCAGTAGCGCGGAAGCCGTTCGTGAACGTCGTCCCGCTGGTGAAGCCGGGCGAAGCCCTTCCCGGCACGACCGGTCAAGAGCTTCGTCCCGACGACATCAAGCACTTCGGAATCCTCGCCCATCAAGCCCGGGGAGCTCCGTACCTTGGCGTCCTGCGCATGGACATGGACAACCTGGGCAGGGTCTTCAACCGCGGCCTTGGAAGTCGTGACACGCTCTCACGGCGTGCCACACTGAGCTTCCGCCTCTCCCTCTTCTTCGAGGGCTGGGTGGGCGAGGCGGCACGCCGCGTATCCGGAGAGGGGGGAGACCGGCTCTACGCCGTGTACTCGGGGGGCGACGACCTGTTCTTCGTGGGGTCGTGGGACGCCGCGGTCCAGCTTGCCCGGACAATACGGACTGACTTCGCGCGCTTCGTGGGGCGGCCCGATCTCGGGATCTCCGGGGGAATCGTGCTTACCCACGAGAAGTACCCCCTGTACCTGGCAGCGGAGAAAGCCGCGGCGGCAGAGGCCGCAGCCAAGAGGGTCCGGCTACCCGAGAAGGACGCGCTCGCGTTCCTCGGAGTCGCCCTCGCTTGGGAGAGGTTCGGATACAGCGACGAACGCGAGGAAACCGTGACCCTCTGGGCCGAGCGGTTCCAGGCGCTCCTTGCCGAAGAGAAGGCGCCCCGGGCTCTGATCCAGCGCGTGCAGGACTTCTACCTCGCGTACCGGGCCGAGCGGGGAAGGCGCGGGCCGTGGGGTCCCTGGGTGTGGAGGGCGGCGTACACATTGGCACGGGCAGGAGAGCGAGCCCCCGCTGGCCTCAAGCACGAGATCCAGCGTCTGGCCGAACTCCTTTCCGGGGACCGCTTCGGCGCGAACATCGAGTGGCTTGCGCTGGCTGCGCGGTGGGCCGAGTTAGCAACAAGAGGAGGAGGTTGGCATGACGTGTCCGGCGAGTCCAGGATTACAGGATGAGATCCGTCACATCCTGACAGACGAGTCTCCCAGCTCGTCCGCTGCATTGGTGCGGAAAGCTGAGCAAACAGCGGCTCGTCTCGTGAGCGATCGTGTCGCAGGGGGGGATACTGGCAAGGCTCAGATCCGGGCAATCTTCGATGAGCTCCGTCAGATCGAGGCCGTCTGGCTGACCGACGCGCGCCGGGCCCAACACCGTCTCCACCTGCTCAAGCCCAAGATGGCCTACCGCGTCGCCAAGGCTCGCGGACTCGGCCCGTTGATCGAGGTCTTGACTCCAGGCGTTGATGCCGTGACCCAGTCAACCGATCCCGGCCAGGCGAAGCAGCGGTTTGGCAGGCTTGTCGAGTTCTGCGAAGCCATCATCGCCTACTACACCGCACAGGCGGAGCAAGGAGGTCGACGATGAGCGTACGTGTGATGGGTCGAGCGTTCGTGGCGTTCGCAATCCGAGCTGTCACGGGTCTCCACGTGGGCGGCGGGGGGCGCGGGGCGGGCATTGAGATCGGAGGCGTGGACAACCCCGTTGTCCGGGATCCCCTGACCAACCAGCCCTTCATCCCTGGTTCGTCTCTCAAGGGTAAGCTCCGCTCCCTAAGCGAGCGACAGCAGGGGCTTCCCGCCAACTGGTCTATTGGCAAGTGCAAGATCCACGTGTGTGGCGAGAGGTCGCAGTACGGATCGTGCTCAGTCTGCCGGGTCTTCGGCGCGCCTGGGGAGAGGGAGTTCACGACACCGACGAGGCTGCTGGTACGCGACATTCAGCTAGGTGCGGAGAGCGTGGCGAACCTGGGAGCTCTCTCTCTCGACCGACCGTTCACCGAGGTCAAGACGGAGGTCGCGATTGACCGCGTCACGTCGGCGGCCAACCCGCGGCCGCTCGAGCGCGTTCCCGCTGGGGCCGTGTTTGGCCCCGGGGAGATGGTATACACCGTCTACTCCTCCGACAATGGCTCCTGTGATCCCCACCAGGACATCGAGCATCTGGGCGTGGTGTTCGAGGCGATGCAGCTTCTTGAACACGACTACCTGGGCGGCTCGGGGTCCCGCGGGTCAGGCAAGGTGGCCTTTGAGAACATTCAGCTCACGGTTCGCTCAGGCGACGACTATTTCACTGCCAGTGCTCAGGCGGTTGGTTCCTTTGCCACGCTGGCCGAGCTTATGTCGGCGCGCGATGAAGCCCTGGAGAGCGTTCGCGAGAAGCTGAAGCCCCAGGAGAGAGCCGGTGCGGGCGGACATCCATAGCCTCAGCTTCCCGCAGGGGTTCCACCTGGGAGCCCACGGGGTGGGGACGGAGTCGGTCCGTTCAACCATCCCTTCCGATACGCTGTTCTCCGCCCTCCTCGCCACCTGGGTGCGGATGGGCCGAGACCCGACGCCCTGGGCAACCGCCTTTCCCCGAACTGCGGAGGGAAGAATCGACTACAGCGAACCGCCTTTCCTGCTTGGTTCGGCGTTCCCCTACGCAGCCGGACTTCCGTTCTACCCCAAACCCCTCGGGGTGCTTCCCTCCAGCGTACCCGAGGCCAAGCGGAAGGAGTGGAAGCGCGTTCAGTTCGTCTCCGAGTCGCTGTTCAACCGAATCCGAAGCCGTGGTGCCGCGGCCGAGGTCTGGCCCTCGTGTGAGGACGCAGGGCGCCAACAGCTTCTGCAGGGAGGCGTGGTCCTCGTTACGGCTGAGGAAGCAGATCAGATCCCGAGGGATGTGCAAGGTGGAGCGATCTGGACCGAAGCGGACGTTCCCCGCGTAACCCTCGACCGGGTAACGTTGGCCTCGAACCTGTTCTCCGTGGGACGGGTGAGGTTCTCTCCCCGGTGCGGGTTGTGGTTCGCCGTGGTCTGGCTTGACCCCGATCGTGACTGCGACGGCATCCCGTTCCGAGAGGCGTTTCAGCATGCCCTCTCCGAGCTCGGCGTCTCCGGTCTGGGTGGGGATCGCTCCGTAGGTTACGGGGGCTTCATCGCCGAGACCGTAGACAGCGGAATCAACTGGGATGATGTTGGAGCGGGAAACCCGATGGTGCTCCTCTCCCGATACCACCCCCGCCCCGATGAGCTTCCCGGTGCGATTACAGAAGCACGGGCTTACCAGCTGGAGTTCCTGACGGGATGGGGCGCATCGCCTGCAGGGAGCTTCCGCCGGCGCAGGCTGTGGTTGTTGGGGGAGGGGTCGGTGATCCGCCGACAAAGTGCGCGAGCGATGGGGGATCTGGTGGACATCGCCCCTGTGGGTGACGGCCATCCTGGCCACCCCGTCTGGAGGTACGGCCTTGCGCTGGGGTTGCCGATGGAGGTGCGCCATGCTGAAGAGAGTTGACGTCAAGGTCCTTGTCCTCACCCCTCTTCACATTGGCACGGGGAGGAAGCTTGTGCGTGACTACGACTTCGTTGCGCGCAACGGTCGCACCTACCGACTGCACGAGGACCAGCTGGCCGAAGGCCTTCACGCCCGTGATCCCAAGCTCACCGAGCAGCTTCTCCGCACCCCGCCGGCCCAGCTTCTCAAGGCAGACGACCTCTCGGCTGACTCGCCGTTCGTGCGCTACGTGCTCTCCGGCGAACCCCAAGGGCAGGAGTTCCGCGAGGGGATCAAGGACGTCCACGACCGACCCTACCTTCCCGGATCGAGCCTCAAGGGAGCCCTGCGCACAGCCCTGGCGTGGCACGGGTGGAACGAGGTCAGACCAGGCCTTTCGGGGTCACTGGGTGAGCGGCGGGCCAAGCTCGCCGCTCGACCCCTGGAGCAGGCCATCTTCGGGCCGAACCCAAACCAGGACCTGCTTCGCGCGCTGCGGGTCTCCGACTCCGCTCCTGCTCCATCATCGCACCTCGCAATCGAACTCGTGCAGGTGTGGACGAAGCGTGGGGCCACCGCGCCTATCTCGGTAGAGGCCGTGAAGCCAGGGGCGCAGTTCCCACTCCAGGTCTCCCTCGACGAGACCCCGTTCTCCGAGTGGAGCCGGCAGGCACAGGGGTTCCCGCTTCCCCACCGCGAATGGCTCGACAACCTGTGTCGCATCGCCACTGACCGCGCCACCGAACGCCTGCGGAGGGAGAAGGCCGTCTGGGACTCTTGGGGCCGGCCCGGCAGCACCAACCCGTGCAACCAGGTTCTGGTGAAGCTTGTCGCCCAGAAGCCCGCCTCGAGCGTCCCGAGCTTCCCCCTGCAGCTTGGATTCGGAACCGGCTGGGAGGGTACCACCATCGGCGGCCCGCTCAAGGAAGACCCCAACTGGGAGAAGGCGTTCCAGCAGTTCCAGCTCGGTCGCGTACCGGGCAAAAGAGATGTCCAGGTCACGCCCCAGGCGTTCCCGACTTCGCGGCGGGTTGTGGCCCTTGCTGGGGGTGCCGGGCAGCTCGTGCCCATGGGTTGGGTGTGGGTCGAGTGGAAGGAGGTGCCCTGATGCGCGTTCTGGCGATGACTGTCGGTGACACACCTGAGCCCATCATGACGAGCCTCAAGCATCACGAGCCAGACTTCACCCTCTTCTTCGTCACCGACCAACCCCGTGGAGGCACGAACAGGCTTCTGTCCGAGAACCCCCGAGGGGGACCAGGGATCATCGTCGCCTCAAGGCTACGCGATGCGTGCTACCGAGCACTTGTCCTCCCCCACCCCGATGACTTCGCCTCCTGCTACCGCCTCATCCGCGACGCCCTCCGTTCGGCGCGCACGGGGTCCCCAGACGCTGATCTCGTCGCCGACTACACAGGGGGCACGAAGACGATGTCGGCCGCGATGGCCGCAGCCGCAACTCGTCTAGGCTGGAAGCTGAGCCTTGTGGAAGCTCCTCGTGACAATCTGAACCGCGCTCACTTGGTCGGCGTCCCGGTACTCCAGTCGGTCTCGCCGCTTGTATTGGACGAGATCGTCGAGCAGGTGAAGCTGTTGTTCGAGGCGCGCAACTGCGAGGGGGCCGAGGCTGTGCTCACCGAAGGGATACGGCAGCTGGCGCTCGAACCCGACCAGCGTGCCAGCCTGGTCCGCGCCGTCAACGTTTTCCGGGGCTTAGCCCGGTGGGACCAGTTCGGCTACACCGACGCCTACGCTCACTTGCGCGCGTGTGGAGAGGTGTGCGGGGAGGTCCTCCCCCACCTGGCCCGTCTTGAGGAGTTCGCCAGGAGCGGAGACTGCCCGCCGTACGAGCTGGTCGCCGACCTGGCCGCCAATGCTGATGGTCGCGCCGCCCAAGGCCGGTACGAGGATGCCGTGCTTCGTCTCTACCGGGCAGTGGAGCTCCTTGCGCAGGTGCGGCTTGCTCTAGCGCACGGGCTGGACACGGGCGACCTTGACCTAGACAAGGTTCCCGAACCCCTCCGCAGGAAGCTGGCCCCCCGCGACGGGGGCAAGGCCACCGCCGGGCTTGTCAATGCCTACTTGATCCTGGCCGCCCTTGGCGACCCCTTGGGCCACGTTTACCAGTCTGACGGCTGGGACAAGCGACTTCGCGAGCTGCTTCTTCTCCGCAACAACGCGTTCATGGAGCACGGCTTCCGCCCCCTGGGCGAGGAGGAGTGGCAAAAGGCCCGGAGGATTGCACGCGAGTTCCTTGGCAAGGGGGCCGAGTCGATCGGGGTACGCATGGTGTTCCCCTCCCCACCGACGTGGGATAGGGTGGCAGCTCTGTTGCCCACGTGACCGGCCCCTACGCGTTGGTGCTTAGGTTCCAGGGGGAGCCCGTCTTGCCCACCCCAGTCCAGGTGCATGCGGCCTTCCTGGCCTTGGTCAAGCGCGGCGACCCCGCTCTAGCAACCGCCCTCCACAGTCCACGCCTTGGGCTACGGCCGTTCACACTTGCCCTGGTGGGAAATCCCACCACGGGTCGGCTGGGCCTGCGTCTGTCGGTGCTCGACCCCGAGGTGTTCCGACGCTTCTGGGACCGCTGGAACGCGCGGGGAGGTCTGCCGCTTGTCCTAGGTCGGAAGCGACTGCGCCCAACTGCAGCCGACGAGACCGGGCCTTGGGCGGGGAGGTCGGACTGGGCCACGCTGGCGAGGGGCAAGGGTGACACATTGGTGAAGCTGGCCTGGTGCACGCCCACGGTGTTCCGCCAGGGCGATGTGGACCTGCCCCTCCCGGTGCCCAAGCTCGTGTTCGGCGGGCTTCTCGACCGGTGGAATCGGTTCTCCCCCCTTCCACTCTCTCTGGAGGCACCGCGCCTGGAGCGGGTGGTGGGGTTGGCTTTCCATAGGCTGCGGAGCCGAATATTCCGCGACGGAAGATCTGCGATTCCTGGGTTCGTGGGAGTGTCCGAGTACCGCATCTTGCGCTCAGCCACGCTGGACGAACAGCGAGCTGTGCAAGTCCTGGCTGAGTTCGCACGGTTCGCGGGGGTGGGCCGTAAGACGACGCACGGGATGGGTCTGGTGAGGTTGTCTCCGTGAAAGACCCCCTTCCGATCAGCCTAGTAGCGGAGCACGCGTTTTGCCCTCGGGCAGCCTGGCTCGCGCATGTGGCAGGAACCTTCCAGGCCAACGAGTTCACCGTCGAAGGCGAGCTTCTGCATGCCCGTATCCACACCGCCGGCACATCCCAACAGAGGGGAAAGCGTCAGTGGCGGCGTGTGGCCGTAGCATCACATCGGCTCGGAGTGGCGGGGTACGCCGATCTTGTCGAGGACACGGGAGATCACCTCGTGGTGGTGGAATACAAGCGGGGACAGGTGCGCGAGCGTCGTTCCGACATGATTCAGGTCTGCCTGCAGGCGCTGTGCCTTGAGGAGATGACCCGAAGAGCCGTACCGTATGGGGAGATCTTCTACGCTGCCTCTCGGCGCCGGGTTGCAGTCCCGCTTGATCCGCCGCTTCGTGGAGAAGCTCGCAACGCTGTGCAGGCTTTGAGAGAGGACCTGGCTGAACCGATTCTACCCAAGGCCGAGCAGGGGCCCCGGTGTCGCGGGTGCGCGCTGAGCGCATCCTGTCTCCCCGGAGCCGACGATCAGCTCCGAGCGTTCAACTGGAAGGAGTGGGTCAGGTGAATACCCTGTACGTGATCGAGGACGGGGCCGTAGTCCGCAAGGATGGCGACCAGCTCAAGCTGTTCTCAGCCAAGGACGGCCTTCTGATGGCACTCCCGGTCACCCAAGTCAGCCAGCTGGTTCTCATGGGGAATGTCACCGTGACGGCACCGGTGGTGCGCACGTTACTCGACCGGGGCGTTGGCTTGGTGTACTTGACCGGTGACGGGAAGCTCCTAGGCAGGCTCCAGCCAGCCGAGAGCAAGAACGTTCCGCTCCGGTGGGCTCAGTTTCAGGTGGCGTCAGATCCTCAGAGGTGCCTCCGTATAGCGAAGGCGATCGTCCGTGGCAAGATCCTGAACCAACGCACGCTCCTGCAGCGCGCTGCGCGCGAGGGAAGCTTGGGGATCGGAGAGGCGATCACTCAGCTCCGTGCACTCGCGGAGCGCGTCGACCGGGCAACGGGCCTTGATGAACTGAGGGGGATCGAAGGAGCAGCCGCAGCGGCCTACTTCCATGAGTGGCCGAAGCTGATCAAGGTGCTGGGCTTTCCTTTTCCAGGACGCGTCCGCCGCCCCCCGACCGACCCGGTGAACGCCCTCATCTCCTTCGGCTCGGTGCTTCTGATGAACGAGGTTCTTGCTGCCTGCCAGATCGTGGGGTTCGACCCGTACCTCGGGTTCCTTCACATGGATCGGTATGGCCGGCCCGCGCTTGCTCTCGACTTGATGGAGGAGTTCCGGCCGGTGTTGGTGGAGGCCACAGTGCTCGCGTTCGTCAACAGGAGAATGGTGGAACCCGAAGACTTCGACACCAGCGTGGGAGGCTCGAAGCGGATGAAACGTCACGCGCTCCAGAAGTTCCTCGCTGCGTGGGACGAGAAGAAGAGGACGATCATCCGCCATCCCGTGTTCGATTGGGAGGTGCCCTATTGGCGCGTGGTCGAGCTTCAGGCGCGTGTGCTGGGGAAGGCGCTTCTCGGGGAGATCGACGACTACGTTCCGTTCCTCACGCGATGACAGAGCTACACGTAGTCGTTGCCTACGACATCCCGGATGACCGCCGTCGGCTGAAGGTGGCCAAAGTGCTTGAGGGCCATGGCGAGAGACTTCAGTACTCTCTGTTCGAGTGTCGCCTCACGCGTGTACAATTCCTGCGCATGAGGGAGAGACTTCGCGAGTTGGTTGTGAGCGACGAGGATGCCGTCTCATTCTATCTTCTCTGCGCCGAGGATGTGAAGAGGATTGAGCGGATGGGAGGGCGCCGCCCCCTTCCCACGGGGGCACTGTTCGTGGGGTGGGGGGAGGGTCATTGACAAGTGAAGAGACTCGCGCGACCCCCGGGCGCTGGAGGACCTCCGGGCGACCCGCGGAACGCCGTGCAGGTAAGCCCTGTTTCGGGCTCTGGCACTGTCTGCGGGGCAGATGCAAGAGGTCCCTGTGCACCTCCGGACAACCATCCGCGCGAACGTGCGTCGGGGCAGCGTGGAGGACTGGTCTGGCGCGACCGGAGTAGAAACGCCTACCGAACCCTGAAAGGGATTGCGACCTGTGGACCACGTTCCCTCCTTCGGAACTGTGGGGGCGTAGAAACGCCTACCGAACCCTGAAAGGGATTGCGACGACACTACGCGCGCGGTGTGAGCGGCCGTGAGCAGGACCGGTAGAAACGCCTACCGAACCCTGAAAGGGATTGCGACCTATCTTGGGCACGTCCGGCCATACTTTCCGGGCTAGGCGTAGAAACGCCTACCGAACCCTGAAAGGGATTGCGACAAGAA
>JBBIQN010000027.1:0-20040 GCA_037442305.1 Candidatus Bipolaricaulota bacterium
ACAAGGTGCGACGCTACAGAACCGGGCTGCGGAACGTTACGCGGGTTGGGCGGTCTCGGCGGCCAGTTCGTGGGCCCACTGAAGCGGCGCGGGAAGGGGCCCCTGCTCGGTGAGCTTCTGGACGAGGGCGATCGCGGACGAGAGGTCGGCCTTGTGGCCGGGGGACACGAACAGCGTCCGGTTCCGGTCCGTCCGGAGGGCCGCCCCCACCGTGTCCCCGTCCAGGACGACCGGCCGCCACTCGCCCACGGTCATCCCCTCGGTGTTGGCGTGGCCGCAGAGGTGGCCCTTGGCTACCCCAATCGCCGGCCGGTCTAGGAGAACCCCGAGGTGGCTCGCCACCCCCGCCCGCCGGGGGTGAAGGACCCCGTTTCCATCGAGCAGAAGGACGTCCGCCTCAAGCCCGGCCTCCGCCGCGGCTTCTACCGCGAGAAGGAGGACCGGGAGTTCGCGGTAGGCAAGGTAGGTCGAGATATAGGGGAACGTCGCCGGAGCTCGGGCGACCGCATGGTCGAGGACCTCCCCGCCGCCGTCGGCGAGGACGAACGCCGCCACGGCCTCCTCCCCGCGGTACGCGACGTCCAGGGCCCCGATCGTCTCTACACACGGAAGGGGGGAGAGGATGGCCTTCCGGGCGACCTCGGCTTGCTCTGTTTGGAGGCGGGAAAGCGGCCGGTCGCCGGAAAACTCCCACACGAGGAACCGAGCAAGGGGGTCCACCTTGGAGCCCACCACGCGCACGCCCTCGTGGGCGAGCTTGGCCGCGGCCGCGGCGGGCGTTCCGCCCCACGTTCGGCCAACCGCCCCCGAAGCGTGGACCACCCGGTGCACAGGGAGCCCTTCCGCCGCCGGCGAGGAGAGCCACTGGGCGACGAAGGGGATTGCCCCGTCGTCCCCGAGGGCCTCGGCAACCGCGCGGTAGGTCGTAACCTTCCCCGGCGGGATCCCCTCGACGAGCCCGCGCAGGGCGAGGGCTAGATCGGGGACCCAAACCTCAGTTCCCACAACACCCGGGGCGGGTCACCACCACTGGGCGGGTGGCCGGGTCGGAGGAGTCCCCCTCGTTATCTCTCACGACGAGGGTCACCGTGTAGTTCCCGACCTCCTGGTATTCGTGCACCGCCTCCGGTGCGGCGGTCGTCGTCCACGTCCCGTCGCCAAAGTCCCAGACGTACTCAACGATCGTCCCGTCGGGGTCGTAGGAAGAGCCTGCGTCGAACGCGAGCACGGTGCGGACCTTCACGCTCGCGCCAGGGGAGACCGCGAACCGCGCGATCGGCCGCTTGGAGTGGACGGACACCATAACCTGGGTCTGGGCCTCGTCGCCGCTTCGGGCGACCGCGGTGAGGAACACCGCGTAGGTCCCGCGCCCCTCGTAGGTGTGGCTCGCCGTTTGGCCCGCTGCCGTGGTGTTGTCCCCGAACGACCACAGGTACTCGACGATGTCCCCTTGGGAGCGGGACGCGTCGAAGGTCACCGTGAGGGGGTACTCGCCCCGGGCTGGGCTGGGGACCGTGGAGATCACGGCAGTGAAGCCGCCTCTCGGGCCCATGCACCCCGCGAGGGGGAGGAGGGCAAGAAGAAGGAACGCCGCGAATCGTGTGCGCATGAAAACCTCCTAGGGGGGAAAGCATACCCGCGGGCCTCCTCGCGGCCAACGTCGCTCCCTTCTCAGGCGTTGGGTACACTGGCGTTCGCTATGGACGTGGCGCGGGTGGCGGTCGTCGGGGGCGGGCCGGGCGGGTACGTCGCCGCCCGCAGGCTGGGGCAGCTCGGGGTGGAGACGGTCCTTATCGAGCGGGCTCTGCTTGGGGGGACGTGCCTCAACGAGGGGTGCATCCCCACCAAGGCTCTCTACGTCGCCACCGCGCCGTTGGGGCGGCGGGAGGCGCTGGCGAAGATGGGGGTCGAGGTTGACCCGCGGGCCGACCTCGCCCGGATGCGGTCCTGGCTCGACGAGATCACCGCGACCCTCCGCGGGGGGATCGGGAAGCTCCTCGCCTCGGCCAAGGTCGAGGTCGCGGCCGGAGAGGCGGCCCTTGCCGGCCCAGGCCGGCTCCGGATCCGCGCGCCCAGGGGGGAGAAGGAGCTTGGGGCGGAGGCGATCGTGCTTGCCACGGGGTCGCGTCCGATCGAGCTCCCCGGTCTCCCGTTCGACGGGGAGCGGGTGTGGTCGTCGGGGGATGCGCTTGGGCTCCCCCGGGTGCCGGAGAGGCTCGTCGTGATCGGGGGCGGGGTGGTGGGGCTGGAGCTCGGGACCGTGTACCGGCGTCTCGGGAGCGAGGTCGCGGTCGTGGAGATGCTCGACCGGCTTCTTCCCGGGGTCGGGCTCTCCCGGCGCGGGGAGGCCGTCCTCCGGCGGGCGCTCTCCTCCCAGGGGATCGACGTCCGGCTCATGACGCGCGCCGAGGGGCTCACCCGGGAGGGGGTCACGGTTCGCACCGCGGTGGGCACGGAGGAACTCCTTGCCGACGCCGTCCTCGTCGCCGTCGGCCGGAGGCCGGAGCCCGCGGGCCTGGGCCTGGACACGGTGGGGGCGAAGGTGGAGAAGGGGTTCGTCGTCACGGACACGGAGTTCCGCGCTGCGCCGGGGGTGTACGCGATCGGCGACCTGCGGGGAGGGTGGATGCTCGCCCACAAGGCGTCCCACGAGGGGTTGGTCTTGGCGGAGAGGCTGGCGGCTGAGTTGCGTTCACCCTCTCCCTCCCCTCCCCCGTCAAGGGGGAGGGTGGAAGGAAGGGTCGGAGAGGGTGGGAGCGAATCTAAGGAACCGCCATCCCAATTCCTCCCTCTCCCCCGCGTGGGAGAGGGTAGGGGTGAGGGGGCTGTCCCTCAGGCGATCTTCACCCAGCCCGAGGTCGCCGTGGTCGGTCTCTCAGCGGAAGAGGCGGCGACTCGGGGCCTGACGGTGCGGGTGGGACGGTGTCCCCTCGCGGCCCTGGGCCGGGCGTGGGCGGAAGGGGAGACCGAAGGGCACGTTCAGCTGGTGGCCGATCCGGAGGGGAAGATCGTCGGGGCGGAGGTCGTCGGCCCTCACGCCTCGGACTTGATCGCCGAGGCCACGCTCGCGATCGGAGCGCTCACGGCCGAGGAGCTTGCGGAGGCGATCCACGCCCACCCCACGTTCTCCGAGGGCCTGTGGGAAGCGGCCCTCGCCCTTCTCGGCCGTCCGCTGCACACCGCGTAGCTACGGGATCGCGATCCGTGCCGTGGGCGCGTCCTCGATGCGCACGACGTCCGGGATGAGGAATCCCATCGCCCCCATCCCGAGGAGCGCCAGTCCCCCGAGGACGTACCAAAACTGGATCCCCAGAAGATCGGCCACCGGGCCGGCGATCGCGAGCCCAAGCGGGCTCATCGCCGTGGCGAAGCTCGAGATGAGGGAGAACACCCGCCCCTGCATCTCCGGGACGACCATGGACTGCAGCAAGGCCATGAGGGGGCCGTTGACGATGGGCTGCATCACGCCCACCGCAACCATCGCCCCCACCGCGATGAACACCCCGGACGGGGGCAGGAGGCCCAGGACGGACACGCCCAGCGCCATCCCCACCATCCCGGAAAGGGAGGTCAAGATCCGGCGGCGGAACCCGCCCCACACCGACAACAGGAGCCCGCCCGCGATGACCCCCACCCCGAACGCCGAGGTCAGCCAGCTCAGTTCGAGCGCGCCTCTGCCGAAATGCTTCGTCACGAGGAGAGGGAGGAGGGAGAACGCGGGGCTCAGGATCCCATTGAGCACCGCGACCATGAGGAGAAGGATGAACAGCCCGCGCCACCCCCACACGTAGCGGAACCCGGCCCGCACCTGGGATAGATACGGGAGCCGCTTCTCTTCAAGCGTCCTTCTGGGCTGCGGGATCGCGACGAACAGGAGGGGGACGATGGCCAGGGCCGCGGTCCCCACGTCTAGGCCCAAGATCCCGTGGACGGGCAGAACGGAGAGGAGGACCGCCCCCAAGGGCGGGGAGACGATGTTCATCACCCCGTGCATGGTCTGGTTCAACCCCGCTACCCGCGGCAGGTGCTCCTTCGGCACCATGAGGGAGGTGGACGCGGCCATCGCCGGCCAGTGGAACGCTCCCCCCGCCGCCCGCACGGCCTTGACGAGGAAGATGTGCCACACCTGGACCTGCCCGGTCCAGAAGAGGTAGGCGAGGAGGGCGGAGACGAGGGCGATCCCCCCGTCGGCGACGATCATCACCCGCCGGCGGTTCCACCGGTCGACGAGCGCGCCGGCGAACGGACCCACGAGGACCTGGGGGAGCATCGCCACCAGGGTCGCCGTGGCGAGCACGGTCGCCGAACCCGTCTCCTTGGTGAGCCACCACACGAGCGCGAACTGGGCGACCGCGCTTCCAAATAGGGAAAACTGCTGCCCGGCCCAGATCGGGAAAAACCGCGCCTTCCAGCTCCCCTGTTCCATCTCCACCTTCCTTTCGCCCCCCCCCTCACCCCGGCCCTGTCCCACCCGGGGGAGAGGGAGCACGTAGCGTCGGACCTCGTGTCCGGCGCCTTTCGGTTCCGTAGCGTCGCAGCTTGCCTGCCTGCAGCGTGCCTGTCGGCAGACAGGGCCGGCAGGTCTGCGACGCAGGCGCGTCGGGCATGAAGCCCGCCGCTACGCGGAAAGCAGCCGCTCGCGGAGGAGCTTTGGGGGCAGCGACCCGCAGGCGAGGATCGCGTCGTGGACCTCCCGCAGGGTCGCGCCCGCCCGCTTCTTCTTGTACGCGTCGATCACCTTGAGGATCTCGAGCTTCCCTACGAGGTAGCTCATGGGCTGGGTGGGGGACGAGGTGTACCGGCGGACCTCCGCCTGGGCGTTCGTCCTCTCCAGGCCAACCTTCTCCATCAGGAAGTGGATCGCCTCGTCCACGGTCATCCCCCCGGTGTGGAGGGACACGTCGAGGATGATCCGCGCCGCCCGCCACAGCTGGTCCTGAAGCCGGGCGAGTTTGTGCGCCGGCTCCTTGATGTACCCCAGCTCCTCCATGAGCTCCTCGCAGTAAAAGGCCCACCCCTCGACGAACAGGCTCGACAGAGCGCTCCCGAGTTTCCTCGGCAGGGTCTTCGCGTAGCGGTTGGCGTAGGTGAGCTGGAGGTGATGGCCCGGGTAGGCCTCGTGGAGCGCGGTCACCGGGATCTTCGCGTAGTTGTGGCCGCGGAGCTTTTCCTCGCGCACCTTCCGCGGCGCCCACCGCGGGGCGGGGGTGACGAGGAACACCCCCTCCTGCTTCTTCTCCAGCGGCCCGGGCATCATGTACGCCGCGTAGGGGAGCACCGGCCGCATCGAGGGCGGCGTGGCCACGATCTTGAGGGTCTCCCCCTCAGGGATGGTCACGATCCCCCGCTCGACCACGAATCGCCGCACCTTCTCCATCTCGTTGCGGTACACGGAGAGGAGCTCGCCGGGCCGGGGATGATGGCTCTTCGCCTCCTCGACGATCGCGCGGGCCGTCTTCCCCGGGGCGATCTTCGCTGCGAGGGCCTCCATCTGGCGTTCCGTGTCCCGGAAGAGCTTCCCGCCGAGCTCGAGGAGCTCGCCGGCCGTGAGGTCGAGGAAGTGGTCCTCGCGGAGCATCTCCTCGAACAGGTCCTTCCCGGCGGCGAACTCGCCCTTGGCGCGGGGGAGGACTTCCTTCTCGAGGAACGAGGCGTAGTCCTGCAGCGCAGCCCCGGCGCGGCGGCAGGCGAGGAGGACGCGCGGGAAGAGGTGCGGGGTCCGCAGGGCCAGGAGCGGGATCACCACTCGGAACACGATGAGCCCGCGCTTGGCCCCTTCCAAGGCCACCTCCGCCCACACCGGGGGGACCTTCTCCGGGACGATCGCTTCTTTCCCCTCCCGGAGCACGCGGGGGATCTCCAACAGGCGCCCCAAGGCGCTTCTCATCCGCACGGAAAACGGGGCGAAGTCTTTCATGAGGAGGAGGAACACCCCGCCCAAGCACTCGTTCACGTACACCCCGGGGCTCCGCTCGTAGTCCTTGGTGCGCACGAAATCGCGGTGGAAGGAGTTCACGAGGCGCGCCATCAGGGTGTGGTCAATCCGCGCGTCGACGTCCCACGAGGACGTGTTGAGGCTCCTGAGCTTGGCTTGGGCTTCGCACAGCATCTTCTCCTGCCGGGCGCGGGCGGCCGGGGTGTGCTCCCCGAGCCGGTCGTCGTGGCGATGGTCCCCAAACTGCGTCGCCGCCACCGGCACCTCGCGGAGCATCTCCTCCACGAACCGGTCCACCAACGTGTAGAACTCCGCCTGTCCGCTGTTCGTCACCGGTCCCCCTTCGCTCACTTGGGTTGGATCGTCCCGTCCCCGCTTCCCGTCTCCACGCGGACGGTAGCGGTCGGGCTCTCCCCGACCGTGCCCCGTTCCCCTTCCCTGTCCCACCGCACGGGGAAGGAGCATCGTACCTCGCCGGACCGGGTCTCGACAACGAGGCGAAACTGCGAGTCCGCGGGAAGGCGCACGGCAACGTCGCCCGAGCCTGTCTCAAACGCCCACTCCCCCTCGGGGGGGCAGGCCGCCTCGGCGTAAAGGTCCCCGCTCCCGGCGGAGAGGTGGACCTCCCCCCTGAGGCCTGTCGCGTGGATGTCCCCCGAGCTCACGGTCGCCTCGAGCGCCCCCTCGACCCCGCGGATGGTCAGGTCGCCGCTTCCCGCCTGGGCGACGACGTTCCCTGCTATCTCGTCCAGGACTACATCCCCGCTTCCCACCTGGACCGTCACCGGCCCGGCGATCCGGCGGATGGCCACGTCCCCGGAACCGGCCCTGCTCTCCACCGCCCCGCGGAGATCCGCGATGACCTGGTCTCCAGACCCTGTCTCCACGCACGCGTCCATCCCCGGCGGAAGTCGGACGGAGAACTGGAGGACCGCTTCCGGGCCAAGCCACGTGCCAGCCCCGGACGAGCCATACTTCTCCAAATCTCCCAGCCAAACGGTGTTCCCCTCCACGACGATCGGGGGATCGTGGGAGAACCGGTCCCTCCACTCCGCCGCCCTCTTCCCCTCCACGCGGTAGCGGCACGTGACCTCCAGGGCGTTGCTCGACCCGGGTTGGATTCGAACGTCGTGCGGACCGGCCCTGAAGCGCACCGGACCCGAGACCTTGATCTCTTTCCTCAGTTCCCCGCTCAGTTCGTGGGGGTGGAGCCTCGGGATCCTCCCCCTCCGGCGGAAGGCGACGTACCACGCCGCGGCCGCCAGGGCGGCCGGGACCACGACCACGAGCGCGACCGCGAGCACGAAGGTGACCGCCCCCAGGACGAGGGGGAGGGCGAGGGCGAGGACGGCCAGCGCGATGGCTAGCGCCAGCGCCCCGCCGAGGATGGCCACGAGGAAGCCCACCACTCCCCCCCCGAACTTGCCCACCAGCTCGCGCACGACAACCGCCACGCCCCGCGCCGCGGCCTCGATCGCTTGGGCCAGGACCCGCACAGGGGCCGACACGATCTTGAACATCATCCCTTGCTCCTTTCCCCTACGGTTGCCTCGGGGTGCACGTCACAGGATTCGCTGTACTCCAGGCGTCCGATGCGGCAGCCTGGGCCCACGGTCACCTTCTTCCCCCGCACGACCTCGGCCACCAGCCCCTCGAGGTCGAGCTCGTCCCCTTCCACCGTGTCCACTTTGAGTTCGGCCGGGCTCAGGCGGAGGAGTTCCCGCAGCCCCCCCCAAAGCCCGCTTGAGCCCACCCCGCGCCGGATCTCGATCTTCTCTCCCCCGATTTCCCGCGCCGCGGAGAGCCCGTCGAGCCGAAGTTCGATCCGATCGGCGGAAAGGAGCCCGTCGATCTTGAACGAACCGGAAAGGCGGACCGTTTCTACTTCCACGTCGCCGCCCACCTCCAGGCGCCCTGACGCCTTGAGGAATCCCCCTCGGAGGCCCTGGCACGTAGCCGCGCCGGCGACGCGGAACTCCTGAGCGGTAAGCAACCCTCCTGCCTTGAACGCCCCCGCCGCCTCGCCCTCGTCCACGGTGAGGGCCCCCTCTACCTTGAACGCCCCGGCGCACTCGAACTTCTTGGCCCGGAGGTTCCCTTCTACCTTGCAGGATCCGGAGGCCTTGAACTCCTCGGCGTCCACGTCTCCGGCGACCACCCCGGCCCCGGAAATCTTCACCCGATCGTAGGTCCCGCCTTGAACCCGTCCTGCTCCCGCGAAGCTCACGCTTGTCTTTTCCATCAGCTCACCTCTCCCAGGGCCAGTTTCACTTCCCCGACGAGCTTCTCGAGGTCCGCTTGGTGCTTGATCCGCGACTCGTGATCGAACCTCAGCGGGTCGCGACCCAGCACGGCGAAGCTCACCCGAACGGATACCCCTTCCCGATCCAGGGTCTTTTCCGCCACCGCGGCCGTCATCCCCGCCGGGCTCTGGATCGCTTCCCCCTCCCGGCGCAGAAGGCCCACCAGAGCGGCGGCCTCTTGGGGTTGGAGGCCCCTGCGCAGCGCCTCGGCACCGGCGGCGAGCGCCACGAGCTCCCCGAACGTGTACGTCCCATCCTTCCACAGGAGGGACCGCCCTTCGTTTCCAATGAGGGCAAGTCTCCCAGGGTCGTCCCAGCTCACCCCTTCGGGTTTGGCCTCCGGGGAGAGGAGCGACGCCAACTCGTCCAAGGAGCGTTCTTCTTTCAGGGCTTGGATTTGGGAAATCCGAGCCAGGATCCTCTCTCGGGGGAAGAAGGTCTCCTGGCCGGTGAACGTGGACCGGCGGATGAACCAGGCCTCGGGGATGAGGCCCATCCGCTTCCAGCGGTACAGCTGCCCGTAGGAGATCCCGGTCTGGGCGAGCACGTCTTTCTTGGAGATGAGCTCGTCGGTCATACGGGTACCGGCTCTTCCCGAGGGGGGACGGAGACCCCCTTAGCGAAACTGTGTTCTCCGAGAGCAGGGGGTATAGACGGACGGTTGGGGGAGGGCCGCCCCCACAACGGGAGCGGCCTCTCTTCGCGGAACAAGTCTACCATGAGTTTCGCCGCCATCTCGGGTGGAACAATCCACAGGACCATGGTACCACCTCCAGGCGGCAGTATAACATAACGCTGTTACCTTGTCAAGGGCTACTGGGTGACGACGGACACCCCGGTCGTGAGAACAGGCGGGACGTGAAGGCCCCCGAACACCCACTCGGGCTTCTCCCCAACCGCCGTCACCGCATCTCGGAGAACGTCGTAGGCGTTCCCGGCGATCATCGTGTTCTTCACCCGACCCACGACCTGCCCGCCCTTCACCGCGAACCCGATCCCGACGTTGTTCGAGAACGCACCGGACTGGATGTTCCCCTGCCCCAGGCCCAGGACCCCGGCCACGATGAGGCCGTCGTTCACCTCGCGGATGAGGTCGTCGAGGGCTTCCTCGCCGGGGGAAACGACGACGTTGCGGACGGCCGGGCCGGGCGGGACGCGGAACCCTCCGCCCCCGAGGGGGCTTCCCTTGATCCCGTTTCCCGTGGGGTCGGCCTTGGCGAGGGCCGCGGCGCGGAGATCGTAGAAGAACGAGGAGACCACCCCCTGTTCCACGAGGGAGAGCCTCCGCGCGGGCGCTCCCTCGTCGTCGAACGACTGCGATCGGGGGCCGAAGGGGAGGGTTCCGTCGTCCGTGATCGTGAGCCTGGTGTCGAACGCTCTTTCCCCGAGGCGGCCGGCGAGGGGCGAGGTCTTGAGGAACACGGAAAGCCCGGAGAACCCGATCATGAGGGGCAGGAGGAGCACGGGGAGGCCGGTGGGGAGGAACAGGACCGGCGGGGTTCCAGTGGGAGGAGAGGCGATCGCCTGTCCCCACCGCAGCTCGCGGAGGAGGTTCCCCAGGAGCTCCTCCCGATCGAGATCGGACGCCCGGCGCACCGTGCGCGCGGCGTAGACGCTCCAAATGTCTCCGGTTCTCACTTGCTCGGCTTCAACCGACATCGAGAGGTAGGACCGTCGCTCCTCTCGCTCCGCCCCGAAGGTCGTGCGCACGGAGATTTCCACCGTCCCCCGCCCAAGGGAGGCGTTGACGATGAGCTCGGGGAACTCATCCCGGATCCGCCCGACCGCGTCCTTACCCCACGCGATGAGGTCCTCCACTCCGATCTTCGCTACCCCGGGGTCGAGCACAGGAACCGAGGGGCAGGGGGCGCTCTCCTTCCCGAGGAACCGGAACGGGGCGGGGTCGCCGTGGGACGCCGCGACGAGCGCGGAATCGAGCAACGCGTCGTCGCTTCCCCCGGCGGTGGAGGAAAACCCGAGCTTCCCTCCGGCGATCACGCGTAGGGCACGGCCCCGCACCGCCTCTGAGCCCGCGGACTCGATCTCCCCCCCGCGGAAGTTCACGGCGATCCCTTGGCGGTGCTCTTCGTAGAGCTCCGCTCCGTCTGCCTTCTTCGCTACCTTCCTCAGGATGTCCATCATCGCCCTCCCACCGTCACGTTCCGAACGCGGATGTGGGGAGCGCCCGTCGTCGTGGGAAGCGGCCACTGCCCACCCTTGCCGCACCCGCCGGAGCTCCCCTCGAGCCGGAAGTCCTGGCCGATCATCTCGATGTTCTCCAGGGTGCGGAACACGTTCCCGGTGAGGACCACGTCCCTCACCATCGGCCCGATCTTCCCCCGCACGATCTCGTGGCCCCAGGCGGCGGAGAACGTGAACTGCTCGAACATCGTCTGCCCCCCGAACGCTGCGCACGCGTACAGGCCATGCTCGATGCCCTGGAGCATCTCGTCGAGCGAGGCCTTGCCCGGCTCGATGTACGTGTTGCGCATGCGCACGATCGGCTCGTGTTCCCAGGACACGGCGCGCGCGTTGCCCGTGGGCTCCGCCTTCATCTTGTGCGCGGTGGTCCGGGAGTGCATGAGGCCGGTGAGGACCCCGTTCTGGATGAGATAGGCCTTTCGCCACGGGACCCCTTCATCGTCGTAGGGCGTGTTTCCGCGGGCTCCGGAGCGGTACCCGTCGTCCACCACGCTCAAGGACTCGACCCCGAACCTGGTCCCGACCTGCATCACCTTGCGCATCGGCTCGTTTTTGAGGAGGAAGTCGGCCTCGCAGATGTGGCCGAACGCCTCGTGGATGAACACCCCGGCGAGGACGGGGTCGAGGATCACGGTGTAGGTCTGGCCCTGGACCGGTTTCGCGGACAGGAGGTCCACCGCCCGCTTCGCGGCCTTCCGCGCCTCCTCTTCTTTGCCCACGACGGCCTCGAACCCGGCGCCGTAGCCCAGGGACTCGAACCCCTGCTGGATGTCCCCGTTCTTCTTGGCGATCGCCGCGACCATCAGGGTCACGTCGGGGATCCCCTGCTCGACGTACGTCCCTTCGGAGTTGGCGAACAGCGTGGTCCGCCAGCTATCGGTGTACCGGGCGGCGGTGGACACGATGTGGGGAGAGTGACCCAGGAGGAGCTTGTTGTAGCCTTCGGCCAGCCGGCGCTTCTCGTCCAAGGGCACCCCGCGGAAGTCGCGCTTCATCTCCCCGTGCCACCGTGCCTCGACCGGGGGGACGGAAGCAAGCTCCACGGGATCGGCCACGTGCCGCGCGGCGGCGCGGGCGAGATCCGTGGCTTCAGCGACCTTGCGCGGGAGCGCCTCTGGATCGGTGAACACCGCGATCCCCCACGCCCCCCGGACGAGGCAGCGTACGATCCCTCCCGCTTCCTCTCCCGACTCCAGAGCCATGAGCTGATCGCGCTGGAACGCGACCCGCGACCGGCTCGCCTTTTCCCAGCGCGCCTCCGTGTAGTCGGCGTGGCTTTGGGCCACGGCCTCGCGCAGCCTGTCTTCCATCGGACCTCCTTTGTTCGGGGGGATTGTACCGCCCGCGCTCGGCGTGACGAAGATCACGTTCCTGGCCGGGCCGGCCCGCCTATAATGAGCGCGGCGAAGCGAAGGAGGCGAGGGATGAAATGGTTGTTGGCGCTGGCGTTGATCTCGCTCCCCGCGCTGGGAGCGGAGATCCGGTTCGACACGAAACCCGCCCTCGCGGGGACGTTCCGGGTCGTCGTGAGCGGGGTCGCGGAGACGACCGGGCAGGCGACGCTTGTTGTGTTGCGCACGGGCGCGGTCGTGCACGTTGCCCTCGCACGCGAGGGGGACCAGCTACAGTCTGCGCCGATCCACGTCCGGCGCCCGTGCGATCCCATTGGGGCCCCGTACGTATCCGGGCACCTAGGAGATACGGTCGTTGTCGCCACGGAGCTCGGCGGCGGCCTGTCGGCAACCGCGGTTGTGGGGCCTCGCTCGGGCGAAGCGGCGCTCGCCCTGGAGCGGTGGGACAACGTGGACATGAAGTGGATCGCGGCCGAGGAGATGGGGCCGGCCCTGTTCCGGGTCGTGCTCACCGATCCCTCCCTCGACACGACGTGCGAGCGCGACGTCCACGATCTCAGGGTGGCGTTGGCCGGGAAGGAGTTCGCCCTGCCCTTGACAGAGGACGCGCCTGCGAGCGCGAGGTTCGTGGGCGAGTTCGTCGCCAGCCTCGAACCGCGGGCTTGTGAGCTGTGGTTCCAGGTGAAAACGGTTGCGGGACGGATCCTCGCCGAGACCTCGGTCCCGGCGGGGGCATGTCTCATCTGCGAGCGCGAGGGTGCGACTCTTCGGGCCCCGCTCCCGGCTCTGCCGATCGCCCTCACCCCGGCCGACCTGGCGATCCCGGTGGGCTGTGTGGGAGAAGTGCGGCTCACGAGGCCAGAGCGACCCGATGAAGTTCGGTGGTGCGTGGACGGAGTCGAGCGCCCAGGCGGGCCAAGCCTCGCCCTGCTCGCTGACTTCCCTCGCACGGTGACGGTGGCGGCCCTCGTGCGGAAGGGGCTCCTGTGGGAGCGTGCCCAGACGACGGTCACGTTCGTCCCCCAGGTCAGGCTGTCGTTTGTGGATGCGGGGACAGGGCTTCGCGCCACCGAACCCTGGCCGTGCACCCAGCCCATCCTGATCTGGGCCCATCACGTCGTGGGCGCGGCCCCCGTGGTCCTCGTGGGCAAGCTCGGCCCTAGCCCGCGGGTCCAGGAGATCGCGCTCGGGGGGACCGCCGAGGCGGGGGTGTTCGTGAGCCGC
Organism: Candidatus Bipolaricaulota bacterium; assembly: GCA_037442305.1. Taxonomy (GTDB): domain Bacteria; phylum Bipolaricaulota; class Bipolaricaulia; order Bipolaricaulales; family Bipolaricaulaceae; genus Bipolaricaulis. Next base: position 13,017 of record JBBIQN010000027.1, read on the forward strand.
GGCCTCCGCCCGTTGGACTTCGGGGCCTGCTCTGGGGATGTGCTATGGGTGCAGTTCAAGGACTCCTCGGGATGCTACTCCGCCTACGCCACCCTTCCCTTGCGATGACGCGGCTTCTCGCCCTCGGCGTGGTGCTGGGAGTGAGCGTGGGAGGGTTGGGGCTCGACGCGGCGCACATCGCGTTTTTCGTTTCCGAGCCCGTCGTCCTGTGGACGGCGCCAGGAGAAGAACCCGTTTCCCTCACCTACGGAGGCGTCCCGTGGGAGGTGGCTTGGCGCCGGGAGCTTCTGGGTGAGCGCGTCCGATGGGAGGGGACGCTTCCTCCCCCCGCTCCCCGTGGAGTATGGGTGGCGTGTGGGGGGCGATCCTGTCACGCGTTCCTGCGCGTGCCAGACGAGGTGGGAATCGTCGAGGTCCAGGCGAGCCCCGGTGCCTTGGTCACCGTTGGGGAGGAAGCCCGGGTTGCTGACGCCTCGGGAAGGGCGTTCTTCGTCCTGCCGCCGGGAGAGCACGAACTGGCCGCGAACGTTGCCGGCCAAGACGTCCGCCAGCGGGTGAGGATCGAGCCCAGGGAGCGGACCGCGGTTGCGCTGTTCCTCGTCTCCCTCGGGACGTCCACCGGGGTTGTCCTTCCCGGCACCAGCCTGACCCTGTCTGCTCGCCTCGTTGTTTCCGGCGATTTTCCCACTCTGAACGTCGTGCTCGTGCTCCCTGAGGGTTGGTCGCATGAACCCCTGCCGGGCCTGTTCGATCCTGTTGTGGGAGGCCGCCTCACGGTCCGATCGTGGCGCGTTTCCGTTCCTGGCACTGCGCCCGTCGGCGAGTACACGCTTGCCGTGAAACTCCTCGACCTTGGGCTTGAGTTCCAGAGTTCGCTCACCGTAGCTTACCGCCTCCCGCCCCGGGTTGTGGTCTGCCATTGGGACGTGACCGGGAACCGGTTGGACCTCGAGGCTCCCTGTCAGGTCACCTACGAGCGTCTTCTGTGGGCATCCACACGCGTGGGCGAGGTGCTTCCCTTCGCGGGCCGGGCGTTTACGAGGGGGGACCTCGAGGACCTGGCCCGCGAGTGGGAGAAGGGCCGATAGGACCGGGGTCGCTATACTTCCCGCAGCGAAGGGGGGCCGATGAACGAGATCCTGAAAGCGATCCACGACCGGCGCTCGGTGCGGGCGTTCCGCCCGGACCCAGTTGAACCGGAGAAGATCGAGGCGATCCTCGACGCGGGGCGGTGGGCTCCGTCGGGGAAGAACACCCAGCCGTGGCGGTTCGTGGTCGTGGAGTCGGACGCCAAGCGCGCGGAACTGGCGAGGCTCGTCACCCAACGGGACATGGTGCGCACCGCTCCCGTCACGCTGGCGATCCTCCGCGACCGGGCCGCCGGCTACGATGAGACGAAGGACGCCCAGGGGATCGGGGCCTGCTCCCAGAACATCCTCCTCGCGGTCCACGCGTTGGGGTTGGGCGCGTGCTGGATCGGACGAGCGCGCGACAAGGAGGTCGAGGCGATCCTCGGGGCGAGGGAGGGAGAGGAGCTCATGATGCTCATCCCGATCGGCTACCCGGCGGAGACCCCGCCCGTGCGGGAGCGGCGCCCGCTGGCGGACCTCGTGCGGAGGATCTGATGCCCTCTGCCCTTCCTCTCGCCGCGACAGCGGTGGGCGTGTCCTAGCCCGCCCTTCGGTCCTGGAGAAGGCTCGCCAAGCGCCTGAAGGGGGGGATCGCTACCGCCCCGGGCATTGGGCGGCTACGCGGGGGCTGATCCCTAGCTTTCCAAACGACTGATCGAACTCCCGCGCGAACTCCGCGGCGAGGGCGTCGGCTTCGCGCTCGTAGGCCGCCTTGTCCCGCCATGTCAACTGGGGGCGCAGGACTTCAGATGGCACGCCGGGGCACGCCTCGGGCACCCACACGTGGAACCGCTTGTCGAGCGTGAACCCCACCTTGTCGAGCTCTCCGGCGAGCGCGGCCGATACCATACGGCGGGTGAGACGGATGTCCATCCGCGATCCCTCTCCGTACGGCCCCCCCGACCAGCCGGTGTTGACAAGCCAGGCTCCCGTCCGGTAGCGGTCCAGGTACGCCCCAAGGAGGGCGGTGTAGGCTTGGGGGAGGCGGGGCATGAACGGGGCGCCGAAGAACCGCGAGAACGTGGATCCCGGCTCGGCGACCCCGGTCTCCGTCCCAGCGAGCTTGCTCGTGTACCCCATGAGGAACCACAGCTTCGCCTGGTCGGGCTCCAACCGGGCGATCGGCGGGAGAACGCCGTTGGCATCCGCGGTGAGGAAGAGCATGGCTCGCGGGTGCCCAGCCTGGCCCGTCGGATCGGCGTTGCGGATGAAGGAGAGGGGGTAGCTGGCCCGCGAGTTCTCCGTGAGCCGCCGGTCGTAGAAGTCGAACCGGCCGTCGGGGGTGATGAACGCGTTCTCCACGATCGCCCCGTGGGACTCTGGCCGTGCCTCGTGCATCACCGCGGCGTAGATGTCCGGCTCCTTGTCTGGGTTGAGGCCGATCATCTTCGCATAACAGCCCCACTCGAAGTTGAAGATCCCCTCTTCGCTCCAACCGTGCTCGTCGTCTCCGAGGAGGGCCCGCTCGGGGTCGGAGGATAGCGACGTCTTCCCCGTCCCCGACAACCCGAGGAACAGGGCGGACTGGCCGTCCGGCTCCACGTTTGCCGCCCCGTGGACAGGGAGGATCCCCAGCGGCGGGAGGAGGAAGTTCATCACCGTGAACATGAGCTTCTTCACCGAGCCCAAGTAGGCGGAGCCGTACACGATTCCTACGCGCTCGGCGAGGTCCATGACCACCGCCAGGTCGGACGTGCGGCCCTTCTCGGGATCGAATCGCAAATGGCTCTTGTACTTCAGGGGATCGAGCTTATCGTAGGGCAGAACGAACAGGGTGAACGGGCGGTCGGCGAAGGCCGAGCGCTCGATCCCTTGCGGGACAGGGCGGAACATGTTGTCCGCAAAGAGCGCGGACAGGGCGCGGTCGGTGACGACGCGCACGGGCAACGCGTACGCTGGATGAGCACCAAGAACCCGTTCGATGACAAACAGCCCGGACTTGGCCCCCAGCGTCTCCACCGCGTCGGAGAGGAGCATCTCACATGTGGCGGGCGCCAACGGGAGGCAGTACGGGGACGTCCAGTCCACCTCGTCGTGGATCTCCGGCCGATCCACGAGGTACGTGTCCTTCGGCCTCCGGCCCGTGGACTCGGGCGAGGTCCACGCGGCAAGGGCTCCCGACGCGCTCGCGAGGGCTTCGCGGCGGGAGATCGCTTCCCGGATGAGGGTTGCGCGGGACGGGTTCACCACAGTGCGGGCTCCCAGGAGCCGCTCCGCGGCACGGTTAACGTTCATCGGGTCCCTCCTTCGATCGGTCCAAACTGGGCTGGATATGCACAACTCGCCTCGGATAGGCGAACTCGATCCCACGGTCCCGGAACCGGCGCAGGAGCTCGTGGTGAATCGCTTGATGCACGTCCCGGTACGCGGTGAAGTCGGGGACGAGGACGAAGTACACCACCTCGTGCACGAACCCGAGCTCACCGTACTCTTTCAGGTGGGCCCGGTCGAAGCGAGCGTTGGGCTGGGCCTCGATCACCTCCCGGACGAGGCTGGGGACGGAGAGGAGCTGGTCGTAGGGGGTCGGATAGGGGAGGGTGAACGTGAACAAGGCTCGGCGCTCGCGCATCCGCTTGTAGTTCTGAACCGCGCTCTTCAGGAGCTCGGAGTTCGCGTAGACAAGCTGCTCTCCAGACAGGCTCCGGATGCGGGTCGTCTTGAGCCCGACCCGCTCCACCGTTCCCGCGAAGCTCCCCACGACGATGAAGTCCCCGACCAGGAACGGTTTGTCCACCACGATCGCGATCGAGGCGAACAGATCCCCGAGGACATTCTGGAGGGCGAGGGCGACCGCGATCCCGGCGATCCCGAGCCCGGTGATGAGGGCAGTGATGTCAATCCCGATGTTGTCGAGGGCGAGGAGGAGCGCCACCGCCCACAGGACGATCTTTCCCAGGAACGCCACCGCGTTGAGGGTGGTGGCGCTGGCTGCGTCGTGTTCTTCCTCTAACTTGTGCTTGATCGCGCGATTCACCCAGTACGTGATGAGACGGGTGCCCCAAGTGGCCATCTGAACGATCAAGGCAAGGACTGCCAGCAGGCCCACCCCGCGGGACGCTGCGGGGGTGAGGTTGAGGGCAAGCGAGGCCGCGAACAAGGAGACGGCAAGGAAAACCACGGTCTGGGTTCGCCGGGCGAGGTCTGCCATCAAGCGCACGAACTCGCTTGGGGCGCGCTGGTGGCGGGCGAGAAGACGGCGGTGGGTCACCCACTTCGCGAGCTTGAGGACGGCGAACGTGACGACGAAGATCCCCAAAGAAAGGAACCACACCCAAAGCTCGTTACTGGCGAAGGCGCGGTGGAGGAACGCCATGGCCTAGGGCCTCGTGCCTGTCGTTTCCCGGCCGGATCTGGGGGAGGGAAGGATGACGGAGAGGGTCGGGCTCGCGAGGCCGACGAGGGAGGTCCCCGGGGAGAGCAGGAACCCAAGCATCCGAGGCCATGTGCGGTTCATCGCTTCGGAGGGTACCCATGGGGTCGTAGGGTGTCAAACCGTGGCCGCGCGAGGGGCCGCTTCCCGTGCGCGTGAAGGCGCGATCAACCGTGGTGCGTTCGTGCAGACCGTAGGGGCGAGGCATGCCTCGCCCCTACGTCACCACGAGGCCACGAAGGGCACGAAGCACACGAAGAAGAACCGAGCCGGAAGATGTCCAGATCCCCTAGGATGATTCTGGAAACGGAACGACAGACGGCCCCCATCGCCCTTGGATCCACAGGGACCGAACGGATCTCGGCGCACAGATTCAAGATTCCTTCGTGCCTTGGCGTACTTCGTGATAGGAAGGCCGCGGTGGCTAGCCACTCCCTAGTTCTGTTTTGAACCAGGTTCTAGGCGTGGACTTTCGCGCGCCGGGCGTGTCCGCGCCGGAAGGATAGAGGTGGGCACGGGAGTTGACGACGGCAACCAGGTTCAGGCATAGTGAGGGCGTGAACATCGCGGTGTTGGGCGGCGGGGGGTGGGGTACGGCGATGGCGCGCCTGTTGGCGCGGAAGGGCATCCCCACGTGCCTCTGGGTGCGGGACCCCGCCCAGGCTACTGCCCTTGTACGCGACCAGGAGAACCGGAAGTACCTCCCCGGAGTTCTGATCCCGCCGGATCTCCCGATCACGGCAAGCTTGGAACAGGTTACGGCATGGGGCGAGGTGTTCCTACTTGCCGTTCCGAGCGTTGCCATGAGGGGAATCGCCCGGCGAGTGGCGGAGGCCCTCGGCGGTCGTACCCCAATCGCCCTGGTCAGCCTGGCCAAGGGGATTGAGCGGGACACGCTGAAGCCGATGACCGTCGTGCTCGATGAGGAACTGCCAGGGGCCCCAGCGTTTGCGTTGTCGGGGCCCTCTCACGCCGAGGAAGTCGGCCGCGATGAGCCGACTGCGGTAGTGCTCGCCGGTCAGGATCTCATGCTCGGGCGAAAGATCCAGGAAACTCTGATGACAGATCGGTTCCGCGTGTATCTCACCGATGATATCCAGGGTGTGGAGTACGGGGCGACGGTGAAGAACGTGATTGCGGTGGCCGCCGGAATCTGCGATGGGTTGGGGTACGGAGATAACGCCAAGGGGGCCCTCATCGCCCGCGGGCTGGCGGAGATGGTAAGGCTGGCGGCGTGTCTGGGAGCTTCACGGGAAACCTTGTTTGGACTCTCTGGGCTCGGAGATCTCGTGGCCACCTGCACCTCTCGACACAGCCGAAACCGTAGTGTTGGAGAACGCATCGGGCGTGGCGAGAAGCTCCCGGACATCTTGGCGGGAATGCGCATGGTGGCCGAGGGTGTGTTCGCCGCCCAGGCAGTGCGGTCCCTGGCTCATGTACATCGGGTGGAGATGCCGATTACGGAGGTTGTTTACGACATCCTTTATGAAGGTGCCGCCCCCCCTGTCAAGCTCGATGAGTTGATGGGGCGTCCGCCCAAGGACGAGCGGGTGTGATGCAGAAGGATAGGCGGATGAGGAGACAGGGGTCGAGGCGATGACGGCCCCGATTTCCGCGCCGACCGCGGCGGCGGGAACCCGGCTCGGAGGGCGCCTTGCTTTGATCGAGGTGGTCCTGGTGACCCTCATCTGGTCCTCGTCCTTCATCGGGGTTAAGTTCGCCTTGGGGTACACCGGCCCATTCACGGTGGCCGGGCTGCGTTACCTCCTCGCGTCTGTGCTCCTCGTGCCCTGGCTATGGCGGGGACGGGCCGCGGTGAGGAGTTATCCGCGGACGCTATGGGCACGGTTCGCCCTGATGGGTCTGGCCCAGTACGCAGTGGGGAATGGAGCGTTGTTCTGGGCGTTGCGCACGATCCCCGCGACCGCCGGATCCCTCGTGCTATGTCTGGTACCCATCCCGGTGCTTGGTCTGGGGCTCCTCTGGCTAGGGGAACGCCCCCGCGGTCTCCAGCTCGTGGGGATAGGGGTTGCGGTCGCGGGGAGCGTGGGGTTCTTCGCCGCGGGGATGGACCCTGTGGCACCGGCCGCGTTCGCGGCCTTGATGCTCGCCCTGGTTGCGTTCGCCGCATTTCCAGTGCTGGCTCGCGCCATAGCCCGGGATCGGATCGTGGGAACGGTTCCCCTCACCGCGATCCCCCTTGGCATTGGGGGGGGAGCCCTGCTGGTTCTCGCGCTGGCTGTGGAGGGTGTGCCGTTGATGCCTGGTTCCGCGTGGGGCGTGATCGTGGGGTTGGCGCTCGTGAACACCCTCCTCGCTTACCTCCTCTACAACCACGCCCTGCGGCATCTCAGCACGTTCGAAGCGAACGTGATCCTCAATCTCTCCCCGCTCGGCACGGCTGTCCTCTCGGCGATGCTCCTCGGAGAACGCCTGCTCCCCCTGCAGATCGTGGCGATGGTCGTGGCCGCGGCTGGGGTGACCCTCGTTGCGCGGAGGTGACCTGCCCCCGGTGGTAGGTCCA